>JAEXDU010000127.1 GCA_023401495.1 Bacillota bacterium
GCAGGAATACAGCGGCTGCGAGGTGTTTCTCGGCGAGCGCGACCACTTCTTTTTCACCGAACGCCCCGATCTGATTTTATTTGAAAAGCATGTTCCGCGCTTCCCCATTCATCATTTTTATGAATACGACAAGCCGATCGTCTGGGGCAATACATCGATCACTCCCGTGCTGACGCCCGGCCATACGCCCGGCACCACCTCTTTTCTGATCCACACCCCTTACCGGGGCGATTCCGTTACCTGCGCCATGCACGGCGGGATCGGAATCAACGGCCTTTCACGGGAAGAACTGACGGAAAACCGCCTGCCCCTTACCCTGCAGCAGGAATTCCTGAATTCACTGGAACGCATGAAGAAAGAGAAGGTAGAGGTTATTCTGGCCTCGCACGCGCATCAGTACAACATGCTGGAGCGCGCCGCCAGGGACGACGGAACCGGCGCAGCCTTTCTGGACGACGGAACCGGCTGGAGCGGCATGATGGAAAAACATATAGCGCTTGTCAAAGAGATGATGGAGGAATAAAAAACCGGGCTGCGAATACCCCAGGTCAATCAGGATAGTTTTCGTTTTTGAGATTTGCCGTAGGATGAAAAGTCCTACGGCTTTTCTTTTTTCTGTTTTCAGCGAATCCACTACTCGCCTATTTCGCACAGGCCGGCAAAACCTGTGTTATTTCTCCTGTTGTGCCGCCGCTTTCTTCTTGCGGCCTTATGTCTCGTTGTGTGTACGGATGCGCAGATCATTCATTTTCATCAAACATCATGCAGTATCGTCCATTGTCATTTTCTAAAAATTCTAAATTATCAGCTTCGCCTTGACTTAACAGTAAAATAGTTATATATTAAACTTATTGAATATATAAGTATGGAGATGATGATATGTCGCTCAGACATGGATTGTTGGGGCTGCTGAATTACGGTTCTATGACGGGATATGAGCTGGATAAGGCTTTTAAATCTTCCCTTTCGTTTTTCTGGCAGGCAAAGACCAGCCAGATTTACCGGGAACTGGATACGATGGAGCGCTGCGGCTGGCTGACCAGCGAGCGCGTGATTCAGAGTGAAAAACCAAACAAGAGAGTATATACCATAACAAAGAGCGGAAAAGAGGAGCTTGCCAAGTGGCTGTCCCTGCCGGAAGCCGATATTGCCGACGCAATGCGTGTCCGCAGCACATTTCTGATGCGCGTATTTTTCGCCGGAGAAACAAGCATCGAACAATCACTGGAACTGCTTCGTACGTACCGCGAAAAATGCCTTGAAAGCAGTAAAGGGATGAGCGCGGCTCATGAGGCGATCTCTGAATACGGAGCGGTTGTCGGCAACGACAGAA
This sequence comes from Bacillota bacterium, assembly GCA_023401495.1. GTDB lineage: Bacteria > Bacillota > Clostridia > Oscillospirales > Acutalibacteraceae > Faecalispora. Next base: position 1,334 of record JAEXDU010000127.1, read on the forward strand.
AGGCGCTCTACTGGAAAATGACACTGCTGTACGGAGAAGCATTTCACGCTGCCGGACTTGACTGGGCAAACAAAGCCATCTCCATATTAGAAGCGGAGGCAAAAGCATGAAAGTCCTGGTCTTAAACGGTTCCCCGAAAGGGGAGCACAGCAATACCATGCGCCTGACCCATGCATTTTTGAACGGGGCCGGGTGGACGGACGCAGAGATCATCGATGTGGATAAGGCCAATCTAAAAAATTGTTTAGGGTGCTTTGCCTGTTGGAATAAAACGCCGGGGAAGTGTGTGATCCATGACGGAATGGCGGATATTCTCGACAAAATGATCGCCGCGGATGTCATCGTATGGTCTTTTCCGTTGTACTATTTCAGCGTTCCCGGAGGGCTGAAAACCCTTATCGACCGGCAGCTTCCTCTAAGCCTGCCGTTTATGGCGGAAGGCGCTGAGAGCGGAGGGCACCCGCCCCGTTATGATTTAAGACAGCAAAAGCACCTTGTGATTTCCACCTGCGGCTTCTGGACGTCCAAAGGGAATTATGACGCCGTCATCTCCATGTTTGACCACTTCTGCGGAAAGGGCAGCTACACCTCCATTCTTTGCGGACAGGGAGAGCTGTTCCGTGTGCCGGAACTGAAAAGCCGCACAGACGCCTATTTAGAAACGGTTCGCCGCGCAGGAGCGGAATATGCCGCCGGCGGAATCTGTCCTGAAACACAGGCGGAGCTTGCAGAACCGCTCTATCCGCGCGATGTGTTTGAAAAAATGGCGAACGCTTCCTGGGGGATTCCCGAGGAGAAAGATTCGGGTGCTCCGGACAGCCTACCTTTCACAAGGCAGATGGCGGCTTTCTATCGGCCGGACGGCGTGGAGCGCGTATTGGAGTTTTATTACACCGACATTGAACAGACCTATCAGATTTTGCTGACAAAGCAGGGGTCTGAAGTCATAACCGATGGATTCAGGCCATATACCACAAGGATCGAAACGCCGTACTCGCTCTGGCGCTCTATCTCCCGAGGCGAAATTTCCGGGCAGGACGCACTGTTTCAGCGGCTTTATAAAGTTCTAGGGGATTTCAGCCTGATGCTGAAATGGAATGATCTGTTCAGCGCGGGGGCTCCTCCAAAAAAATCCGGCGCAATCCCCGCGCGCAAAACCAATATGCTGATTCTTCTCATACCATGGATCGCCATTTGGGCGGCAGTAGCGATCAATTCCACCATCGGCAGCGCAGTCAGCATTGCTGTGGCGGCGCTTGTACCGCTGTTATGGATTGCGTTTCGCCCTGTTGTGTATGAGCAGATCAGCGTTCCGATCGTAGCAGGGCTTTCACTCGCTGTTTTACTCGGTGCGGATGTGCGGCTTGTCGTTTCCGGCAGCTATTTATTATTCGGACTGCTGTGGATCGCCGGCGCATTTCCCAAAATACCGCTGACCGCCCATTACAGCGCGGCAAATTATGGAGAGGAAAAAGCTTTTTCCAACCCGCTTTTCATCAGCACAAACCGCATATTGACCTTTGCGTGGGGCGGGTTGTATCTTGTTACGCCGATTTGGACTTATATGCTGATGGGTACCGGCTTTTCACCTTACATCGGTCTGATCAATTCCATCCTGCCCGCACTGATGGGCGCTTTTACCGCATGGTTCCAAAAATGGTATCCGGCACGATGGGCGAAAGGATAAAAGGAAGAGAATACCCTTTTCCTCACACATATCAACACAACACACCGGAGTGCGCCGCCAGAGACAACAAAACCTGCGCAGATTTTTTCGACGACGGAACCGGCTGGAACAGCATGACGGAAAAACAGATAGAGCTTGTGAAAAAGCGGATGGAGAAATAAAAGAAACCGGGCTGCCCACCGCAGCCCGGTTTCTTTTATCTGTTTTATTCCTGTTCCGGCTCGATATCCTTGAGTCTGCGCCACAGCGTGGTGGTGCTGATGCCCAGCTCAGCCGCGGTTTTTCGCTTATTGCCAAAGTTCCTTCTCAGCACCGCCAGCAGATGCTCCCGCTCTGTTTCCTGAGTCTGCGGCGCAAGAATGTCATCTTGTAAATCCAGCGCGTTTCTCACCAGCACTTCGTCAATTACCGCCTCGTTCGAAATCGCGCAGATCCGCTCCGCGAAGTTGTCGAGCTCACGCACGTTGCCCGGCCACTCCTGCGTTTCGAGCAGGCGGCGTGCCTCCGGCGTAAATTCCGCCGAATCGAGCCCGTTCTGCCGCAGCAGAATCCGCAGAATCGGCAGGATGTCCGCCCGGCGGTCACGCAGGGACGGCAGAGAGAGCGTCAGCACGCACAGGCGGTAGTATAAATCCTTACGGAAACGCCCCTTCTCCACCTCCTGCTTTAAGTCCCGGTTGGTCGCGGCGATGATGCGCACATCTACCGAAATGACCCGGTCGTCGCCCACGCGGGTCACCTCCTTTTCCTGAAGGACACGCAGCAGGCGGGATTGTACCTTCAGCGAAATTTCACCGATCTCGTCCATAAACAGAGTGCCTTTGTGGGCCAGTTCAAAATAACCCGCACGGCCATCGGCCCGCGCGCCGGTAAAAGCGCCCTTGACATAGCCGAACAGCTCGCTTTCCAGCAGACTTTCGGGGATCGCCGCACAGTTGATCGCCACAAAGGGGTCGTTCCTGCGCGCGCTGCTGTTGTGGATACTCTGGGCAAACAGCTCTTTGCCGGTGCCCGTTTCCCCAAAGATCAACACCGTACTGTTTGTTTTCGCGTACAGCTCCGCTTTCTTCTTGGTCTGTGCCATAACGGCGCTGTCGCCGCCAATGTCGTCGAAGCTGTGCTTGGCGTAATATCCGCTTTGAATCAGGTTTTTCTGGATTCGTTTCTCCATGTCGCGGATGTGGTCTGTTTCGTGCAGGATCAGAACCGCGCCCACGGGTACTTCATCCACCTGAATGAACTCGGAATTGAGCATCAGATTCCCGCCGGGACAGGAGATGACATGGTTTGTGATCTTCCGGCCCTCGCGCAGCAGCTGCAGCGTTTTTTCATCCGACAGCACCTTTTCCAGCGGCGGGTATTTCTCCCCGGTGTTCTGCAGCTTTAACAGCTGCCTTGCCACCGGATTGCACTGAATGATCTGCTGATCCTGCCCAACGGCCAGCACCCCCTCCGAAACGCCGTTCAGGACAGCCTGCACCATTTTATACCGATGCTCCTGCTCCTGGTAAATCCGCAGGTGATACTGGGCTTTTTCCACGGCATCGATATACGCCTCCCGGTCGATATCCACATGAACGAACGGAACCCCCAGGCGTTTGGCGGCACGGGCCACACCGCCGCCGCCCACAACAACCTGAATCCCCTGGCGAAGCACCTTTTTCACTTCGCTCTCAATATATTCCTCGCAGTCGCTGGCTGTGGTCTTTCCAAACTCCACGATCGTCAGGTTTTCCCGCAGCTTTGAGCGGTACTTATCGAAATTCTTGCGGTTTTTATACCACCCCAAAAGCGCCACCTTGTCCGACATTTCATACGCCTTTTCAATGGGCTCGAGAAAATCCAGAAAATCATACTGCAAATCGACGATCGGGAGCGTGTGAACCTGCTTGATCAAATCCGGCACGCCGCCGCGGGCGATCATGACCCGCACGCCTTCCTGCATCTGCCTGCGCACATTTTCATGGATCTGATCGATTTTGGTGTAAATCACCTTTACCGGATACCCGCACTGTGCAAAAATCCGCTTTGCGTGCTCTATATGCTCCTCATACATGGTAATGTAACAGATTTCTGAAATCATTGCCGCTCCCCCTTTTGCAATTGCCGCATAAATTACCTGAACGCTTTGCTTTCACTGATACCGTAAAATAATTATAGCACAAACCATGCCAACGCAAATATGGAAAGCATTCCCTGCCGGTTCTTTGGCTACATCGCCCGGGCCGTTTTACCGGCATTCTTGTCTTTTACATAAAATCCGGACTGGTCAGGCATAATAATGCAAATATTCTGGATAAAAAATACAGAAAACTGGCAGCAGGTAGCATATGAAAAATAATTACCCTCAGTCCGTTGATTTCAAAATCAACCTGATTCAGGAGCAATTAGGCCATGGGAAGGATCTTTGTATTCAAAGGATGCGGCTGCACGAGGGCCTGAGCGGCGTTCTGATCGGCATTGTATTTTTAAGCAGCCTTGTGGACAAAGCCAAAGTCAGGGAAATGAGCCTTGAAATCAACCGGCTTTCCAACTCGGTGAAAAGCATCGGGAACAAAGATGAAATTTACTTTAAAATGCTGCAGAACACCCCGTTGTGCGGCTCAAAAGTCTCGACCGGCTCAGATAATGAGGAGATGCTCCAGCAAATACTGGAGGGAAACACGGTAATCGTGTTTGACGAGATCGAATTCTTTCTTGCCTACACCACCTACGGCCCGGAAGGGAGGGCCATTCAGGAACCCACCTCCCAAACGGTAATCCGGGGCCCAAAAGAAGGCTTTACGGAAAAAATCGAGAACAACATCTCTCAAATCCGAAGAAGAATCAAAGATAAGTCTTTGCGGATAGAACCCTTAAAGCTTGGCACGATCACAAAAACCGACGTGGCACTGCTCTATATGGAGGGCATCGCGCTCGAAAGCAACGTCAGCGAGGTTCGAAAAAGACTTTCAGAAATTCAGATTGACGGGATTTTGGAAGGCCAAAACATTGAAGAGCTGATTCGGGACGATACGTATTCGCTGTTCCCAACCATTTACAATACGGAACGGCCCGACAATGTGTCTTCCGCACTGCTGGAAGGGAAAATCGCGATTATAGTGGACGGCACCCCCTATGTTCTTACCGTACCCACTACTTTCATGGAGTTTTTCATCTCCAGCGAGGACTACTACCACAGTATTTACGATTCCGCCCTGTTCCGCCTTGTTCGCCTGCTCTCGTTTTTTTTAACGGTTTTTGTGCCGGGCATTTATATTGCCCTGACGACGTTCGATCAGGAACTGATCCCCACGCCTTTGCTGCTGAACATTGCGGCACAGCGCGAAGGGGTCCCCCTGCCCACCTTTTGGGAGGGAATTTTAATGGAAATCACCTTTGAAATCCTGCGGGAAGCGGGAACCAGAATGCCGCGGGCAATCGGCCCCGCCATTTCCATTGTGGGCGCCCTGGTACTGGGCCAGGCCGCCGTTCAGGCGGGATTTGTTTCTGCCGCGATGGTCATCGTGGTATCCATCACTGCAATCGCAAGCTTTTGCATCCCCAACACCGCCATGGCGGACGCGCTGCGCATGACGCGGTTTATCGTTATGATCCTGGCCGCCTATATGGGGCTGTATGGAATATTTATCTGCATGTTTGGCCTGATTCTTCACCTTTGCAAGCTCAAATCGATCGGGGTGCCGTACATGGCTCCCGCTGCGCCCGCCATCTCCAAGAAAAATACAGATCACATTTTTCGCGTGCCGCTGTGGGCACGAAAGAAATATCCCAGCTTATTCAGCAAAACAAAAGAACTGAGAGACCATATGGACGGCCCCATGCAAAAAAGGCAGACACAAACCCCAGAAAGGAAATGACACGCTGTGAAAAAAAGACTGCTCGCCTGTTTTTTCGTCCTCAACCTGTTGTTTTTAACAGGCTGCTGGGATCGAAATGAATTGAATCAGCTGGCCTTTTCCACTGCTCTGGGATTTGACAGAAACAGCAAAGGCGATATTGTGATCACCGCGCAGATTTTGAACCCGCGGGCGATCGCCGCGCAGAAAAACACCAACGAATCCTCAGTGGTGGTGGTTGCGAAGGAGGGCCACAGCATACTCGAAACCATCAGCAGCATGAGCACCGAATTATCTCGAGAAGTGGTCGGCACCCATATGCAGACGATCGTATTCGGGGAAAATTTTGCGAAAGAAGGAATCGCGGAGGCAGCCGACTTCCTGCTGCGCTACTACCAGACCAGCTCAGAGCTGTATTTTACCGTTGCCAAGGATACCACGGCGAACGAGATTCTGAATAACCTGACCAAGCTGGAAAACGACCCTTCGGCAAAAATCGATTCCTCTATTGTGATCTCGCAGGATATCTGGGCGGAAACAAACGAAATCAAATTGACGGAGCTGGCAAACTGCCTGGCCAGCGACGGATTGAGCGCCGTCATGACAGGGATTGAAATGCAGGCCGAAAAGCCCGATGACTCGTTGGAAAAATTAAAACTGACGCAGAATGATCCGCTGAAACTAAGCGGCAACGCCATTTTAAAAGAAGACAAGCTGGTCGGGTGGCTCAATGAAGAAGAGAGCCAGGGATATAATTATATTTTCGGGAATGCAAGCACCTCGGCTTTTGATCTGCAGGAGGATGGGGTCGGCAAAGTTTCTCTGAATATGAAGCATATTACCTCCAAGCAGGAAATCACTTGTGAGGGGGGCACCCCAAAAGTGACAGTGCTGCTTGCAATGCAGGCTACCATCCAAAACATGGATCGCAGCCTGGATGTCTCAAAACAGGAAACGCTGAACCAGCTGCAGGTGCTGGCGGAAAAAAAGCTGAAAGGAATCTGCATGACTGCTGTGACAAAAGCAAAGGCGGTAAAAAGCGACATTTTTGGATTCGGCGCCGCCATTCACCGGACAGATCCGAAGCAGTGGAACACCGTGAAAAAGAACTGGAACGATACCGGCTTTGTCAATCTGCCCGTCGAAATCGAAGCGGATGTAACAATCATTGGAACAGATTCTATCGGCCAGATCATCAATGCAAAAAAGGAGTAACCAATGAATATCATCGCCATCGCCTTAATTGTGGCTTTCGTCGTGATATTATCCATCATCGAGGTTCCCAAGATGCTCAGACGGTGTTTGTACAAGGAGCTGGTTCTGTACTCGGTATTTTTACTGATCGGCGCCGTCACAGGAATTCTGGTAACTCTTGATGTTAAGGTACCCAATCCCTCCGATCCCCTTGCACTTCTTCTAAGCCCCTTTGTGACGGTGGTCAAATTCATTTTAGGTTGAGAGGACACATGAATAAAGAAAAGATCAGCAATCATCAATTATATTCCCTGACGGCCTGTGCCACCTGCGGCTCTTCCCTCCTTGTTGTCGCTTCGCCTGTCACAGAATTATGCGGGCGTGACGGATGGATCGCCTCTATTGTGTCAAGCCTGTTTGGAGTCGTCTTTATTCTGCTCTACTATGCTTTGGGCCAGCTGTTCCCAAATAAGAATTTGATTCAGATCATTCGCACGGTTTTCGGCAAATGGCTGGGCGGAATCATCTCTATTTATTTTATTATTTTCTGCATTCACAGCGGGATACAGATTACCGCTTATATCGGCCAGTTTATCACGACGGAATACCTCATTACTTCGCCTGTTTACGCCATCAACCTGCTGATTCTTATCATTATGGCAGGCGCCCTGCTCTATGGCCTTGAAACCACCGTGCGTTCTTCCGAGATATTATTGAAGGTCGTTATTTTCATCATGGCTTTCCTGTTTTTGGCGAATATCTCGAATATTAAAGTCCATTATATTCAGCCGGTGCTCGAAAACGGCTTTTATCCGATTTTCAAAGGCAGCCTCTATATCACCAGCTACCGCATCTGGCCGCTGATCTTTTTAAATATGATCTATCCGATTCATACAGACCAATCTTCTTCCGCCCTAAAAGCAATGCTCAAAGGATATTTTCTGGGGTCAGTGATCATGTTTCTGGTGATGCTGATGTCCCTTCTGGTATTGGGCACACACGTGACCTCCGTTTTCATATATCCCACTTACTTTCTCGCAAAGCAGATCAGCTTCGGCTTTTTGTCCCGCGTAGAGGGGCTGATCGTCGGCGCATGGCTCATCACCTTATTCTTTAAAGGATTTTGTTATTTTTACGCGGGAATTCAAAGCATCTCCACCTTCATGCGTTTGAAAGATTATCGAAAAATCGTATGCCCCATCCTGTTTGTGGTTCTGATTTATTCGAACATTGTATACCCGAGCAGCGCTTATCTGGCCTTTTGGGACAAATATGTCTGGATCTCGTATTCCTTTACCGCAGGGCTTCTTCTGCCCGCCTTCATTGTACTCGTCTATTTCATCCAAAAAGCGCTTCAGAAAATGAACCGGCCGGAGCTTGCGCAGGATTCAGCCTGACTCCCTTATTTTTTAAAAAATCTGTTTCAACAACAGTCCGGCCATTCAGATTTTTCTCTCGCTCTGAAAAATGAAACAAAAAGCAGCGCACAACCGAAACTCCGGTTCGTGCGCTGCTTTTGTAAAGAAACAGGCCCGGGCTTGTCAATCCGGGACAGGCGGGTTACAATAAGGGACAGAGAAAGCAAGGTGATACCATGTACCGGATTCTGATTGTGGAAGATAATTCAGGAATTGCGGCCGCGATGAAAAAGCATATTGAAGCATGGGGACTGGAAGCGATGTGCGCCGAGGATTTTCAGAATGTGCTCACGACGTTTTCCGAATACAATCCGCACCTGGTTCTGCTGGACATTTCGCTGCCCTTTTTCAACGGGTATCACTGGTGCAGTGAAATCCGCAAGGTATCGAAGGTCCCCATTGTGTTTATCTCCTCGGCCTCCGAAAACATGAACATCGTCATGGCAATGAACATGGGCGGTGATGATTTTATCGCAAAGCCCTTCGATTTGACTGTTTTCATGGCGAAAATACAGGCCATCCTGCGCAGAACCTATGACTTTTCGGGACAGGTTTCCGTGCTGGAGCACAGGGGCGCCCTGCTGAACACCGCGGACGCCACGCTGACCTACCAGGGGGAACGCATCGACCTGACGAAGAACGATTACCGCATCTTACAGGCGCTGATGGAGCGCAAAGGCCAGGTGGTCAGCCGCGAAAAGCTGATGGAACGGCTGTGGGAAACCGACAGCTTTGTAGATGAAAACACACTGACCGTAAACATGACGCGCCTGCGCAAGAAGCTCGACGCCGCGGGCCTGACGCATTTTATCACCACCAAGGTCGGGATGGGTTATCTGGTGGAATAGACCACCGGAAAGGGGCAGACTATGAGAGTATGGAGCCGCTATTTCAGGGCGTACACAAAGCAGATCGTCGTCTATTTTCTGTTCTGCGCCATTTTTCTGCTCACCTTCGCTTTATACGATCTTCCGCTGGCGGCGGTGCTGTACCCCGCGGTCATCTGCACCGTTTTGGGGCTGGTGATCCTGATTCTGAATTTCATTTCCTTTGCCGCGCGGCACAAGGAGCTGCTGGCCTTATATTCGGAGGCCACCGTTACCGTAAAGCGCCTTCCGCACGCAAAGAGCCTGCTGGAAGAGGATTATCAGCAGATCATACTTTCTCTGTTTCAGGAAAAGGTGGATCTGGAAAATCGGATGGAGAGCCGCTATACGGATTTGATCGAATACTACACCGTTTGGGCGCACCAGATCAAAACCCCGATTGCCTCGATGCGCCTGAGCCTGCAGGAGGAGGATTCCCCGTTCAGCCGCGAGCTGACGGAGGAACTGCAGAGTATCGAGCAGTACGTGGATATGGTGCTTTGCTACCTGCGGCTGGATTCCTCTTCGACGGATTATCTGATCCGAAAATACGATCTGGACGCCATCCTCCGGCAGGCCGTACGCAAGTTTGCTTCGCAGTTCATCCGCCGCAAGATCAAACTGGTTTACGAGTCGACCAGCTTTTCCGTTTTAACGGATGAAAAATGGCTTCTGTTCGTTCTGGAGCAGCTGCTCTCCAACGCGATCAAATACACCAAAAGCGGGGGCACGGTTTCCATCACCATGGATGAGCCGGGTATTCTGTGCATCAGCGATACCGGTATCGGCATCGCGCCGGAGGATCTGCCGCGTATTTTTGAAAAAGGCTACACCGGCTACAACGGACGCGGCGACAAAAAGGCGAGTGGGATCGGCCTGTACCTTTGCCGCCGGATCTGCGGCAACCTGCGGCACCGCATTACGGCCCGCTCCGCGCTGGGGAGAGGAACCGTGATCTGCCTGGATTTGAACCGCACAGAGCTGGAGCGAGAATAGCGCTTTTGGCAGCGCCTTTCAAAACTGTAAGAATATCGAGGGGAAATGTAAGCCGATTCGATGGCGGCTCATTTCTCCTTTTTGCTACAATAAGCCCATAACAAGGAGGAATGCCAAATGTCTATTCTCGAAGTCAACAACCTGAAAAAGGTATATACCACCCGCTTTGGCGGGAATCAGGTGGAAGCGCTGAAAAATGTTTCGTTCAGCGTGGAAAAGGGCGAATATGTAGCGATCATGGGAGAATCCGGCTCCGGTAAAACGACGCTTTTAAATATTCTGGCCGCTCTCGATAAGCCCACCGGCGGCTCTGTACTGCTCGACGCTCGCGATTTCTCCAAGATCAGGGAATCGGAAATCGCCTCTTTCCGCAGAGATAATCTGGGCTTTGTCTTTCAGGATTTCAACCTGCTCGATACGTTTTCTCTGATGGACAACATTTATCTTCCGCTGGTGCTGGCCGGTGTACCATACCAGGAGATGGAGCGCCGCCTGAAACCGACCGCAGAGCAGCTCGGGATTTCGGAGCTGCTCCCCAAATACCCCTACGAGGTATCGGGCGGACAAAAGCAGCGCGCCGCCGTGGCCCGGGCGCTGATTACGAACCCCAGGCTGATTCTGGCCGATGAGCCGACCGGCGCGCTGGATTCCAAATCCACAGACGAGCTTCTGCAGCTGTTCGCGCAGATCAACCTCAGCGGGCAGACCATTTTGATGGTGACCCATTCGGTGAAAGCCGCCTGCCACGCAGGCCGCGTTCTGTTCATCAAAGACGGGGAAGTTTTTCACCAGATTTACCGCGGCGGCAGCACCAAAGAAGCCATGTACCAGAAAATTTCTGATACGCTTACCGTTCTTGCGACAGGCGGTGACCGGAAATGAAACACGGCTTTTACGCCCGCCTGGCCTGGACGGGAATCCAGAAGAACCGCAAAACGTATCTGCCGTATCTTCTCACCTGCGTGGGAATGGTGATGATGTATTACCTTGTCAGCTTCCTTTCCAAAAACGCGAATGTCGCTCTCATCCGGGGCGGCAACACCCTGCAGGCAATTCTGGGATTGGGAAGCGGAGTCATCGCCGTTTTTGCCGTCATTTTTCTGTTTTATACCAACTCGTTCCTGATCCGCCGAAGGAAAACGGAATTCGGCCTTTATAACATTCTTGGGATGGGAAAATGGAACCTGACCCGCATCCTGCTTTGGGAAAGCGCCGCGATCTGCGCCATTTCTCTTCTTGGCGGGCTGTTTTTCGGCATTCTGTTTTCCAAGCTGGCGGAGCTGCTGCTGGTAAACCTGTTGGGAGGCAAAGGCAACTTTACCTTTACCGTGGAGCCGAGCGCCATCTTATCCGCAGTGCTGCTGTTCCTCGGCATTTTCGTTCTGATTTTCCTCAATACCTTCCGCCAGATTCACGTTTCAAAGCCCATTGAGCTGCTGCACAGCGAAACGGTGGGCGAACGCCCGCCGAAAGCGAACTGGATTGTTGCTGTTCTGGGTGTGGTCATTCTGGCAGTCGCGTACTATGTATCGGTTACCATCGAGAACCCCCTTGCCGCTCTGGTATGGTTCTTCGGGGCGGCCGCCATGGTGGTCGTTGCCAGCTACCTTCTGTTTATCGCAGGCTCGGTCGTGCTCTGCAAGATTCTGCAAAAAAACAAAGGTTATTATTATAAGACGCGCCATTTTGTTTCGGTTTCTTCCATGATGTACCGCATGAAGCGCAACGGCGCCGGCCTGGCCTCGATCTGCATCCTGTCTACGATGGTGCTTGTCATGATGTCCTCCACCGTCTGCCTGTTCGTCGGAACAGAGGATTCCCTGCACGGGCGCTACCCCAGGGATATTACAATCCAAACCAGCACACTCGACGAAACTCAGACCAATCAGGTGCATCAGGCTGCGGAGGATGTGCTGAAAAAGCACCAGCTGCTGCAGGAAAATTTCCTGCAGTACCGTTACCTCAGCCTGGCGGCAGTTCTTGAGGATAACAGGCTCAATTTCAACCGCGGCATGCTGGATTCCTCTTCTCTGAAAAACACCGGCCTGATTCGCCAGGTATTCGTCCTTTCGCTGGACGAGTACAACCGCCTGACCGGCTCAAACGAGGCTCTGGCCGCGGACGAGGTGCTCCTGTGCAGCACAAAGACCGACTATACCAGCGATACCATTGCATTGCAGAAGGAAAGTGCTAAAAAAATCAAGAAAATCGTCCCGAAGTTTTTACAAAACGGGGCTGACGCCGCGCAGATTTACCCATCCCTGTTCCTGATCGTTCCGGATTTCGAACAGGAACGTCAGATATTTCGCGACTGGGCCAAAACCTACTCGGAATATGAAATTTCTGCCGAATCCGATTTTTACGGGTTTGATCTTTCCTGCGACGATTCTGAGGAAATCGCCATTCGGGAAGAAATTTCGCAGAAGATTCAGAAGCTTCAGCAGGAGGACCCGGATTTTGCTTCTGTACATGTCGAAAGCCTCGCGATCAACCGCTCGGAATTCTATGGCCTGAACGGCGGGCTGCTCTTCCTGGGTATTCTGCTGGGGATCGTATTCGTGTTTGCCGCCGTGCTGATTATGTACTATAAGCAGATTTCGGAGGGCTATGAGGATCAGAGCCGCTTTGAAATTATGCAGAAGGTCGGCATGACAAAACGGGAGATCAAGAAGAGCATCAATTCGCAAGTGCTCACCGTGTTCTTCCTCCCCCTGATTGCGGCAGGCGTACACGTAGCCTTCGCGTTCCCGATCATCTCAAAGCTTCTGCTGCTGTTCGGCCTTTTCAACACAACTCTTCTCATCGTGGTTTCCATTGCGTGCTACCTGATATTTGCCCTGTTTTACGTACTGGTTTATCTCATTACGTCCCGCGCGTATTACGATATTGTCAGCGGCGCAAAATGAGAGCCTTTGTCCCCCTTTTCACTTCTTTCCTTATAAAATAAAAAGGGCCGCCTCTCTAAGAGGCGGCCTTTTTTCATGATCAGCGAAACACAAAAGTGAGAATCACAAGGATGCCAAGAACGATTCTGTACCAGCCGAACACCTTAAAGTCGTGCCGCTTGATATAGACCGTTAAAAACCGGATCGCAAGCAGCGATACAAGAAAAGCCACCAGCGTACCAACCAGCAAAACCGTCATTTCCAAGCTTGTGGCGGGCAGGCCGTACTTTACCATTTTCAGCAGGCTCGCACCGAACATCACCGGGATCGCCAGATAGAACGTAAACTCTGTGGCCGCGACTCTGGACGTTCCAAGCAGCATCGCGCCGATGATCGTTGCTCCTGAACGGGAGGTGCCGGGGATCAACGCCAGAACCTGAAACAGTCCGATCAAAAACGCTGTTTTGTAGTTCATCTGGTTAACGTCGCGTATTTTGGCTGAGGAATCCCTGTGGCGGTTCTCAATGACAATAAACAGAATACCGTACAGCACCAGCGTGAAGGATACGGTCTGGTAGTTATAAAACAAAGCGTTGATCGGGTCGTCGAACAACAGCCCGATGACTGCGGCCGGGATACACGCAGCAATTATTTTCATCCATAAGGAAATCGTATCGCTCTCAATATGCAGTCTTCCTTCGTTCGAAAACGGCCACAGCTTTTTCCAATAAAACACGATGACGGCGAGAATCGCCCCCAGCTGAATGACCACAAAAAAGAGCTCCTTGAATTCTGCCGATGCGTTCAGCTTTAAAAACTGATCCACCAGAATCAAATGGCCCGTACTGCTGATCGGCAGCCACTCGGTGATTCCTTCTACAATGCCTAAAAAAACTGCTTTTAAAATCTCTACTACATTCATACCTGTGTTATGGCTCCAATTCTGTTAGGATAAGCAAAAGGTTGCCGGTTCCTGCCGCCGATCGCCGAAATCCAAATTTGCCTTCGCTCTATCATAGAATAGAATCGTTTATTTTTCAACTGGTTCTTCTACCATTCGGTATCCGACACCCATTTCTGTGAGAATGTATTTGGGTGCCCCGGGGTTCGCCTCTATTTTTCTGCGGATATTGGCCATATTGACGCGCAGGGTATGGCTTTCATCGGTGTAAATGCCCCATACCTCGCGTATGATAAAATCGTGGGTGAGCACCTTGCCCGCGTTTTGAGACAGCAAAACCAGAATTTTATACTCTATGGGGGTCAGGTGAATCCGCTCCCCGGCTCTGGATACCGTCCGTTTATCATAATCGATTTCCAGCTCTCCGATGGTCACCTTTTCTTCCCCCGCCGCGTTCGTGCCGGCTGACTGCAGGCTGTGACGCATGGCCGTGCGAATCCGAGCCAGCAGTTCAGAGGTTCCAAACGGCTTTACAATATAATCATCGGCGCCCAAATCGAGGGCGGATACCTTTTCGCGCTCGTGCCCGCGGGCTGAAACCACAATGACGGGCGTTTTGGACCATTCGCGTATTTGCCGGAGGATTTCGGTGCCGTCGATATCCGGCAGCCCCAAATCGAGCAGGACGATGTCCGGAACATGAGAGGTGAACAGTGAAAGACCTTCCTTCCCCGTTTTGGCCTTTACCACCTGATACTGATTGGAGGTTAAAATGGCTGATATAAAATTGCAGATGGCATCCTCATCCTCAATAATCAAAACCGTCGGCTTGATGTCCAAGTCAATCACTCCCTTTCAGCGGCAGGGTAAAGCGGAACACCGCTCCGCCGCCCTCCCTGTTCTCGGCCTCCAAAGTACCCTGATGGGCCTGAATAATGGTTTTGCAGATCGACAGCCCGATCCCCATCCCCCGGGAGGAATCGGCGCTTCTGCTTTTGCCGGGAGTATCGCTCGTGAACAGATAGGGAAAATCCTCGCCGGAAATCCCCCTGCCGCGATCGAGCACCTCGAATTTTGCCGACTTTTCTTCCTTTTCCAAATGGATTTCAACCGCAGAATCGTTGGGAGAAAATTTGATGGCGTTTTCCAGAAGATTGATCAGCACCTGTACGATCAGAGTTCCGTCCATCGGGACCTCCAGAAATTCTTCCGGAACATGAACCAGAATTTCACGCTGCGGAAACCTCTGCTTGATGCGGCTGACGGCCTCCCCCACAACCTCTTCCGCGGCCTCCGGGCTTTTGACCAGATTCGAAGCATTTTCACTGATCCTCGTGACGGAAAGCAGGTTTTCCACCATGCGGATCAGCCATTGGGATTCCTCCTGAATGTTGGCCACCAAACTGTCCCGCGTGCTTTCGTCCAGCACGCTGCCGTTCTCGCGGATGGCGGAGCTGGCCCCCAGAATCCCGGCGAGGGGCGTACGCAGATCATGAGAAATGGCGCGCAGAAGCGTACTGCGCATTTTTTCTTTTTCCGACGCCACGATCACATTTCTCTGCTCGTCGGAAAGGTGCTGGCGCTCCAGCGCCATGGCGACCTGCGAGGCGATCATGCGCAGGAACAGGCGCGTGCTATGGTCCAGCGTTCCCTTGGAGCAGGAGATTCCCCACACCGCCAGAACCTTCCCCTGAGAGATCACCGGCATATAAAACGCCGCCGCACCCATGAGGGTATCCGTCCCGGCGCCGGCGCGCTTTTGATTGAGAAACACCCAATGCGCGACCGCCTTTTCATCCGAGGTATTCAGCACAGACTCGTCGATATCATCAGCTGCCTGCAGCACGGTACCGTCCTCCCCATGCCCGGGGTCGACTGTGAAAAACACGACGGAACGCCCGAACAGCTTGACAAGGGAATCGTTTGTCAAGGCCACGATGCGGTCAAGTCCTCTGGTTGCGAGAAGCTTCTTGTTGATCTCGTACAAAACCTCTGTACGGTGCTCGCGCTTTACGGCGAGCCGCGCCTCCGCCTTGATGCGAACGGTTAAGGTACTGGTAATCAAAGCGACCAGCAGCATGATGATAAAGGTAAGCGGGTAGGCGGTTTGAATGGCATTGAATGTAAAATACGGTTCCGTAAAAAAGAAATTGAAGGTCAGTACGCTGATGACGGAGGCGGCAATTCCATAGATATACCCTTCCGTCACCCTTGAAATCAGCAAGACGGAAAAAATGTACACCATGATAATGTTCTGATTCATCACGTCCAGCCGGTGGATGCCGAAGCAAAGCAGAGTAGCGGCTGCCAAAATCAAAACCGATTTGATCGCGTCCGCCCACGATAAGCGGAAATTTTCCGTTTTCACTTTCTGGCGCGGCCTTTTATAGACTCGTTTGACCGCACCCCCGGGGATGATGTGCACCTCGATGCTGGGCAGGAGAGCGATCAGATGATCTTCAAAATCGATGTCGAACAGGTTTTTCAGCGTTTTTCTGTTTCTGCTTTTGCCGACGACGATATTGGTAATGCCGGAAAGCTTCGCATATTCCGCAACGGTAACCGCGATATCGTGCCCCGTCAGGTTGACAACCTCTGCGCCGAGCTTTTCGGCCAAATCCATATTGGCCCGGATTGTTTTCTGCTGCTCTGCGGTCATCTGCTCGCTTTCAATGTCCTCTACATACAGTGCGACCCAGCTTGCGTGGAAGGCCTCCGCCGCCCGCGCCGTCCACCGGATACATTTTGCGGACGAGGGCGAAGCTCCGATGCAGACAAGCAGCTTGGTGTTCGCCATTTTGTCGGACAGGCTCCGCTCGTTCTGATTCTCGAAGCTGATTTTATCCGTTGTGCAGCGCAGCGCGATTTCGCGCAGAAGCCGCAGGTTTTTCCGCGTGAAAAAATTTCGCATCGCCGTCTCCGCGCGCTCCGGACGATAGATTTTTCCGCTTTCAAAGCGCCGCAGGAGCTCATCCGGCTCAATATCGACCAGCTCGATTTTTTCGGCGCGGTCGAAAACAGAATCGGGCACCGTTTCCTGCACCTGAACTTTGGTGATGTTCTCAATGATATCATTCAGGCTTTCCATATGCTGAACATTTACGGTCGTATACACGTCGATTCCGGCCCCGAGCAGCTCTTCAATATCCTGATACCGTTTTTTGTTGCGCGCGCCCGGCGCGTTGGTGTGGGCTAGTTCATCCACTAAAATCAGCTCGGGCCTGCGCCTTAAAGCTTCGTCCAGATCAAACTCCTTCAGCTCGATCCCGCGGTAGGATATTGTTTTCGGCGCAAGCACCGGAAGACCCTGCAGCTTCTGCATGGTCTCGGGGCGGGTATGCGGCTCAATGTAGCCGACCAGAACGTCCATTCCGCTTTTATAGCGCTCCTGCGCATTCTCCAGCATGGCATAGGTTTTGCCTACGCCCGCAGCGTAGCCGAAAAAGATTTTCAGCCTGCCCTGCCGCTGCTCCTCATCGGTTTCCAGCTCTTCCAAAATGGCGTCGGGGTCCGGCCTCAGGTCAAAGGCTTCCACTTAAAACTCACCGCCTTACTGTTTCAAAATATCATACCACTTTTGGCAATTACAGTCATGCTATTTTAATAAACGCAGGATTTCTTCCCCCGCCTGTGGTGGAGGAAGAAATTCATACCCTTAGAATAGACCGTTATAAAGTAAATCAGCTCGAAAGCAGACCATCCAAGGCCAAATTCACCTTCAAAACGTTGACGGCCGGTTCACCGATCACCCCAAGGAAGGGCCCGCTTGTATAGGTTTGAATGATATGCCTGACCTCTTCCACCGGAACATTTCTGGCAGCGGCGATTCTGGCCGCCTGGTATTCCGCCGCCGCCGGAGAAATATTGGGGTCCACGCCGCTGGCAGAGGCCGTCACCAAATCCATCGGGATATCCGCTGTGTTGCCGGGGTCGAAGGAATGCCACCAGTCAATGCGTTCCTCCACCAGCTTTTTCTGCTCCTCGCTCGTAGGGGACAGATTCGTCACACCGGCTGGCCTGCCGATCAGGTATTCGGGTCCGGTGAATTCCTGCGCGATCAGCTCGGAGCCGTATTCTTTTTTTGTTCCGTCTTTCAGGGTCACGGTAATGATACTGCCGTTTGCCTGATTGGGGAACAAAAGCTGAGCCGCACCCGTGATCGCCGCGGTGTAAAGAACGCCGCACAAAAGCGTCATCACGGCAAAACACACGAGCGCGGGCCTGAGTAATTTCATGTTTTTCATCGGTTCTCTCCCCCTTTATGCCAGACCGCAGACGGTCAGAAGAATGTCGATCAGCTTGATCGCGAGAAAAGGAGCGGTGATTCCGCCCAGCCCGTAAATCAGCAGATTTCGTTTCAGCAGCTTCCCGGCGGGCAGCTCGCGGTATTTTACTCCCTTGAGCGCCAGAGGAATCAGCGCGACAATGATAAGCGCATTATAGATGATCGCCGACAGCATGGCGCTTGCGGCGCTGGTCAGACCCATAAAATTCAGGGCGGCAAGCTGCGGATAAATCCCGAAAAACAACACCGGAATAATGGCGAAATACTTGGCCACGTCGTTGGCCACACTGAAGGTCGTCAATGAGCCCCGGGTCATCAAGAGCTGCTTGCCGATCCGCACAATGTCGATCAGCTTGGTGGGGCTGGAATCCAAATCCACCATATTGCCCGCTTCTTTGGCGGCCTGCGTGCCCGTGTTCATCGCGACCGCGACATCCGCCTGCGCCAGTGCAGGCGCGTCGTTCGTGCCGTCGCCCGTCATGGCAACCAGATGCCCCTTGGACTGATAGTCCCGGATGAGCGAGAGCTTCGCTTCCGGCGTAGCTTCCGCCAGAAAATCATCCACGCCCGCTTCGGCGGCGATTGCCGCGGCGGTCATTGGATTGTCGCCGGTGATCATGATGGTCTTGATGCCCATTCTGCGCAGGTCCTCAAAGCGCTCCTTGACGCCGTTCTTCACAATATCCTTTAAATAAATCACGCCCAGCACCTGATTATTCTTTGCGACGACGAGCGGCGTGCCGCCCGCGCCCGCCACGCGCTGTACCAGCTGCTCGCATTCCTGCGGATATTCGCCGCCCTTTTGCAGCACAAACGCTTTCACGGTATCGGCGGCGCCTTTGCGGATTTCATTCCCCTGATAGTCGATGCCGCTCATTCTGGTTTTTGCCGAGAATTCCACAAAGGCCGCTCCCAGTGTGGAAAGTTCGCGGCCACGGATTCCGAACCGTTCCTTGGCCAGCACCACAATGCTCCTGCCCTCTGCCGTTTCATCCGCCAGAGAGGAGAGCTGGGCGGCGTCTGCCAAATCCCGCTCCAAAACGCCGTTTACCGGCAGAAACTCGCTGGCCTGTCGGTTCCCCAGGGTAATGGTTCCGGTCTTATCCAGCAGAAGCACATCCACATCCCCGGCGGCTTCGATCGCGCGCCCGCTCATGGCCAGAACATTGGCCTGATTCAGGCGGCTCATGCCCGCAATGCCGATGGAGGAAAGCAGCGCACCGATCGTGGTGGGCGCAAGGCACACGAGAAGCGCAATGACGTTGGTGATGGAAATCGCCGAGCCCACACCAGCCTGAGCGCTCGCGAAGCTGGTAAAAGGCAGCAGAGTCGCCGTGACCACCAGAAAAATAATGGTGAGGGTAATCAGCAGAATCTGCAGGGCGATCTCGTTGGGCGTTTTCTTTCTGGCGGCGCCCTCCACCATCGAGATCATTTTATCGAGAAAGCTTTCCCCGGCCTCCGCCGTCACTCGAACGATCAGCCAGTCGGATACCAGTGTGGTTCCGCCGGTTACCGCGCTCCGGTCGCCGCCGGATTCGCGGATGACGGGCGCGGATTCCCCGGTGATGGCGCTCTCGTCGACGGAGGCGGCCCCGTCGATCACTTCCCCGTCCATCGGGATCTGTTCGCCCGCCTTCACGTACACGATTTCTCCCTTTTTCAGTTCGTTGGAGAGGACTTCGGTATATTCCTCAGTATTGGACGCAGATTTCAGCTTTTTGGCCTTTACGTCTTTTCTCGCGCTGCGCAGGCTGTTGGCCTGCGCGCGGCCGCGCCCCTCGGCTATAGCCTCCGCAAAGTTGGCGAACAGCACGGTGAACCACAGGATCAGCGTGATGGCGAGGGTATAGCCCGCATTTTCATCTTTGAGCCCCGCAAACGAGAGAAAATACAGTACGGTCGTCAGGATCGCCCCGATATAAACCACCAGCATCACAGGATTTTTCACCTGCACGCGGGGAGACAGCTTTGCAAAGGATTGCCGGAGCGCATCCGCAAAGATGTTTTTATCTACATTCTTCTTTTCCATTTGAATCCCCTTCTAAGATCGCGTCGTAAAGAAATCGGCAATCGGGCCGAGCGCCAATGCGGGCAAAAAGCTCAGCGCGCCGATAATCAGGATCACTCCGATCAAAAGCCCGACAAAGGTGCCGTTGCTGGTGGATAAGGTTCCTTCCCCCGCGGCCACCGTTTTCTTCTGCGCCATATTCCCGGCCAGGAAGATCACCGCCGTCATGGGAATGAACCGAACCAGAAGCATAATCACCCCGCCCAAAACATTGGTGAACACCGTATCCGCACGAAAACCGGCAAAAGCGCTGCCGTTGTTATTCGCCATGGAGGAGAAAGCGTAAAGAATCTCTGAAAATCCATGTGCGCCCGAATTGGTCAGCCACGAGACAGCGCCGGGATTGACGACGGCGGCCGCGGTGCCGAGCAGCGTCAGCAGCGGCGGCGCCAGAACAATCAGGCACACCATCTTCATGTCAAACGGCTCTACCTTTTTGCCCAAATACTCCGGTGTGCGGCCGACCATCAGGCCCGCGATAAACACCGTGAGCAGCACGAACGCAAGCATTCCGTAAAGCCCGCTGCCCACACCGCCGAACACGATCTCCCCCAGCTGCATCAGGAACATGGAGACCATCCCCCCGAGCGGGGTCAGGCTGTCGTGCATCGCGTTGACAGAACCGTTGGAGGCCGCCGTAGTGACAGCCGCCCACAAAGAGGAAGCGCCGACGCCGTGGATCACTTCTTTTCCCTCCATACTGCCGGAGGCCGCCACCCCCTGAAATACAGGGGCGGCAAACTGTTCGCTCACTGTGGCGGCCGCAATCGCCGCGACAAAGAAAATCATCATGGTGATATAGATGGTTCTCCCCTGCTTCCCGTTCTTTACGGCCTTTCCAAAGCTGACACAAAGCGCAGCCGGAATCAGCAGGATGGACAGCGCCTGAATGAAGTTGGAAAAGGGTGTGGGGTTTTCCAGCGGGAACGCGGAGTTCATCCCGAAAAAGCCGCCGCCGTTTGTGCCAAGCTGCTTAATGGCGATCTGGCTGGCCGCGGGGCCTAACGGGATTGTCTGCGCGGCCCCGGTTTCGAGCATGGCGGCCTCATGATAAGGGCCAAAGGTCTGCACCACTCCCTGAGAAATCAGAAGCAGCGACACGACAAAAGAAAGCGGGATGAAAATATAGAGAGTCGATCTTGTCAGGTCGACCCAAAAGCTGCCGAGGGTCTTTTTCTGCTTCAGAACAAAGCCCCGGATCAATGCAAAAAGAACCGCGATTCCCGTTGCGGCAGATACAAAATTCTGGACGGTAAGCCCTAAAAACTGCGTCAAATAAGACAGCGTGGATTCGCCCGAATAGGCCTGCCAGTTTGTATTGGAAACAAAGCTGGCTGCTGTATTAAACGCCAGGTGCCAGCTGGTGCCGTTCATCCCTTCGGGGTTCAGCGGCAGAAAGCCCTGAATCAGCAGCAAAAGAAACAGGAAAAGAAAACCGGCCGCGCTGAACAGAAGAACGGAAAACGCATATTTCTTCGCGCTCATTTCTTCGTCCGGCGCAGTGCCCATCAGCCTGTAAATTCCCTTTTCCACAGGAGCAAGCATTCGTGTAAAAAACACCTTCTGCCCCGTCATCACCTTGTAGATATAGCTGCCAAGCGGAACAGACAATCCAATTAAAACAACAAGATAAAGGATATCCTGCAAAACCATACGGCTCATAACTCATCACCTCGAAACAAAACGTAAAACAGATAAACCAGCAGGGCCACGCCGATCAGCCCCACCGCGATAAAAACGATCCCCATTCTTTCATCTCCCAATATCTCTTTCTTTGCACACATAGGCCGTCTAAATTATTCGGGCATTTTCAACCATCAGGATTTCCAAACCGGATGGAGAGTGACCCGTATTTCAGAGGCCATAAAATTTGATTCGACTGTCTCTATTGTTCTACCCTCACATCCTCACTATTCCGGTAGTTTCCATCCTATCAGAAAAGGAATCAAAACGGTGTCAAGATGAAAACGCCCGGCGTCAAGAAGTTGGCAAGATGGTGTTCTGGGAAATTGCCCTATCTTAAAAACACAGTTAATAAATTCTCAAAAAAAACCGGAGCAGACGACCCGAAAAGGATCGCTGCCCCGGCTTTTACTTCGGACTTTTTGTGAGCTGAAATCGAAACTTTTTAGAACGCAGAAAATTCATGAGCAGGTTTCAACAGCTGACATGCCCCATAAATATAGGATAGGATGATCCGATGCGGCGAGCCGGGTACCACTGACCGAATCGCAGTCATTTACAATGACTGCAGGGGGCTGCACCCCGCAGCGCCGGTTGAACCAGTATCCAATCGATTTATCTTCTCGTATTGAGAAAAAACAGAGCGGTTATTTTAGATTGTCACTTTATGCATATAATAAAAAGATTCCCTTGCACCCTTGCGAATGCTCTTTGTTGTTCTCGGAGGTTAGTATCGTTTCCTGTAGGAAAATGTCACAATATGAAGAATTTCTTTCCGTATGCTTTACCGGACAAGCGACTAATAATCGTCTAATAGCACATTTGATATTACATCAAATACATCATCATATAAAGATTTTGTTGATTTCAATATAGTTTTTCAATATAATTTGAATAGAATACATTAGTGAAAAAGTACGAATTTTGACGATTTTGCCACCCTG
This sequence comes from Bacillota bacterium, assembly GCA_023401495.1. Classification (GTDB taxonomy): domain Bacteria; phylum Bacillota; class Clostridia; order Oscillospirales; family Acutalibacteraceae; genus Faecalispora. The sequence goes on from JAEXDU010000127.1 coordinate 24,103, forward strand.
AGTATTGTATCCGCAGTCTCCGGGACCGGTTTAGTCAATATAAATTTTTTTGCTTCGGCATGAAAAAACAGGAGGGAAGTATTCATGAAAAAACTGTTGGGAATTCTAATGTCTCTGTCGTTGCTGGTATCTGCTACCGCATGTTCGTCCGGCGGTACGGCGGCAAGCTCCACGCCTTCGGGAGGCGCTTCCGGCGGAGATTCCACCGCCCCTATCCGCATTGGATTTTTTACGCCAGAATCCGCCGCTGCCGCTGCCGCCGATGGCCAGAGCGCGCGTCAGTCCGCTGAGCTGGCTGTGAAAATCGCCAACGACGCCGGCGGAATCAACGGCCGCAAGGTGGAACTGGTAGCTTATGACGATGGTCTGGATAACACGCAGGCAGCGAATATCGCTGAAAAGCTCTCCACCGCCGACAAAGTGGATGCTGTTGTTTCCGGTTCCTATTCCGGACCCACCCGCGTCGCCGCTCCCATTTTTCAGAATGCGGGAATCGTGATGGTCTCTGCCTATGCGGTTCACCCCGATGTAGTGAATGCGGGCGATTTCATTTTCTCGCAGTCCTTCCCCGGTTCGGTACAAGGAACTGCAGGCGCCAAATTCGCCATAGATACCCTGAAAGCAAAGAACATCGCGATTATCGGCGTCGACCTGGATTTTGGCAAGGAGCTCTCGAAATACTTTAAGTCCTATGCCGAAGCCAACGGTGCAAAGATCGTTTCGGAAGATTACGTGGCGATTTCCGACAATGATTTCACATCCATCATTTCTAAAATCAAGGGCCTGAACGTTGATATGATTTACAGCGCCAACTACTACGCGCATGCCTCTGAAGTGGTGCGGCAGGCCGCGCTGCAGGGCCTGAAGGTTCCTGTTCTGGGCACGGAGGGCGCCGACTCCTGGCAGCTGCTGCAGACCGCCGGCGAACATGCCAACGGACTGTATATCACCACAAACATGAACCGCGACGACAAGCTGGAAAGCACACAGAAGTATATCAAGGAATACGAAGCCGCGTACAAAATGCAGCCCGACATGGTCGGCGCATCCGTGTATGACGCATTTCAGGTTCTGTTTGCCGGCTTCAAGTCTGTGGGTACCGGCGACAGTGCCAAACTGCGCGACTACATCAGCGGAATGAAGGATTTTGAATCGGTTACCGGCAAGCTGCTCTATTACACAGAATCCCGCTCGGCTGTTAAGATCGTCCAGATTCAGCAGGTGAAGGAAGGGGCTTTCCACGAATTTGCCACGATCGACGATCCCAAGATCATTGATCCGAGCAACTATTAACCGAAATTGTTCCTGAAACCGTTCTTATCAGGCAAAATACAAAAAGGAGGCGTCGCCAATCGCGGCGGCGCCTCCTTTTTGTAAAAAATCTCCCAAAAAAGAAGTGATGGACACAAATGATTACGCAACAGTTAATTAATGGATTGATGATCGGCAGTCTCTACGCTCTTACTGCGTTGGGCGCAACATTGATCTACGGTATCCTCAGAATTCTTGATATTGCGAATGCCGCCGCTTACCTGATCGGCGCTTATGTGGGCTGGTACATCTACCTTGCCACTGGCAACATCATCCTGACCTTTCTCGGCGCGATTCTGCTGGCAGGGGGGCTCGGCGTACTGCTGCAAAAAACAGTTTACAGCCCGATCATTGCAAGACCGCAGGTCATCGCGATCATTCCTCTGGTGGCGTCGGTCGGCCTGTTCACCATCAGCAACGATCTGGTCCGTCTGATCGCGGGGCCCGGAACCAAGGCGTATAACTTTTCTTTTCCCGTGGAGTCTTTCCACATCGGGGGGCTGGTCATACTGCCCAGCTGGATTCTGATTTTCGCGCTCACAGCGACCCTGCTGCTGATCCTGTGGTTTATTCTCAACCGAACCAAGATGGGCCTTGCCTGGCGCGCCACCGCGCAGGACAGCGAGATCGCCAAAGCGGTCGGCGTGGATACCAGCTCGGCGATGGCGCTTTCCTACATCCTCGGTTACGGCTTCGCCGCCGCCGCGGGCGTCATGGTCGGTATTCTTTACAATTCGATCACCCCCGCTCTGGGCGAGGTGCCCTCCTATAAAATGCTGGCCATCATCGTGCTGGGCGGTCTGGGAAATCCGTTTGGAACCGTCATCGCCGGCATCTTCATCGGTCTCACCGAGGTGCTGGCCTCCGTATATACCCAAATCCCCATCCCGAAAGACGCCATCGCTTTTGTCGTATTAATCATCGTGCTGTTGATCAAGCCCTCCGGCCTGATCAGTCAGAAAAACAGAACTTAAGGGGGCGGGGAAATGAGCAACTATTTATTCTCGATCGCCTCAAATGTCGCCATTTTCGGCATTTTGGCGCTGTCACTCAACATCATTACAGGTTATGCCGGACAAGCTATGATGGGCCACGCCGCCTTTTTTGGCATCGGCGCCTATTCCGCCGCGCTCCTGACGAACGCCGGGCTCAATTTCTGGCTTGCTCTGCCTGTCTGTCTGATCATTTCAGGGCTCTGCGGCGCCATCTTGGGCGTAGCGAGTCTGCGCGTGCAGAACGATTTTCTGGCGATTACCACCATCGGCCTGAATTTCGTTCTGGTGGCGCTGTTCAACAATCTGGAGATTTTCGGCGGGTCTTTGGGGCTTGCCACCAAGAAGCCATCTTTATTTGGGCACCGTATGGGCAACCAGGAATTTTTCTTCCTCGCCGTTCTGGTCGTGATTGCCGTATGTCTTTTGATTGTCCAGATGAAGCGTTCCTGGTTCGGCATCGCACTGGCCGCCATCAACAACGACGAAAAAGCGGCCAGCTCTTTTGGCGTCAACGTCAGCCAATATAAGATTCTCAGCTTTATCCTCGGCACCGCCATCGCCGGACTGGCTGGAGGAATTTACTCGCACCGCATGGGATTCATTTTCGCTTCGGATTTTGCTTTCGTAATTTCCATCCAGATTCTTTCGATGGTAGTGGTGGGCGGTCTCGGCACGATCCGCGGCCCTCTGGTGGGCGCGATTTTACTGGGAGTTCTGCCGGAGCTGCTGCGCTCTGTCTCGGATTACCGCAACCTGCTTTACGGCGGCCTTCTGGTGCTGATGGTACGGTTTATGCCGGAAGGTCTGCTGGGCGACGGCAGTCCCCTGATGCGGGCCTTCGCGAAAATCAGGGTCTCTCTGTTCCCAAAGAAAGGGGGGCAAAGCCATGGATGAGCTGCTGCGCGTGGAAGACCTGAAAATGTATTTCGGAGGCCTGAAAGCCATCGACGGCCTTTCTCTTTCCGTCTATTCCGAAGAAGTTCTGGGCATCATCGGGCCGAACGGCGCGGGTAAAACCACGCTGTTCAACGCCATCTGCGGCGTGTATAAGCCCACCGGGGGCAAGGTGCTTCTCCGCGGGGCGGAGGTACAGGGCCTGCCCGCCCACGAAATGGCGCGCAAGGGCATTGCCCGCACGTTTCAAATCTCCAAGCCCCTGAAGGACCTGACCATTCTGGACAACGTGGTGGCCGCGGCCGGAATTCATGAATACACCGGCGTACGCTCCTATTTCCGAAAAAGTCATACCCCCGAAGTGGTGGAAAAGGCGGAGTCTGTGCTGGAATTGGTCGGACTGAAAGAAATGCGCGACAAAAAAGCCCGCGATGTGTCTTTGGGCTACCTGCGCCGCCTGGAAATCGCCCGCGTTCTGATCACCGATCCGCTTCTCATCATGCTGGACGAACCCGCCGCCGGTCTGTCCAACTTTGCAATCAATCAAATCACCGAGCTGATTTTGCAGCTCAAGGAACAAAAGAAGACGATCATCCTCATTGAGCACAATCTCCCCATCACGATGAAGGTCTGCGACCGGATCGCCGTGCTGAACTACGGCAAAAAAATCGCCGAGGGCGCCCCCGCGCAAATACAGGGAGACCCGCAGGTGATCGAAGCCTATTTAGGGGAGGAGGATGACTGATGCTGGAAATGAAGGATCTATATGTTTCTTACGGGATGATGGAGGTCATCCACGGGATCAACCTGAAGGTCGATTCCGGCGAGCTGGTATCGGTCATCGGGCCGAACGGCGCGGGTAAAACCACGCTGATCAAGGCCGCCATGGGCCTGGTGCCGCTCCATTCCGGGAGCATTCTATACGACGGGCAGGATATTTCCTCTCTTGCCGCGCATAAACGAGCAGAGATTGGAATCGGTTACGTACCGGAAGGCCGGCGTGTCTTCGGAGAACTGACGGTGGAGGAAAATCTGCGGATCGGCGCGTACCGTCTGCCGGACGCCAGACAAATGCGGTCGAATCTGCAAAAGGTATACGAGATGTTTCCCCGGCTGGGGGAACGTAAAAATCAGCTAGCGAACACCATGTCCGGCGGAGAACAGCAAATGCTGGCCATTGGCCGCGCCCTGATGCTTTCCCCCCGCCTGCTGCTGATCGACGAGGTGTCTATGGGGCTGATGCCCATCATGGTGAATACCTGCTTTCAGATCATCAAGGAATTGAACCAATCGGGCATCACGATCCTGATGGTGGAACAAAACGCCAACAAGGCGCTTAAAATCGCCAACCGCGGATATGTGATCGAGGCCGGCAACATCACTCTGGAGGGCGCTTCGGAAATGCTTCGCAGTAACGACATGGTGCAAAAAGCGTATTTAGGAAGCTGAAGCTTTAAAGTATCACCAAATCCAATCCATCGATCAAGAATCAAGCCATTTGTGTTTATTTTCTTTCAGACGCATATAAAAGCGGCTCCCCAATATTGGGGAGCCGCTTTTATATGCGCCTACTCTGCTGATGGACCATTGGAGTTTGACTGGCGCAACACCGGCCTGCGTGCTACGGCGCACTCTGTTTTGCGGCTGCAGGCGATTAAGGGATCAAATGGTATTTTTTCATTTTTCTCCAAAGCGTTGTGGTGCTGATATTCAGTTCCGCGGCGGCCTGTGCCCGGTTGCCGCCGCTGCGCGCCAAAAGCTCCTGTATTTTCTCCCGTTCATACTGCATCACGGATTCTTTAGGGGAAGGAGGCAGTGCAGCAGCCCGCGTATCACTGACCGCCGTGGGGCGGCGCCGGATCACTCCCTCCAAACAGTCCGGCCCGATACACGTGCTTTCGGACAGGGTGATCGCCCTCTCAAGAAGATTGAAAAACTGCCGGATATTCCCCGGATAGCCGCCCTGTTGCAGCAGCGTGACTGCTTCTTTGCTAAAAGTAATTTCCGGGCAGGTTTTTCTGGTATAATGCTCGATCAGGAGGGGAATATCTTCTTTCCGTTCTCTCAGCGGCGGCAGATACAGCTCCAAAACATTCAGGCGGTAAAGCAGGTCCTCACGGAACTTTCGCTGCTGAACCAGCTCTTCCAGATTCTTGTTGGTCGCACTGATGACCCGCACATCGATCGGAACAATCTTGTTGTCGCCCAGCCGGCTGATTTCCTTTTCCTGCAGCACACGGAGGAGCTTTGCCTGAACATCGATATTCATTTCGCCGATTTCGTCCAGAAACACAGTCCCGCCGTGGGCCAGCTCAAACAGCCCCATTTTGCCTTCCCTGTTGGCCCCGGTAAACGCCCCTTTTACATAACCGAACAGTTCGCTTTCCAGAATAGATTCCGGCAGGGCCGCGCAGTTGATCGCCACAAAGGGCTCGTTGGCCCGGCCGCTGGCATTATGGATGCTTTGTGCAAAAACCTCTTTCCCCGTTCCGGTTTCACCGGAAATCAGGATCGCACTGTTGCTTGCCGCATATTTCTTCCCGAGCCGGATCGTCTCTTTGATGGAAGCGCTCTCCCCCACAATATCGCGGAAGGTATAGCGGGCGGCGGGATATTTTTCACTCAGCTTCATGCGAATCTGTTTTTCCGCGGATTGGATTCGGTTTCCGCTGCCGACAATGATAACCACGCTTTTCAGCTGCGCATTCACAATGATCGGCCTGCAGTTCACCAAATAGACCCGAGAGAACAGATTCACAATCGATTTCTGGATGGGTTCCTTTTGATTCAGAACCAGATCCGCCTCCTTCTCCGGGAAGAGAAGCCGCAGAATTTCTTCCGATGACCGGTTGTGGAACAGGGCCTTGGCATTGTCGTTCAGAAAGAGCAGCTCCCCCGAGGGGGAATAGTTCAAAATCGCGTCGGGTGTTCCGTTGATGGTGGCCAGAATGGTCTGAAGATACTCATCCTTTGCCTCCATCGACATCAGAATATTCAGCGCACGGTCAATGGCCGTTTCCACATTGCCGGAGTGAACCCGCAGCATCACATGGCGCAGCTCGTGAGCATCGGCGGCCTGCTTTACGGAAAATCCGCCGATCAGCAGGCGGGTACCGGGACGAAGCTCACCGATGATGTCCTGTTCGACGGTGTCCGGGGATTTGGGGTCGATCACCTGCACATCCATGCCGGAGATCCGGCGGAAGCGCAGCATGGTATTGTAGGCGCTGTCGAACCCGATCAGCGCAATTTCTTCCGGCGCACAATCGCCCATCTGAACGGATTCGTAGATTTCCTCGTAAAGGTATGGGACATCCACCACCGGAATGGGAACATTCTCTTCCAGAAGCCGCACGTTGCGTCCTCTGGCAATCAGCACCTTGGCCCCGGCGGCAACAGCCTCTTTGGCATTGCGGATCGTATGCTTTCCGGTCGCCTCAATAATCCCCACCCGGCCGGTCAGGCGGCGCTTTTGGATAATCTGCCTTGCAACAGAGGTAAAAACATCGGACGCGGCAAAAATCATGATGTCACAGATTTCTTTCACGGACAAGCCCTCCATTTCACATGAATTTCACTTTTGAAATTCATGTGAAAATCATACCACGCTTTTTTAAAATGTTCAATCAGAAAATAAAGCCTGTTTTTGTGTTAGAAAAGAAAAAAACAGGCAGATTCCATGCGCTTTTTCAGCGTTTTCTCAATATTTTTTTCAAATTTAAAATTTAGTTGGCACAGAAATTGCGATTCTATTTGAGTGTAACAAGAAAGGAGGCTACATAATGGCCTATCAGGTACTACTGCCGCAACCTATTTTGAAAGAGGGATACGATTACTTACTCGAACATGGTTACGAGATCGTCGAGGGGAAAGGCCCCGGCGAAGAAGATATTCTCTCAGACATTGAAAAATGCGACGCCATGATTGTCCGCACCGCAAAAATAACCGCCAGAATTTTAGATGCGGCACCCAACCTGCGTGTCATCGCCCGGCACGGGGCAGGATATGACGGAATCGATCTGGAGGCGGCGCGCCGGCATAACATTCTGGTGATGAACGCGCCGGGTGTAAACAGCATTTCGGTGGCTGAGCTGGCGATCTTCTATATGCTCCACTGTTCCCGCAATTTTAAGACGGTTCAGAAGCTCTATCAGGAGGATTACAGCTACGCGAAGTTTAAGGTTCCGAAAACAGAGCTGAACGGAAAAACGCTGGGGCTGGTCGGTCTGGGGAATATCGGTAAGCTGGTCGCAAAAAAGGCCGCCATGGGGTTCGATATGAAGGTGATCGCCTTTGATCCGTTCCACCGCGGAGAACTGCCGGACTATATTGAGATGACACAGGACAGGGACGAGATTTTCCGCGTCAGCGACTATGTATCCCTTCATGTTCCGGCCACAGAAGAAACGGTCAAAAGCATTGGCAGCCGTGAATTTTCTTTGATGAAAAACACCGCTTTCCTGATCAACACCGCCCGCGGCTCGATTGTGGACGAACCGGCTTTGATTCAGGCGCTTCAGGAAAAGCAGATTGCCGGGGCCGGGCTGGACGTGCTTTGGGATGAGCCTTTCCAGAAAGAGAACCCCCTGCTGCAAATGGACAACGTGCTGACCGCCCCGCACATTGGCGCGGCCACAAAAGAAGCCTCCAGCCGCGCTTCGCTGGCCTGCGCGCAGAACATAGACGATTACTTCTGCGGGCGGCCGCTGCACGCGGTCGTCCCGGAACTGAGAGATTTGATTCCAACGAAAGAATAAATTCTGATAAAATGAGAGGAGAAAGAGAACATGAGTGTAGGAAACCGAGTTTTTCTGGAACGTGATTTACCGAATGCAAAAGTGGTGGAGGGCTTTCGGGCTCTGCCCGCGGCGAATGTGGCAGACACCATGGGGCGCTCCTGCGCGCTGAATTCCCAGATTCACCTGATCAGCAGCCCCGAAAGACCCATTATGGCAGGCGCAGCGTTGACCGTGAAGGCCCGCCCCGGCGATAACCTGATGCTGCACAAGGCTCTCGATATGGCCGGCCCTGACGACGTCATTATCGTATCCAACGAAGGGGACCGCACACACTCCCTGATGGGGGAAATCATGGCGGTTTACGCACAATGCACCCGCAAGGTACAGGGCATTGTACTGGATGGCCCGATCCGTGACATCGAGGAGCTGTCTCAGATGGAGATGTTCCTGTATGCAACCGGCTCTACCCCCGGCGGCCCGTACAAGGAAGGTCCGGGCGAGATCAACGTGCCGATTTCCATTGGCAATATTGCGGTAAACCCCGGGGATATTGTTCTGGGCGACCGGGACGGCGTCATCATCATTCCCAGAGCAGACGCGGCTCAGATTCTGGAGGATGCGAAAAAATATGCGGAAGCGGATGCCAGTAAGGT
>JAEXDU010000187.1 GCA_023401495.1 Bacillota bacterium
CAAAATAGGCTACGCCCGGCTTCTGACCGCATTGGAAGTATTTGCGGAGCGCGGCCTGCTTCTGCTTCAGCAGAGCGGCGATCAGCTAAATATTGAGCTGTGCGAAACAGATCAGAAGGTCAATTTGTTTGAATCCCCAATATTATGTGATATTAACCAAATCAAAGAAGATGGTGTTGCACATGACTGATACAACTTCAAAAACCTATGATGATCTTCTGCAGGCGATGGAAACGAGCGGCCACGATTTTGATCTTGATCTGATCGAGCGGGCGTACCGGCTTGCGGAAAGCTCCCACACGGGGCAAAAGCGCCTTTCGGGCCAGCCGTACATCATTCATCCTGTGTCGGTCGCGTGCATCCTCGTGGAGCTTGGTATGGATTCGGAGTCCGTGGCGGCGGGCCTTCTGCACGATGTTGTGGAAGATACCTCCGTCGGGCTCGATCAGATCAGAAAGCAGTTCGGGCCGGACATCGCCAACCTGATTGACGGCGTTACCAAGCTGGGCCGGATTCCCTATTCCTCGCGCGAAGAGCAGCAGGCGGAGAACATCCGCAAAATGCTGATCGCCATGTCCGAGGATATCCGCGTCATTATCATCAAGCTGGCGGACCGCCTGCATAATATGCGTACGCTGGAGTACATGACCCCCCAGAAGCAGCGCGACAAGGCGCTGGAAAACATGGAGGTTTACGCCCCCATCGCGCACCGTCTCGGTATCCGCGCCATCAAGGAGGAGCTGGAGGACCTTTCTCTGCGCTACCTTGACCCGATTGCCTACCAGGAGATCGAAAACACGCTTGAGCTGCGCAAAAAAGACCGCAATCACTTTATTGAAACGACCAAAGCGCTGGTCTACGACCGCGTTTCCCGCATGATCCCCAATGTGTACCTGCAGGGCCGCGTCAAGAGCATCCACGGCATTTACCGCAAGGTGTTCATGCAGGGCCGCAGCATGGATGAAATTTACGATATTTACGCGGTGCGCGTGATCGTGGATACCGTGAACGACTGTTATAACGTGCTCGGCATCATTCACGACATGTTCCGCCCGCTTCCGAACCGCTTTAAAGATTATATTTCCACGCCGAAGCCGAACCTGTACCAGTCGCTTCACACCACGGTGATCGGCAAAGAGGGAATCCCGTTTGAAGTACAGATCCGCACCTGGGAAATGCACCACACGGCGGAATACGGTATCGCTGCGCACTGGAAATACAAACTGGGCCTTGCCGGCAAGGGCGATTCTCTTGAAAACCGCCTGGCCTGGATTCGCCAGATGCTTGAAAACCAGAAGGACAGCGACGCGACCGACATCGTGCGCAACATCAAATCCGACCTTGTGCCGGAGGAGGTGTTCGTCTTTACGCCGAAGGGCGAGGTCATCAACCTGCCCCTGGGCGCTACGGTTATCGACTTTGCCTATGCCATTCACAGCGCGGTGGGCAACCGCATGATCGGCGCCAAGGTGGATAAACGCATTGTCCCGATCGACTATAAAGTTAAAAACGGCGAGATCATCGAAGTCCTTACCACAAAGGAAGCAAACCACGGCCCCAGCCGCGACTGGCTCAAGATCGTGAAAACGAGCGAGGCGCGCAATAAGATCCGCCAGTGGTTCAAGAGAGAGCGCCGCGACGAAAATATTGTGGAGGGCCGTGCCGAGGTAGAGCGCGAATTAAAGCGCAACGGCATCGCGCTCACCGAAGAAGAACTGAAGAATTTCCTGCTCGGCATCGGGCGCAAGGTCAGCTGCAATACGATGGACGACGTGTACGCGGCCATCGGCTACGGCGGAATCCAGCTGTGGAAGAACATGCCCCGCCTGCGCGAGGAATACCTGAAAACGAAAAAGCCGGCGCAGACGACGGAACGCAAGCAGCCCCAGAGCCCCATCAAACGGGCGGCGGGCGGCGTTCTTATCGACGGCATGGAAAACTGTCTGATCAAATTCTCGCGCTGTTGTAACCCGCTGCCGGGCGACGAGATCATCGGATTTATCACCCGCGGCTTCGGTGTGTCCGTTCACAAGCGGTCCTGCCCCAACGTGCCGCGGAATATCGCAGAATCCCCTGAACCGGAACGCTGGGTCGCCGCGCACTGGGAGAGCGGCGAGGTCAAGGAGGAATTCAAATCCACCCTTGAAATCGTGGCGGAGGTCCGCCCGGGACTTCTTGCCGACCTGACCCAGCAGATGTTTACCCTGCGCCTGTTCATCCACTCGCTGAACTCGCGCGAAACAAAGGACGGCAAAACAATCATTTCCGCTACCATCACCGTCAACGGTATCGACCATCTGGCCGGCGTGATCTCGAAGCTGAGCGGAATCGAAGGCATTCTGTCCGTTCGCCGTTCCTGAGTATACTCTCACGACTTTTGGAAGGAGACTCGGCTTATGAAAATCAACGCAATTACCGGCGGCCTGCTGGAAGAAAACTGCTATTTGCTCACCGACGACGAAACCGGCCTTTCCGCCGTGATCGATCCCGGTTTCACTTCTGCGCGGCTGGATGAAGCCATCCGTGCCCTGCCCGCGGAAAAAGTGACGCTCTGCCTTTTGACTCACGGCCACTTTGACCATATCGACGGTGTGCCGCATGTCAAGGAGCTGACGGGGTGCGAGGTGTACATCTCCCGTCCCGACGCGCCCTGCGCCGGAGACCCGGGTATCAGTCAGGGCAGCATGCTGCCCTCGATCCGGCACGAGAGTTTTGTGCCGGACCATATTTTCGACGACGGGGACGTCATTGAGCTGGGCAGCCTGAAAATCAAAGTGCTGTTTACGCCCGGACATACTGTCGGCAGCTGCTGCTTTCTTGTGAATGATGTGATCTTCAGCGGCGACACGCTGTTTGCCGGCTCTATGGGAAGAACCGATCTTGCCACCGGCAGCAGCCGCGACATGCAGGAGTCCCTGCAGAAGCTTGCCGATCTGGAGGGCGACTACTATGTCTATCCCGGCCACGGCCCCTCCACGACCCTGGAGAGAGAAAGACGGTACAATCCGTTCATGAATGAAGAGGAATTTTATTGATGGTTCTGTTGGTCGACGGGCACCCGTATCATTACGAAATGGAAAATCTGTGCCGGGTGTTCCTGCCTTATGAAGAAATTAAAACGGTGTTTGAAATCCCCGAAGCGCTGCCGGAAACGCAGACCACCGTTTACACGGGCCTGCGCCAGCAAGGGGGTCAGGTGTATATTTCCGTGCGGCTGCATCTGGGCGGCCGTGTGCTGGTGGACAGCAGGGCCTTTCCGGAATCCGTTCTGCAGATGGACAAAGAAGCGGAGCGCCTGATGGCGGTGATGCTGTTCGAGCTGTTCGCCGAGCGCTGCGGCTATCGCCCGCAGTGGGGCATTCTGACCGGCGTGCGTCCGATCAAGCTGCTGCGCCGTCTGTGCGGGCAGATGGGCCGGGAACAGGCCATTGGGCATTTTACCTCCGGCTTTCTTGTCACACCCGAAAAAACGCGGCTGAGCGTGGTGACGATGGACAACGAGCAGAAAATCCTGTCCAAATCCCGTCCCGAATCGTACAGCCTTTACATTTCCATCCCGTTTTGTCCCACGCGGTGCGCGTACTGCTCGTTTGTGTCGCAGTCGGTGGACAAGGCCATCCGGTTGATGCCGGAATACGTTTCCCTGCTGTGCAAAGAGTTGGAACATACGGCAAAGGTGGCCGGGGAGCTGGGCCTGCGGCTCGAATCCGTCTACATCGGCGGCGGAACGCCCACGACCCTTTCGCCGGAGCAGCTGCACACGCTGCTCGATACGCTCTGCACTCATTTCCCGGTTTCGTCCTGCCGCGAATTCACGGTGGAGGCCGGCCGGCCCGATACCGTAACGCCCGAGCGCCTGCAGGTGCTCAAAGAATTCGGCGTGACCCGCATCAGCATCAATCCCCAGACGATGAATGACGAGATTCTGGAGCGGATCGGCCGCCGCCACACCACCGCGCAGACGGTTTCGGCGTTTGAGCTGTCCCGCAAGATGGGCTTTGACAATATCAATATGGATTTGATCGTCGGCCTGCCCGGCGATACGGTGGAGGGCTACCGAAGCACGCTGGAGCATGTGCTGCGGCTTGACCCCGAGAGCGTTACCGTGCATACGCTGGCTCTGAAACGTTCGTCCCGGCTGAACCAGTCGGAGCGCGACGGCTTTGATCCCGACGCCGCTGCGGCCGCACAGATGCTGGATGATACCGCGAAAAGCCTGTTTTCGTCGGGGTACGAGCCATACTATCTGTACCGGCAAAGCCGCATGGTCGGCAATCTGGAAAATACCGGCTGGGCCAAGCCCGGCTGTTACAGCGATTATAACGTGTACATTATGGATGAGACCCATACGATTCTGGCCTGCGGCGCGGGCGCCGTCAGCAAAGTCAAAGACCCGTATTCCGATACGCTGCGGCGTATTTTCAATTTTAAATTTCCGTATGAATATGTCAGCAGGCATGAGGAAATGATTGCAAGGAAGGAGCAGGTGAAAGAGCTGTATGAACTATTTCGCAAATAGCTACGTCAAATATGTCGATCACCTCGAGCAGATCAACGAGGCGGCCAAAACCGACCCGATCGGCATGATCGAGCAGATTGAATCCGCCTATCGTCGGTACCTGGGCTCCATCGTCAATACCATCACGGAAAATCCGGAGCGGAATAAGATCATTCTGCTGGCCGGGCCGTCCAGCAGCGGCAAGACCACAACCATGGAGATCATGAAAGAGATGCTCCAGAACCGCGGAGTTCGCTGCGCGACGATCTCTCTGGACGACTTTTACCGGGGGGAAAGTCAGGCGCCTCTCCTGAAAAACGGCGATCACGATTATGAATCGGTGGATGCGCTGAATGTCCCCGTGCTGGAAAGCTGCATGATGAACCTGATTGAAACCGGCCGCTGCGATGTGCCGGTATTCGATTTTTCCATCCATCAGCCGACAGGCCATACAAAGCCGGTGGCTCTGCCGGAAAACGGCGTGGCCATTTTCGAGGGAATCCATGCGCTGAACCCGCGCATCAGCGCGCACCTGCCGCAGGATCACCTTCTCAAGCTGTATATCAGCGTCAAGCAGGATATTAAAGACAGCGCGGGCGTAGTGCTGTCGCACAACGATCTGCGGTTTATCCGCCGCGTGGTGCGCGATTACAGCTTCCGCGGAGCCGGCCCAGAGCGCACGCTCTCCATGTGGCAGAATGTGCTTGACGGCGAGAACAACTATATCCGCCCGTACAAGAGCGTGAGCAACATCACGATCAATTCCATCCACATGTATGAACCCTGCATTCTGCGCCGCAAGGCCATCCCGCTGCTGCGCGAAATTTCGTGCGAGCATCCCCGCTATCATTACACCAGCCATCTCCTCACACAGCTCGAACGCTTTGTGCCGGTGGACGAGAGCCTTGTGCCCGAAAACTCCATTCTGCGGGAGTTTATCGGCGGGAGCATCTATCAGAGCGCCGCGGAATAATTTTCGGATGATCGGCAAAGCCGCGCTGCCGCCAAATTGCGAAATAATTTGATTTCGCTGCGCCGGTTTCGCGCCGCCTGGCGGTTTTCGGGAGTTTGAATGCTTTTTACAGATTTGAACCATTTTGCACACAAATAATTTATAATTTGTTTACAGGACAGATTCTTGCATTGTTAGCCAAATAGGTGGTATAATCGAAGTAACAAAAATCGAAGGAGCGTGTCTACGATGGGCCTTTTTGAAGATGTTGTCATCAATGCGAAATCGGCGGCGAATGCGGTCGGGAAAAAAGCCGGTCAGCTTGTGGATGTATCCAAACTGAAAATCAGTGCGGCCGAGCTGAGTAACGAAATCAACAAAAAGTATGAGGCTTTGGGCAAAGCGGTTTACGACGCCAAAAAAGCAGACAGCGATCCTGCGGATTTGGTAGCGGAAGCAATGGTCGCGATCGACGAGCTTCAGGATCAGCTGAAGGCGCTCGAGGAGCAGATTCAGGAAGCTTCTGCCCAGCTGTAATTCCCTTTCAGCAAAACAGACGAATGAAACGCCCGGATTCCGTTTTGGCGGAATCCGGGCGCTTGTGTATCGATGGATTTTCGCATAACCATTCCCCGGGGCTAATATAAATTCCAAAGAGAGGGCAAAAGCCCGAACGGGATTTTTGGGGAATGGATGTGCTACTATGGGGAAAGCTTCCCGCAGGAAGAGCCAGAGCTTTTTACACGGCGCTTTGATTCTGACAGCGAGCATTTTAATCGTAAAGTTGATCGGCGCCCTGTTTAAGGTGCCGCTGACCTGGATCATCACCGAGGATGGCCTGGGATATTTCAACACGGCCTATAATTTTTACGGGCCGATTTACAGCCTGGCCACAGCAGGGTTCCCGATCGCGATTTCGCGCCTGGTTTCCGAAAGCTGCACTCGCGGCGCTTACCGGGATATCCGGCGCATCCACCGCGCGTCGGCCCCCATTTTTATCGGCACCGGAACAGTCGGCTTTGCGCTGATGGTGTTCGGCGCGGCCGCCTACGCAAAAATCATCGGCAACGAAAACGCCCTGCCCGCGCTGTACACGCTGGCTCCGGCGATTTTGTTCAGCTGTTTAACCGCCATTTATCGGGGATACTATGAAGGTCTGCGGAATATGTACCCCACCGCAATTTCAGAAATCATCGAAGCGCTGAGCAAGCTGACGGTCGGGCTTTCCGCCGCCTGCCTGATTCTGCATCAGGGAATGAAGGAATACGAGTCCTTCGGTACGGTGTTCGGCGTGGCCGCCGCTTCGCGCGATTACGCTAGAAGCGCGGTGCTGCCCTACGCCGCCGCGGGCGCGATCCTCGGCGTGACGGTCGGCTCGCTCCTCAGCTTTCTGTTCCTGTTCTGCCGCCACAAGCTGATCGGCGACGGCATTACGGAAGAAAACCTGAGGAATTCCCCGCCGCCGCGCAGCATGCGCAAAACGGTCTCCCGTCTGGTAAGAACGGCGATTCCCATCGGGATCGGGGCCATGGCGGTCAATGTGGCCGCCATGGTGGATACCACCTTTTTGCAGACCCGGATACACAATGTAATGGAACAAGATCCACAGGTATTGCTTTCCATGTATCAGGGAATGATACCACAGATCAACATTGAGACAGATACCGTCCCGAATTTTCTGTTCGGCTGCTTCTCCATGGCGCTGACGCTGTTTATGCTGGTGCCGGCCATCACGCAGGCGTTTGGCATCAGCGCGCTGCCCAACGTGACCGCCGCATATACGCGCGGGGAAAAAACGCACCTGAAAAAGAGCATGGAAGCGGTTCTGCGGATTACCGCACTGTTCAGTATCCCCGCAGGCATGGGCCTTGCGGTGATGGCGGGGCCGGTGGCGCGCCTGGTATTCGGCGCGCGCCCCTCGTTGCCCATTACCTCTCATGTTCTGGTCATTATGGGAGTCGGCGCGATTTTCGCGTCGTTCAGCACGCCGGTCAACAGCATGCTGCAGGCGGTCGGCCGGGTCGATCTGCCCGTAAAGCTTCTGGCGGTAGGGCTGACGATCAAGGTGACGCTCAACTACTTTCTCGTGGGAATTCCGGAAATCAACGTGCTGGGCGCCGGCGCGGGAACACTGGTCTGCTATTTTTTCCTCACGGTGGCGGCGCTGATCTGCCTGTGCCGCGAGACCAGAATCCTGCCGGATTTTCTTTCGATTTTCGGCAAGCCGCTCATCGCGTCCATCCTGTGCTGCGCCGCTGCGTGGTCGACTCGCGGGCTGCTTTCCCATGTTCTTTCAGAGAATCTTTCCACGCTGGGCGGAGTAGGCGCGGCAGTGCTGGTTTATTCACTTTCGCTGCTGTGTTTGCGTGCAATTTGCCGCGATGATATTTTGATGCTCCCGAATGGGCAAAAAATTGCAAAAATACTTGAAAAACATGGATGGATAAGGTAATATAGTACTAGTTTTCGCCGGCTATATTCCAGGAAAGGACCTGTCAGGTTGGATTTTCAAAGAAAAGAAACTTACACGATTGAGGACCTGCTGCAAATCGTCAGAATTCTCCGTTCGCCCGGGGGATGCCCCTGGGACCGCGAGCAGACACATCAAAGCATCCGGGCCTGCCTGATTGAAGAAACGTATGAGGCGGTCGAGGCCATCGACACCGAAGATACGGAGCTTCTGAAGGAAGAACTGGGCGATGTGCTGCTTCAGGTAGTGTTCCATGCAGATTTGGAAACTGAGGCAGGCAGGTTCAATTTTGATCAGGTTGCCGACGGCATCTGTAAAAAGCTGATTGTTCGGCATCCCCACGTGTTCGGGGATGTCCATGTCCAGGATTCCGCGGAGGTTCTCAAAAACTGGGATGCCATCAAAAAGAGCACCAAGCACCAGTCGACTCAGGCACAGGTGCTGGAAAGCGTTTCACCCGCACTGCCGGCTTTGATGCGCAGTGCCAAGGTGCAGCAGAAAGCGGCAAAATCGGGGTATGACTTTGCCGATGTCTGGCAGACGCTGCAAAAGGTGGAGGAAGAAACCGCGGAACTGAAGGAGGCGATCCGGAAGGGTAATGCGCAGGACTGCCAGCAGGAGGTCGGAGACCTTTTGTTTTCAGTAGTGAATGCGGCCCGGCACCTGAAAACGGAACCGGAGCAGGCGCTGACCGTTTCCTGCAACAAATTCATCACGCGTTTTACCGCGGCGGAAGAGTTGGCAAAGGAAAGAGGACAGCGGCTGGACACTTTGTCGCCTGAAGAGTTGGACAGGCTTTGGGATGAAGTAAAACAGCGTACCATTCCCCAGCTGGAAAACCAGACTGAAAAATAAAATTTTGGAGGTAACAAATCTTATGAACAAAACAGAATTGATTTCTGCAGTGGCAGAGAAAGCCGCTATTTCCAAGAAGGACGCCGACAGCGCAGTGAACGCAATGATCGATGTCATCATCGAGACCGTTGCGAAAGAGGAGAAGGTTCAGCTGGTTGGCTTCGGTACTTTCGAAGTTCGTTCCCGCAACGAAAGACAGGGCCGTGACCCCAGAACCAATTCCCCCATCACGATCCCCGCGTCCAAGATTCCGGCATTCAAGGCTGGCAAAGCATTTAAGGATGCTACCGACAAATAAACTGTTATCGATATTGAAGGCTGCGGACAGGCGTTTTGCGTTTGCCGTGGCCTTTTGTGTTATCGTCGGCAGGGTGGATCGTTGTGCTGTTTCTTCCGTTTTGGGCGGGAGAAACGACGGCCCCAGATTCAGTGGCCTTATAGAAGCATAGAAAAGGAGAAAATTTGTCTCATGAGATTGGATAAGTATTTAAAAGTATCCCGTCTGATCAAGCGGCGCACCGTTGCAAACGAAGCGTGTGACGCCGGACGGGTCATGGTAAACGGCAAGGTCGCCCGCGCCTCTTATGAGGTAAAGGAGGGCGATGTGCTGGAGCTGCAGCTCGGCGCGCGCAGCCTGAAAGTGCGCGTGGTGCGGGTAAGCGAATACGCTCCCAAGGGGGAAGCGTCCGAAATGTACGAGGCGGTTTCCTGAACTGAGCCAGAATATGTCCCTTTGCGCCAGCATATATGTAGTATAGCCCAATCCGCTTTCGCTTCGGATTTCTTGCCCTCTCCGCAGGTGGGAAAGACTGGAAGAAAAACGGAATTGTGATAAACTATACTGTCGGGAGGGTACGATCATGGCGGAAGAAAAGAAACCAGCAGCAGCCAAAACGGTCCGCGCGCCGCACAGCCTGATTGTGGATAACAGAAAAACGCTTACGGCAACAGGGGTCTCGAATGTAGACAGCTTCGACGACCAGACGGTGGTGGCGTATACCGACCTTGGCGAAATCGTCATCCGCGGCCGGAACCTGCAGATCGGCAAGCTCAATACCGAAACCGGCGAGCTGACGATCACGGGGGAAATCTATTCTGTTACCTATACCGATCAAAAACAGAGCAGTGGGGGCGGTGTGTTCTCCAAAATGTTCCGATAGCGGGGTGATGGCGCTTTGGGTCTTACTCTGGAGGAGCAGGGCCAGGGTTTTCTGATGGCTCTGGCAGTTGGATTCGCGCTCGGCGCGTTTTATGATGTGTTTCGCATTTTCCGGGTGTTCGCCCGCAGTGAAAAACGCCAGGTGATCTGGCAGGATATCTTTGTCTGCTTTGTCGCAGCTGTGGTGAGCTTCCTTGTTGCCCTTGCGGTGAATTGGGGAGAGGTTCGGTTTTATCTGCTGGCAGGCGAGGCCATCGGCATGTGCGTTTATTTTCTTACCCTCGGCGAAATTACCTTCCGTTTGGCGAAGCTACTTCTGCGGATTTTAACGGCGATCAAAAACTTTTTGCTGCGCTGGATTCTTCGGCCGATCGGGCGTTTGTTCCGCCGGATTTTCCGCGGGGTGCGCACGATCTGCGTAAAAATCGCGAAAGTCACAACAAAACCCTTAAAATTTCGGAAGAAAAGAAAAAAATCGCTTGAAACCTCCCCATCCGATAGTGTATAATCAGCTATATGGATTCTGAATTTGCCCGATTACAGCGGACTGCAGAGAGGGGAGCTGTTTGACTTTATGAGGGTGCTGAAAGCCAAAAAAGAAAAGAAGAGCTTTTTGCTGCGGTTTGCCATTCTGGTATTTGCGGTTTACGCGGCGGTCGCCCTTGTGAACCAGCAGATGCAGATCAGCGAAAAAAAGAGGCAGCTGGCCGATTTAAAGCAGCAGATCAAAATTCAGGAGATCAAAAACGAGGACTTAAAACACAGCTTGTCCTCCGGCAGCGGCGTCAGTGACGAGTACATAGAACGCGTTGTGCGGGAGGGGCTCGATTATGCCAAACCCGGCGAACGTGTTTTTGTAAATATTGCGGGGAATTAAACGGCTCTGAATTCAAGAGGAGGATATTATTACTGTATGCAACTTGAGGTAGGGACAATTCTTGAAGGAAAGGTTACTGGGATTACAAAGTTTGGTGCTTTTGTAGAGCTTCCCGAGGGCAAAACCGGGATGGTTCATATTTCTGAGGTAGCTCCGACCTTCGTGAAGGAAATCCGCGACTATGTAACGGAAAACCAGATGGTCAAGGTGAAAGTGCTGAGCATCAGCGATGATGGCAAAGTGAGTCTTTCCATGAAAAAGGCTGTTCCGCCGCCGCCACGTGACAACGGCCCCGCTGTGCGCCATCACGCACCGCGTCCTTTCAGCCCGCGTCCGTCCGGTCCGCGTCCGGCAGGCAGGCCAGGCAGCTACGAGTGGCAGGCGAACAAAAAACCCGAAGCGACCAGCTTTGAGGAAATGATGTCTCGGTTCAAGCAGACCAGTGACGAAAAAATGTCCGATCTCAAAAAAGGCATTGATTCCAAGCGCGGCGGCTTTACCAAGCATGGCGGTCCATCCAGATAAAGCAGGCGGAGTGGTTACACTCCGCTTTTTTGCGCGACGGTTCCAGGGGATTGCGTGGAATCGGCAGGATTGTCTGTTCCGGCAAAGGGAAGCCGCCGCCTCGTTAAAATCCTTGAAATCCACGCGGTGCGCATGCCCTTTGGGGATCTCTGCGGCGCCGCCTTGTTTCACTTTATTTTTCTTAAAATCCGCAGTTGTGAATTGACAGACAAGCCCTGATTTTTCCGGATGTCTGCCCGTTTTTGGAGGTAACACATGCTGATACAAAATGCAATGATTTATACGATGGCAGGCGACCCGATCCCGAACGGTTACCTGCTGGTGCGGGACGGCAAAATCGCCGCGGTCGGCCCCATGCCCGCGCCCGACACCGCAGGGGAAGAGGTAGTCGACGCCGGCGGCGCTTCCATTTATCCCGGCTTTGTAGACGCCCATACCCACCTTGGCATGTGGGAGGACGGCCTGACCTTTGAGGGCGACGACGGCAATGAGGATACCGACCCCGTCACGCCGCAGATGCGCGGCATCGACGCCGTGAACCCTCTCGACCGCTGCTTTGAGGAGGCCTGCGCCGCGGGTGTGACGACAGTCATTACCGGCCCGGGCAGCGCAAATCCCATCGGCGGGCAGCTGGCCGCGGTCAAAACGGCGGGGCGGCGGATCGACAACATGGTCATCCAGGCGCCCGTGGCGATGAAAATGGCGCTGGGGGAGAACCCCAAATCCACGTACCACGGCAAAAGCCAGACGCCCTCCACCCGCATGGCCACGGCGGCCCTTATCCGCGAGGAGCTGTACAAGACCCGGCGCTATCTGGAGGATCTGGAGCTTTCGCGCAAGGACGAGGACATCGATCCGCCGGAGTACGACATCAAATGCGAAGCGCTCATCCCGGTGCTGCAGCGCAAGCTGCAGGTGCATTTTCACGCGCACCGGGCCGACGATATTTTCACCGCCATGCGCCTGGGGCGTGAATTCCATCTCGATTATGTGATCATTCACGGAACGGACGGCCACCTGATCACCGACGATCTGGCCGGGGAGGATGTGCCGGTGCTTTCCGGCCCCATTCTGTGCGACCGTTCCAAGCCCGAGCTGAAAAATCTGACGCCGGCGTGCCCCGGCGTCCTCCAAAAGCACGGCATCCGCATTGCGATCGTCACGGATCACCCAGTCGTTCCGATTCAATACCTGCCGCTGTCCGCCGCGCTCGCGGTGCGCGAAGGGCTCGAGCGGGAGGAAGCGCTGCGCGCGATCACGATCAACCCCGCGCGCATCTGCCATATCGAAGACCGCGTCGGCTCTCTGGAGCCGGGCAAGGACGCCGATTTTTCCCTCTTCCGCGACGATCCGCTGCAGATCAGCACAAAGCCGGAAATGGTGTTTGTATCCGGCCGCCGGGTATTCTGAATCGGTTCGATCCGCGCCCGTGCGGCGCATAGAAAAGGAGTGGAGTGTATGAGAGAGGTTCCCGTTTCCCTGATCAGCGACGGGCTGTGCCGGATGTTTATCGAGGCGAACCGCGAGCTTTCCGGCGATCTGGAGAGCTGCATCCGCTGCTCGGTGCAGAAAGAGAGCAATCCTCTGGGAAAATCGATTTTGGAGGATCTGTGCGAAAATCTGGACGCCGCGCGGCGGCTGAACCTGCCGATCTGCCAGGATACCGGCATGGCGGTTGTATTCGTAGAGATCGGGCAGGAGGTGCACCTCACCGGCGGCTCGTTTGAGGACGCCGTGAACGCGGGCGTCCGCCGCGGCTATGTAGAGGGCCTGCTCCGCTGCTCCGTGGTAGGCGATCCGCTGCGCCGCATCAATACCGAGGATAATACCCCCGCCGTGCTGCACACCCGCATTGTTCCCGGCGACCGCGTGACGCTGACCGCCTGCCCCAAGGGCTTTGGCAGCGAGAATATGAGCCGCCTGAAGATGATGACCCCGGCGGCCGGGCCGCAGCAGATGATCGATTTTGTCACGGAGACCGTCCGCCTTGCGGGCGGCAACCCCTGTCCTCCCGTTGTGCTGGGCGTTGGGATCGGCGGCGATTTCGAGCTGTGCGCGCAGCTGGCCAAAAAGGCGCTGTGCCGCCCGCTGGATGAGCCGAATCCCGATCCGTTTTATCATCAACTCGAGCAGGATATGCTCCGTGCGGTCAATGAGCTGAACGTCGGCCCGCAGGGCTTTGGCGGCGATGTGACTGCGCTGGCCGTGAATATCGAGACCTACGCAACGCATATTGCCGGCCTGCCCGTCGCAGCCAACGTCGGCTGCCACGTGACCCGGCATAAAAAAATGATCATTTAAGATCGAACTACTTCTATTTTTTCGGTATTTATGTTATAATACTCCCAGAGAGTTCGGGTGAATTTTCAGGAATTTGTTCCGAAAACTCTGCGATTTCCATTTGCAAAGGAGATGCGTACATGAATATCACGATTACTGGACGTAAGGTTACACTGAAAGATCACTTCAAGAGCCTGGCAACCAAAAAGCTTTCCCGTTTTGATAAGATCTTTGATGCGGACGCGGACGCTCATGTGGTGGTCACGCTGGAGCGCAACCGTCAGACGGTTGAAATCACAATCCGGAGCAAGGGCATGATTTATCGTGCGGAGGCTACCGATTTTGAAATGAACGACGCGCTGGACCAGGTCATCAGTGCTTTGGGCCGGCAGATTCGCAAGAACAAGAGCCGTTTGGACAAGCAGATTCATTCTGCGGCGCTGGATCAGCTCGTGACGGAAACGCCGGAAGAAGCCGAGCCTGCCGCAGTCGCCGAAGAAGAGGAATATCGGATTGTGCGCACCAAGCATTTCCCGGTGAAGCCCCTTACGCTGGAAGAAGCAATTCTGCAGATGAACCTGCTCGGTCATCAGTTTTACATGTTCCGCAACGGCGCTACGGGTGAAATCAATGTAGTATATCAGCGCAAAAACGGCGATTACGGTTTATTGGAGCCGGACGCGGAATAATAGAGTGAGTCAGCGGGGGCCGCGTCAGACTGCGGCCCCCTTTTTATTTCCCGGGTGAGAACAAAATTTCGCCCGCTATTTTTTCAGATACGGAGAGAAACACAATGGATCAATTTCAACTGGTATGCCCCTGCCTGCTGGGCGTAGAAGGCCTGGTGGCGGAAGAACTGCGGGAGATGGGCGCGCAGCAGGTAGAGCCCCAGAACGGGCGCGTGGTGTTCGCGGGCAGCGAAGAAATGCTGGCGCGCGCGAATCTCTGCTCCCGTTACAGCGAGCGGGTGCTTGTGCTGCTCGGCACGTTTCGTGCAATTTCCTTTGAGCAGCTGTTTCAGGCGGTAAAGGCCCTGCCGTGGGAGCAGTGGATCGGCAAGAAGGACCGCTTCCCGGTCAAGGGCCGTTCGCTCAGCTCTCAGCTTTCCAGCGTTCCGGACTGCCAGTCCATCATCAAAAAGGCCATTGTGGAACGCCTGAAGCTGAAATACCGCATCCCGTGGTTCGAGGAATCCGGCGACATGTATCAGGTGCAGTTTCTGATTTTAAAGGATACCGTCAGCGTGATGCTCGATACCAGCGGCGTGGGGCTGCACAAGCGCGGCTACCGCCCCAACGCGGCGGAGGCCCCGATCAAGGAGACATTGGCCGCGTCGATGGCGAAGCTGGCCCGCCTTTGGCCGGATTCGCACGTGTACGACCCGTTCTGCGGTTCCGGCACGATTCTTATCGAATCGGCGCTGCTCGCGATGAACATCGCTCCCGGCCTGCAGAGGAGCTTTGCTGCGCAGAGCTGGAAGGGGATCGATGAAAGCGTGTGGATACGGGAAAAAGCGCGCGCGCAGGATTTGGTCCGGCGCGACAGCACCTTCCTTGCCACCGGCTACGACATCGACGGCGCGGCCGTTGCCCTGACGCTGGAAAACGCGAAAAAGGCCGGCGTCATCGCCCATATCCGGGCGGAAAAGCGCGATATCCGCGACTTTGCGGAGGAAGGCGAGCGCGGCTGTGTGATTTGCAACCCGCCCTACGGCGAGCGCCTGCTCGATTTGAGTCAGGCAGAGGAGCTGTATACGGCCATGGGGCAGCGCTTCGTTCCCAAACGCGGCTGGAGTTATCACATCATCAGCCCTGACGAAACGTTTGAAAGCTGCTTTGGCCGCCCTGCGGACAAGCGCCGCAAGCTGTATAACGGAATGATCAAGTGCCAGCTTTACAGCTATTATAAAGCGTAATCACTGGAAAAGCGGCTCTGCTGAAGAAATTTGATTTCTTCCCTTAGCAAACGGGGAAGAGATCAAAGGCTTTTTGCAGATTCTTATGAATATGATAAAATGTAAAAAATAGGAAAGACTACTTCCGGGAATCAGAGCGGATTCCCGGATTTTTTTTGTAATTCGCAATTGTAAAAAAATTATGAAATTCCGTATTTTAGGAAAAAACCTCTTGATTTTTATGTGTCCAGCGGCTAAAATAAGTCTTAGCACTCGAGGATATTGAGTGCTAAACCAAATCAATCATTTGATTTTTTATAAGGAGGAAATAGGAAATGACGATCAAACCACTTTCCGACAGAGTTCTGATTAAAATGGAAGAGGCGGAGGAGACCACAAAGAGCGGTATCCTGCTGGCCGGTTCCGCAAAAGAGAAGCCCCAGATCGCGTCTGTTATCGCGGTCGGCCCCGGCGGTATGGTAGACGGCAAAGAGGTTACCATGTACGTAAAGGTGGGCGATAAGGTCATCAGCAGCAAATATGCCGGAACAGAAGTGAAGATCGACGGCGAAGAGTACACCATTGTACGGCAGTCGGATATTCTTGCTGTTGTGGAATGATTTTTCATTTTGATTCAGAAATTTAGGAGGAATGCAGTATGGCAAAGCAGATTATTTTCGACGTGGAAGCCAGAAAAGCTCTGATGAGCGGCGTAAACCAGCTGGCCGATACCGTTAAGATTACCCTGGGCCCGAAAGGCCGCAATGTGGTGCTCGATAAAAAGTTCGGCGCTCCGCTGATCACTAACGATGGCGTGACCATCGCCAAAGAGATCGAGCTCGAGGATCCCTTTGAGAACATGGGCGCACAGCTCGTCAAAGAGGTTGCGATCAAAACCAACGACGTGGCCGGCGACGGTACCACCACCGCTACTCTGCTGGCACAGGCTCTGGTTCGCGAGGGCATGAAGAACCTGGCAGCCGGCGCGAATCCCATGATCCTGCGCAAGGGCATTCAGAAGGCGGTTGACGCCGCTGTTGAGGCTGTGATCCACAACTCCAAGAAGGTGACCGGCTCCGACGATATCGCGAGAGTCGCCACCGTTTCCTCTGCGGATGAATTCATCGGCAAGCTGATCGCGGAAGCGATGGAAAAAGTCAGCTCCGACGGCGTAATCACCGTGGAAGAATCCAAGACTGCCGAGACATACTCCGAGGTTGTTGAAGGCATGCAGTTTGACCGCGGCTATATCACCCCTTATATGGTAACCGATACCAATAAGATGGAAGCTGTGATCGACGACGCCTATATCCTCATTACCGATAAGAAGATTTCCAACATTCAGGAGATTCTGCCCCTGCTCGAGAGCATCGTACAGTCCGGCAAGAAGCTCGTGATGATCGCCGAGGACATCGAGGGCGAGGCTCTGACCACCCTGATCCTCAACAAGCTGCGCGGCACCTTTACCTGCGTTGGCGTAAAGGCTCCCGGCTTTGGCGACAGAAGAAAAGATATGCTGCGCGACATCGCTGTTCTGACCGGCGGCCAGGTGATCTCTGAAGAGCTCGGCCTGGAGCTGAAGGATACCACGATTGCTCAGTTGGGCCGTGCACGCCAGGTGAAGGTAGACAAAGAGAACACCATCATCGTAGACGGTGCCGGTAACTCCGGTGAAATCAAGGACAGAGTTGCTCAGATCCGCGCTCAGCTCGAGACCACTACCTCCGACTTCGACCGTGAGAAGCTGCAGGAGCGCCTTGCAAAGCTCGCGGGCGGCGTTGCGGTCATCAAGGTCGGTGCCGCTACCGAAGTGGAAATGAAGGAACAGAAGCTGCGCATCGAAGATGCTCTGGCGGCGACCAAGGCAGCCGTGGAAGAGGGCATCGTGGCCGGCGGCGGCGTCGCTCTGATCAACGCGATCCCCGCTGTCCAGAAGTTGCTGGATACTGTGACCGACGACGAAAAGACCGGCGTGCAGATCGTTCTGAAGGCTCTGGAAGAGCCCCTGCGCCAGATCGTCACGAATGCGGGTCTCGAGGGCTCCGTGATCGTGGAGAACCTGAAGAAGGAAAATAAGGTCGGCTATGGCTTCAACGCGCTGACCCAGGAGTACGGCGATATGATCACCACACAGGGCATCGTGGACCCCACCAAGGTAGTCCGCTCCGCTCTGCAGAACGCTGCTTCCATCGCGGCCATGATTCTGACTACCGAATCTCTGGTTGCGGATAAGAAGGAGCCGGTGGCTGCTCCCGCAATGCCCGCAGATGGCGGCATGGGCGGCATGTATTAAGCCTAAAACACATTTGAAAAAAAGCGATGCTGGTTTCAGCATCGTTTTTTTTTATGCGGAAAAACCTTCTCTCTCACAACTGCCAAAGAAAAAGCTGCGCTCCGCTTTGTGACGTGATATCAGATTTTGATATTTGGATTTTTAAAGAAAAAAGCAGGAGAGAACCTCGCCCCGCATCAGCGGAACGGTTTTGCGCCATGAAAAAGAATTGATAGGATAGTCGCATATATAAAGTTTTTTGTCATATATATTTGACTTTATGACGCTGATATGATACTATGTTTTACAGGAGGTGGCAATGATGGGGAAGAATTTGCGAATCAAGGCTGCGCGGGCCGCAAAGGATATGACGCAAAAAGATTTGGCCGATGCTGTTGGGGTCGCCCGACAAACGATGAATGCGATTGAGAAAGGCGATTACAATCCTTCGATCAACCTGTGCATTGCCATTTGCAAAGCTCTGGACAAAACTCTTGATCAGCTTTTTTGGGAGGGTGATGAATATGAAAATCAATAAAAGTGCTCTGGATGAAATGCAGACCGAAAGACGCAACCGTATCGGCAACCAAATGTTTCTTTTAACGTTCTATGTTCTTTTATTGGACGCGGGCCTTTATGGAATGGGGATCCGCTGGCTGGAGTATCCCACAAACAGCATGGTGATTATCATTCTCAGCATGAGCATTTACCTCGTCAGAACAATCGCGGCAAGCGCGTATCTGCCCCCGAAAACGGACAGTAAGAAAACCGTGGTGTCTCTGCTGATCGCGATCGGCTGTTCAGTCGCACTTGCAGCAGCCGTTTTTTCCTTTTTCAAAAATTCATCGGCGCCGTTTTCTGCACAAGCCGCAAATGACCATTCTGCACTGATTCTCTTTCTTGTTTCAGTCGTCGGTCTGCTTCTCTCGCTCATTGCAGCTATCATAAAGAAGAGAAATGATAAGAATGACAGCGATGATTAAAATAGAAAAAGCATGACGTGGAAAGCTTTCGATTACCCGGCGGGAGGATCTTTCTGTTTACATCTCCCCGGCGTTCCCGTAAAACAAAATTAAAACAGGCGGAAAATGGCGGCAAGGGCTCCGAAGAGCCCTTGCCGCCTACCAAATTTATATTGTACAAGAGAGAGGTATTAGCAATCCTTGAATTGAGAATCCGATGTCTGTTACCCCTTGACAGCCGTTTCGGCAGGAACAGCTTTCGGTTCGGATTCTCTGTTGACATTCCAGCAGTCGGTATCGTGGATTCCGATGCTGGGCGCGTAGAAGTAGATTTTTTCTTTGCCCTGCCTTTTCTGTGATTCGTAGTCTTTCAGAACCTTGATGGCTGTATTGGCCAGAATCATCAGAGCGGGGAAGTTCAGCAGCACCATAATCGCCATGGTAAAGTCCGCCAAGTTCCAGGCCAGCTCGGCAGTCATCAGGCAGCCGATGCACACAGCCGCCACGATGCTCAGGCGGAACAGCCTGGAGGGCGCGCGGTGCCAGATATAATACACATTGGTTTCCACGTAATACACATTTCCGATAATCGTGCCGAAGGCAAAGAAGAAAACGGAAATGGAAACGAACCACAGGCCAAAGGCGCCGAATTGAGATTCCACCGCCGCCTGAACCAAAGGCATGGCGTAGCCTCCGTCTTTCCCTTCCCAGGAGACGCCGGGGCAAAGGATCAGCAGGGCGGTCGCCGTGCAGAGGATCAGCGTATCGATGTGAACCGCGAGCATCTGAACCAATCCCTGCTTTGCGGGATGAGTGTCATCCACCGTACCGGCCGCGTTGGGCGCACTGCCCATGCCGGCTTCGTTGGAATACAGGCCGCGGCGCAGGCCGATTGAAATCGCGGTGCCGGAAAAGCCGCCGGAAACGGATTCAAAATTGAACGCCATGGAGAAAATCTGACCAAATACATCAGGCAATCTTTTCACATTCAAAGCGATCACCGCCAGGCTGACCAGCAGAAAGCCGACCGCCATAAAGGGAACGATCACTTCGGAAACCTTTGCGATGATTTTCTGCCCGCCGAAAACCGCGTAAGAGGTCAAAATGGTCATAATGATTGCGGTACCGTAAGCGACCCAGGGGGAATCCCCGAAATTCCGCTGTAAAGAAGCGGTTACCGCGTTGGCCTGCAGCATCTGAAAGCCGTAGGAGAATGTAATGATCAAAGATAAGGCGAACACAACGCCCACCCAGCGGCGTTTGAATATTTTCACCAGATAGTACGAGGGGCCGCCTTGAAATCCGCCCTCGGGAGTTTTTACCTTGTAAAGCTGCGCCAGCGTGCTTTCCACAAAGGCGGAAGCGCCGCCCAGTGCCGCCGTCATCCACATCCAGAAGATCGCGCCGGGGCCGCCCAGAATAATGGCCGAGGCCACGCCGGTAATGTTGCCGACGCCCAAACGGGAGGCGCACGAGACCATCAGGGCCTGAAAACCGGAAACGGACTCTTTATTGTCGTTGTCCTGAAACAGCAGCCGAATTCCCTCCCTGGCCATTCGGAACTGAACGATGCGCGTGCGTATGGAAAAGTAGATGCCGGTAAACAGCAGCAGCACCAGCAGCACGCTGCCGTAAAGAAAGCCGTTTGTCGTGTTCAGAATCTGATTGAGGTGATCCGCAAATACACTCATACATATTACCCCTTTTTTTGTTTACACCGCAGTGCAAGTTTTGTTTGCAAAGGAATGCAGGTTCAGCTTGCCGGACAAATATTCCAGCATATGAATCCCGCCGATGCTGTTTCCCTTCTTGTTCAAAACCGGTCCATACGTGGCGATTCCCATCCCTTGTTCTGCCGCCGCTACAATTCCACCTCCTACTCCGCTTTTGGATGGGATTCCAGCCTTTACCGCAAATTCACCGGATTCGTCGTACATGCCGCAGGTCAGCATCAGCGTTTTTACAATGCGCACAACCCACTCGTCGATCATTTGCCTGCCGGTAACGGGATCCAGGCCGTCGTTGGCCAGAATCAGCGCGTAACGGGCCAGATCCTCCGTCGTTACCTCCACCGAGCACATCCGGAAATAACGGTCCAGTATCTGCTCGGGGTCGCCCTCCAGAATGTGGTCGCTTTGCAGCAGATAGGCGATCGAGCGGTTGCGCAGCCCCGATCGTTTTTCTGAAAGGTAGACCGCCTCGTTCAGGCGGATGGCATCGTGAAAGCAAAGACGGCGCACCAGATCGAGAAACGCCTCAAAGGGATCGGGCAGATCGATGCAGCTGACGGTGACGATCGCACCGGCGTTGATCATGGGATTGAACGGGGGAAGCTGCTTGGATTCGAGCTGCACGATGCTGTCAAAGCAGTCGCCGGTAGGCTCCATTCCCACCTTGCTGAATACCTTTTCATAGCCGACCGTCTCCAGGGCCAGAATCAGCGAAAAGGTTTTTGCGATGCTCTGCATCGTAAACGGGACGTTCCAGCTGCCCGCATGGAAGGTGGTGCCGTCCGGCAGGATCAGACAGATTCCTAGATGCGAGGGATCGGCCTTGGCCAGCTCGGGAATATAGTCGGCAACCTTACCGCGGGAAAGAAAGCTTCTGCCGCAGAGCAAAGCGTCCTGTAACATAAGGTCAATGTCTTGTGGCATCATCATAAAATTACCCCTTGGATGCGATATTTTTTATGGAATAGTATCATAGTACCACAAATGTAACAAACCGGGTAATTCGTTTTGGTGATAATGCTTATCGCGAATCCATATAAGAGGATGCACATAAGGCGTTCCCATGCGCGGTATGATAGTACAAATCCGGGCGGGCACTTTACAAATTTTTCCAAATATGATAAATAATAGTAGGAAAACAATCGGTTTTTCGGTTTTTTTATGCTTGGGGATAGACTGTAAAGGAGGAGCTTTTGTTGGAGATCAAGTATTTGAAATACTTTCAAGCCGTCGCGGAGTATGGGTCGATTAATCAGGCGGCCAAGGTGATGTACATTTCTCAGCCTCATCTGAGCCACATCATCAAAGAGGTGGAGGAGGAGGCGGGGTTCGAGCTGTTTCAGCGCACGAAGCAGGGCTGCGTGCTGACGAAAAACGGAAAAAAGTATTTGAAGCACTGTGAGGTCATCCTGCGCGAAATTGAAAATTTAAAGCAGTTCAGCAGCGAGATACAGGCCGGCAAAAGTGTGATGAGTATTTCCATGACGAAATTTTCGCATACGGCGGAGTGCTTTAATCGGATATGCTGCCGGCACTGGAATCTGGAGAATTATTCCTACCGTCTCAATGAAGATTCCACAATGAATGTGATAGACGATGTGATCAGCGGCAGCGCAAATGTGGGAGTGATCCACTTTGCGTCTCAGGAATCGAATATCATGCAGAAGCTTTTTTCCGATAAGGAGCTGGAGTTCCGCCCGCTGGCCACCTTTTTGCCGTATGTGTGCCTGTCCAGCGACCACGAGCTGCTCAACGGCAGCAGCGGCATTGATATTTCGGAGCTGAAGAATTACGGATTTGTCAGATACATAGGGCAGTTCGAGGATTTTATCTACCATATCACCGCCGAAAATCTTCATCTGGATTTGAACGATTCCTCCCGGATCGTGTATGTCAGCGACCGCGCCGAGCAGATGAATCTGATTTCGACCGGCGGCTTCTTTACGATTGGAATTTCGGAATTTTCGGGGCAGAATTCCCTGTATGGGGTCATATCGGTTCCCCTGATGAACTGTTCGGAGCATATCCTGTTCGGGATCGTCACCAAGCGGAACGGAAAGCTCTCAGACGTGGAGAGGGAGTTTATCGACGAGGTGACAGAAAGCTACCGCCAGCTGCAAATGCGCGAAAATCAGACGGTGCGCAGCGGGCTGGCGGCAGATTAAAACGAAAACAGCAAGATTCATTTATTTGCAGGTATAAAAAGTGAATGAAAACAAAAGCTAAATTTTTACAGAAAAGGAAACAGTTTTTAATAGATTTGCCGAATAGTTTCAATACTGAAATTTGCTTTCAATGCGCATTTATGGTAAACTAAAGTCATAGCATTGTCATATAGTTCAGTACTCTGTTCGGGAGGTGTGAAACGATGGAGGCTTATTATCCTTTTGTGTGGCTGGCGGTGATTGTCGGAGCGGCAATTCTGGAGGCCGTGACCGTGCAGCTGGTATCCATCTGGATGGTGGTCGGCGGCATTGCGGCGCTGATCGCAAACCTTTTGGGTGCGCCGATTTGGATTCAGACAGGGACGTTTGCGGTGGTTACAACGCTTTCGCTGGCGCTGACCCGTCCGCTGATCAAAAGAGCCCTGAAAGTCAAACGGGAAGAAACGAATGCCGGCCGCTATATCGGCAAGGTCGGTATTGTCACGTCAGAAATCGACAACGAAAAAGGCCTGGGTCAGGTGACGGTTATGGGCAGTATCTGGTCCGCCCGTTCCGACAGCGGAGCTGTGATTCCGGCAGGACATAATGTTCTGGTGCTGCGTATCGAAGGGGTCAAGCTGATCGTGGCGCCCGAATCTTAAAAAACTGTATTTTATTTAACAGGAGGTTTCACTATGGGATGGATTATTCTATGGATCCTGGTCCTGATTGTCGTGGTGGTCATCATCACGAACATCAAGATCGTTCCGCAGGCGCATGCCTACGTTATGGAACGGCTGGGAGCCTATAACGCAACCTGGGAGACCGGTCTGCATGTGAAAGTCCCTTTTATTGACCGGATTTCCAAAAAGGTATCCCTCAAGGAGCAGGTCATCGATTTCCCGCCTCAGCCCGTTATTACCAAAGATAACGTAACGATGCAGATCGATACCGTTGTGTATTTTCAGATCACGGACCCGAAGCTGTACGCCTACGGCGTAGAGCGCCCTATTTCCGCGATCGAAAACCTGAGCGCCACCACGCTGCGTAACATCATCGGCGAGCTGGAGCTGGATACCACCCTGACATCCCGTGATGTCATCAACACCAAGATCCGTATTGTTCTGGATGAAGCGACCGATGCCTGGGGCATCAAGGTCAACCGCGTGGAGCTGAAGAACATTCTGCCGCCGCCCGCGATTCAGGATTCAATGGAGAAGCAGATGAAGGCTGAGCGTGACCGCCGCGCCATCATTCTGGACGCCGAAGGCCAGAAGCGCAGCGCAATTCTGATCGCCGAAGGCCAGAAGGAAGCGGCGATTCTTGCCGCCGACGCGCAGAAGCAGGCTCATATTCTGGAGGCCCAGGGCGAGGCGCAGGCGATTCTGTCTGTTCAGCAGGCTCTGGCAGACAGCTTAAAGCTTTTGAATGAAGCGGCTCCCAACGACCGGGTCATCGCGCTCAAGAGTCTGGAGGCGTTCCAAAAGGCCGCCGACGGCAGGGCCACAAAGATCATTATTCCCTCCGAAATTCAGGGCTTGGCCGGTCTTGCAACTTCTGTAAAAGAACTCTTCACAGACGATCCGCAGGGTGAAAAATCGAACCGCGCAAAATAGACAAAATAGGCAGTATTTCCTAGGGAAAGCTCATGATAACCTTACGAAAATATGATTTTTGGAGCGGCGTCTATTGCATTTTACTTCTTTTTAACCTAAACTGAAAGGGATGGATTATTCAGGAGAGACCGGAGGGAAAGGCATGAGATCGGTTCTGTTGATTTTCACCAGTCTGGATAAATGTGCCGGATGGAACCGGGTTTCTGAATAACTGGGCAGACTGCACCCTGTAAGGGTGCGGTCTGCTTTTTGTTTTCTGATTAAAATCATTGGCGAGTCACAATCCTTTTGTGATTTTAATCAGAAAAATTCCAGTGCGCCGCTTCATTTGTCTTTGACAAATGGGCGATGCGAAACATCCATTTCGCAAGCTCAATGGATTGAATTCCGGCAGTTTAGACTTCAAAATGACGATTTGAAAAAGGAGTGCTGTTTCATGTCAAGCGGAAAAAAAGTTGCGGTTATTATGGGCAGTGACAGTGATTTTGCAGTTGTATCCGCCGCGATTAAGCGGCTCAAAGCATATGGAGTACCGACAGAGGTGCATGTGATGTCGGCGCACAGAACGCCGCTCATGGCCGCGGAGTTCGCGAAAAATGCCAGAGCCAACGGTTTCGGCGTCATTATTGCCGCGGCCGGCAAGGCGGCGCACCTGGCAGGCGTGCTTGCGGCGCACACCACGCTCCCGGTCATCGGGATTCCGATCAAGTGTTCCACACTGGACGGCCTTGACGCTTTGCTCGCCACCGTGCAGATGCCCAGCGGCGTTCCGGTTGCCACCGTGGCGATCGACGGGGCGGACAACGCGGCTCTGCTGGCGATTCAGATGCTTTCCCTTACGGATGAAGCGCTGGCTGATCAGCTCGAGCAGATGAAGCAGAAAATGGCGGATGAAGTTGAGAAGAAGGATGAGGCGATTCAGTCGGCCGTAAAGGCTCTGTAAGCGTCAAATGGGGGGAAGGGTATGAAAAGTTTCAGCGAAAGCTATAAAGCGGCGGGGGTAGATGTCACCGCCGGATACCGTGCGGTAGAGCTCATGAAGAGCCACGTTGCCAGAACGACGACGCCCGGGGTACTGTCCGGTCTGGGCGGCTTCGGCGGCTTATTTTGTCCCGATCTTTCGGGCATGAAGGAGCCGGTTCTCGTTTCGGGTACCGACGGCGTCGGCACAAAGCTGCGCCTGGCCTTTCTGATGGATCAGCACGACACTATCGGCATCGACTGCGTGGCCATGTGCGTCAACGACGTGATCTGCGGCGGCGCACAGCCGCTGTTTTTCCTGGACTATCTTGCGGTAGGCAAGAACCATCCGGAAAAAATCGAGAAGATCGTCGCCGGTGTGGCGGAGGGCTGCGTACAGTCCGGCTGCGCTCTGGTGGGCGGTGAAACAGCGGAAATGCCCGGCTTTTATCCCGAGGACGAGTACGATCTGGCGGGTTTCTGCGTGGGCATGGTAGACCGTTCTAAGATCATCGACGGCTCGCAGATGCAGCCGGGCGATGTGATTTTGGGCCTCGGTTCCTCCGGTGTGCATTCCAACGGTTTTTCGCTGGTGCGCAAGGTGTTCCGCCTGGATTCCGGCAATATCGGCCGCCATGTGGACGAGCTGGGCAAAACGCTGGGCGAAGAGCTTCTGACCCCAACAAGGATTTATGTCAAGTCTGTTCTGAATCTGATGAAGCAATGCAGCGTGAAGGCGGTTTCTCACATTACGGGCGGCGGTTTCTACGAGAATGTGCCGCGTATGATGAAGGAAGGTTTGACCGCGAAGCTGGAAAAGGCTGCTCTGCCTTCTCTGCCGATTTTCCACCTGCTGCAGTCCGTGGGCAATATCCCCGAGCACGATATGTACAATACCTTTAACATGGGAATTGGCATGTGTCTCGTAGTATCCCCGGATGAAGCGGACAAGGCCGCCGCGCTGCTGCGGGAATCGGGCGAACGCGTATCCGTGATCGGCCAGGTGGAGCAGGGCACGGAGGGCGTTGTTCTATGCTGAATATTGTGGTGCTGGTTTCCGGCGGGGGAACCAACCTGCAGGCTCTGATCGATGCCGAACGCCGGGGAGAACTCTCCGGCGGGCGGCTTTCGTGCGTCATTTCCAGCAGATCGGATGCGTACGCTCTGACCCGCGCTGCGCAGGCAGGCATCCCCTGCGAGGTTCTGCGCCGCAAAGAGTTCAACAGCCAAATTGCCTACGACCATGCCCTTTTGTCGCTCCTGGAGCGCTGTGGGGCCGATCTGGTAGTGCTGGCCGGGTTCATGACGATCATCGGGGATGAAGTGATCGCACGTTACCGCAACCGGATGATGAACATTCATCCGTCTTTGATCCCTTCCTTCTGCGGGGAGGGGTATTTTGGCCTCGCGGTGCACCGCGCCGCGCTCCTGCGCGGTGTGCGTGTGACGGGCGCAACCGTCCATTTTGTCAACGAGGTGTGCGACGGCGGGCCGATCATCCTGCAGCAGGCTGTCGGGATTCACGACGACGACACGCCGGAAACGCTGCAGAAGCGGGTGATGGAAGAGGCCGAATGGAAGATACTGCCCCGCGCGGTATCGCTGTTCTGCGAGGGCCGGCTTTCTGTTGCCGGGAACCGCGTGCTGCAAATCAACAAGGAACAACGGGAGGAAGCCGAATGACAACCAAAACGATTGAACAGGCCCTGGCGGGCAACGGGTACCCCGGGCGCGGAATTCTGCTCGGGAAAACGCCGGACGGCGCGTATGCGCTGATTGCCTATTTCATTATGGGACGCAGTGAAAACAGCCGCAACCGCGTTTTTGTGCGGGAGGGCGACGGGCTGCGCACACAGGCGTTCGACCCCTCAAAGCTGTCCGATCCGTCGCTGATCATCTATGCGCCGGTGCGTGTGATCGGCACTGAGGTGATTGTGACAAACGGCGACCAGACCGATACGGTGCATGATTTTCTGCGCCGCGGCGAAACGTTTGAGGATGCGCTGAGAAGCCGCACCTTTGAACCGGATGAACCGAACTTTACCCCCCGCGTTTCCGGCTGGATGAACGCGAGCACCGACTTTGCCTATCGCCTTTCGATTCTGAAAAGCGCGGGCGGCAACCCGTCCTCGGTGCAGCGCATGTTTTTCGAGTACGAAACGCCGGTGCCGGGGCAGGGGCACCTGATCCATACTTATCGCTGCGACGGCAGCCCGATCCCCTCCTTTGAGGGCGAGCCGGTCTGCGTCAGTGTTCCGCAGGAGCTGGAGGAGTTTACCCAGCAGGTCTGGAATTCCCTCAACACAGAAAACCGGGTTTCGCTGTTTACCCGCCGCATTCGTCTTTCCAACGGTGAAACAG
Source organism: Bacillota bacterium (assembly GCA_023401495.1). Classification (GTDB taxonomy): domain Bacteria; phylum Bacillota; class Clostridia; order Oscillospirales; family Acutalibacteraceae; genus Faecalispora. The sequence continues at coordinate 27,556 of JAEXDU010000187.1, forward strand.
AAACCCGGATCATCAATAAGAATCAGTAAGGGGAGGAACAGAAGATGGAACTGATGCTGAAATACGGCTGCAACCCCAACCAGAAGCCGTCGCGGATTTTTCGTCAGGACGGCGGTGAGCTGCCGGTCATGGTGCTGAACGGCCGGCCCGGTTATATCAATTTTCTGGATGCGCTGAACAGCTGGCAGCTGGTAAAAGAGCTGAAAGCGGCAACGGGACTGCCGGCCGCCGCGTCGTTCAAGCATGTCAGCCCCGCCGGTGCGGCGGTGGGCGTGCCGATGTCACCCGAGCTGCAGAAGAGCTGCTTTGTCGACGATCTGGAGCTTTCCCCGCTGGCGTGCGCCTATGCCAGAGCACGCGGCGCGGACCGCATGTCCTCCTACGGCGACTGGGTGGCGCTCTCCGACGAATGCGACGCGCAGACCGCCCGGCTGATTTCCCGCGAGGTGTCCGACGGCATCATTGCGCCCGGCTATTCGGCCGAAGCGCTCGAAATTTTGAAGACAAAGCGCAAGGGTTCTTACAGCGTGGTGCAGATTGATCCGGAGTACGTTCCCACTCCCGTAGAACATAAGGATGTGTTCGGAATCACCTTTGAGCAGGGCCGCAACAACGCGGTGATCGACGAAAGCCTGCTGACCAACTTTGTTACCGACAGCAAAACATTCTCCGCAGAAGCGAAGCGCGACCTTCTGGTAGCGCTGATCACGCTGAAATATACGCAGTCCAATTCCGTCTGCTACGCAAAGGACGGACAGGCCATCGGTGTGGGGGCCGGGCAGCAGTCCCGCATCCACTGCACCCGCCTTGCTGGCAGCAAGGCGGATCTGTGGCATCTGCGCCAGCATCCGCAGGTACTCAGCCTGCCCTTCCGTGCGGACATCCGCCGCCCGGACCGCGACAACACCATCGATGTGTACCTTTCCGACGACGCGGAAGAGGTGCTGGCCGACGGCGTCTGGCAGCAGTTCTTTACCGAATGC
>JAEXDU010000118.1 GCA_023401495.1 Bacillota bacterium
GTGAAAGACTTTGTTATACCGGGAGATGCTGTCTTCGATCACCGAAATGGCATTTTTCACATCATCGATTTCTTTGATTACGGTTTTCTTTCCCTCGAGTTCTTTGTAAACAGAAAAGAAATGCGACATCTCGCTGAAAATGTGCTGCGGCAGTTCCTGAATCGACTGAAATGTATTGTAGTTCGGGTCGCCGCTTGGAACAGCAATGATCTTTTCGTCACGCTCGTTGCCGTCGACCATATGAATCACGCCGATGGGATGGCATGGGATCAGAGACAGCGGTTCAAAGGATTCGTCGCTCAGGATCAGAACATCCAGCGGATCTCCGTCCTCCGCAAGAGTGCGGGGGATAAATCCGTAATTCGCCGGGTAATGGGTGGAAGTATACAGAACGCGATCCAAAATAATCAGTCCAGTTTCTTTGTCGAGTTCATATTTGAGCTTTGAGCCCTTCGGAATCTCAACTACGGCGTGAAACCGTGTGCTTGTAATTCTTTCCGGATGAATGTCATGCCAAATATTCATTAGTATCCTCCTTTTGATAAATAAAAAAAGCCGATGCTTCTGCCAGCGCAGAAGTCATCAGCTAAATAAGCAGTTTCGGCAATGCCGCGGGAGAACTTCATTCCCAGAAAAATTGATAATGTGACAAAATGTATTATAGCATGCTCCAAACAGATTTTCAATAGCGATTTGAAAAAGTGATTCCTCTCAAATCGGCGCTTTTGGATTGCGCGGAGGATGCGTTCAGGATTCGGCTGAAAGGTCACTGATAAAGGCCTGCAGGCTTTTTAAAAGCGGGCCGAGCTTTTCGGGCGTGAGGCCGGCGTTGCAGATCATCTGCTCCGGAATCGAAGCAGCCTTTGCTTTTAAGGCACGCCCGGCTTCTGTCAGGCAAATGCGTACGCTCCGCTCATCGTCGTCGCTGCGGATTCGTTCAATATACGAAAGCGACTCCAGCTTTTTGAGCAGCGGCGTCAGGGTGCCTGAATCCAGTGTCAGGCGGTTCCCCAAATCCTTTACGGAAATGTCGTCCTTCTCCCACAGCGCCATCATGGTAATATAGCCGGTGTAGGTCAAATGGAGCGGTTCCAAAAGCGGTTTGTATCTGCGAATGATTTCTTTCGAGCTGACATAAAGGGCAAAACAAAGCTGGTTATCCAGCTTCAAAATCTCATCGGTGTTGTTCATGGAGTTCCCCTCTCTTAACTATCGTACAATTAAATAGTATCAAATTTATTTGAGAAGGTCAAGAAAAACACTTGACTCTTTTAAATTAATTGTGTAAAATTAAATAGCAAACAACTGATAGAAAGGAGCTCATCAAAATGAGTATCTATGATTTTAGCGTGCTGAACATGAAAAAACAGCCGGTGCCGCTTTCTCAATATCAAGACAAGGTGCTGCTGATTGTGAATACCGCAACCGGATGCGGATTTACCCCACAGTATGAGGGGCTGGAAAATTTATATCAAAAGTACCGTGACCGCGGATTCGAGATTCTCGATTTCCCGTGCAATCAGTTCGGTCATCAGGCGCCGGGCAGCGAAGAGGAGATTCAGAGCTTCTGTCAGCTGACCTATCACGTTACTTTTCCTCAGTTCGCGAAAATTGAGGTCAACGGCCCGAATGAATCCCCGCTGTATACGTATTTAAAATCTCAGCAAAAGGGAGTACTGGGTTCCAATATCAAATGGAATTTTACAAAGTTTCTGGTGGACAGAAACGGCAATGTGATTGCCCGCTACGCGCCGTCGGACAAACCGGAAAATCTGGAGGCCGACATTCTCGCCCTGCTCTGAAACCGCCTGCGCACGGATATCATAACTCCTGTTTTGCAAATCAAATAGGGTACCGGGCGGTTTTTAGAAACCGCCCGGTACCCTTTGTTTGTGTTGATGCAGCCGTTATTCTCTTTGCAGCACAATGGCGATCATGTTCAGGTATTTTCCGCCTCCGGCTTCCCATGTTCTGCGGTCGCCCCGCGCATATTCGTTGTCGCAGCGGAGCCAGTCGGCCCATACTTCCTCGTTACTTTCCATTTCGTGAATAGAGAGCACCTTTACGCCTTTGGCCTTGTCGATCCGCTCTGTCCAATACGCGATGTCATGAATGGTGTCGAGCTGCTCCGGCGTCCAGGAAAGCAACAGTTCCGGCGGAAGCTGATCGTGGCAGTCCCGCTTCATACCGGGAATGACAATATAGACATAGCCGCCGCGTTTGACATATGGGATCAGGCGTTTTCCCAGATATTCCGGATCGTGCCCAAAGTAATGGTAGGAGTCTATGCTGACGATGGCGTCAAAGAATTCTTCCGCAAAGGGAAGAGCATTGGCGTCGGCGTGCAGCGGGATGATCTGCTGTGCCGTGAGTCCCATCTGGTCGAAAAAGCGTTTGTTATCGGTCGGATTACTCCATAAGTCCGCCGCAAACACACGGAATTCATACTCCTTTACCAGAAATACGGAGGTAAGGCCCTGCCCACAGCCCAAATCCATCACCAGATCACCCGGCACAAGTGAGTGCTGCAGCAGCAATTCCTCCAGCAGCTTGATGGGGTTTGGCCCCATTATTTTTTCACGCACAAGCTGTGGGTGATAACGGTTACTTTTTCTGTATTCCATTTTAAAATCCTCCCTTGCGCTTATCGCTTTGCCGAATAAATTTTCGGCCATTTTTCATTCTGCCGACCGTCTCAAACATGGCATTGAGCTTCTGGGTTTCGATCTGCCGGGAAGAAAGGCCATCATACCCGGCCTCCCGCCTCAGCTTCCGGTAGTTTTCCAGCCGCCGGAGGGTCAGCTCGCCGGTTTCCAGTGCCTTTAAAACCGCGCAGCCGGGTTCGTTGGTGTGCGTGCAGTCGCGAAAACGGCAATGCTCCGCCAGCGCATCAATTTCCGCAAAGGACCGGGAAAGGTCGGCGGATTCCACACCCAGCTCACGCAGGCCGGGCGTGTCGATGACGATGCCGCCCTGCGGAAGAAGGATCATTTCCCTGCGGGTGGTGGTGTGGCG
>JAEXDU010000049.1 GCA_023401495.1 Bacillota bacterium
TTTTCCAACAGATTGTAAGGGTTCGCCACGTTCCCGATTTCAAGCTGCAGGCAATCAAACCAAGCAGTTCCGGCCGTGTTGATCAGCCCCGCATGCACGGAAACTTCGGTCGTGCCTGCTGGAACGGTAAAGGTCACAGAAATCCGGGGCCAGGTGGTTGTCGTCCCGTTGATCCCGCTTCGGCCAATGAATTCAGTCGGATTTGGGTCGCCGGTGACCGCCTGAACGAACAGGTTCGCATACCCGTCGCTGACCCCTTCCGTATTGACATAAGCGGAGAAGGTATACTCCTGACCGGACTGCAACCCGGTTATCACCTGCTTTGCGCTCACTTTGCCGGTGCCGGACTGCGTCTGCGTCACTTTCAGAGAGTTATTCCCCAGAGAAGCAACGCCGGAAGCGATGCTCATCTGCCCGGTAGATGTGCCTTGACGGTAAAGAGTCCAGGAGGGCGTCTGTTCCGTCAGCTCCGCACTGTGGTTTTTCAGAAGATTCACGACCGGCCGGCTGGTTTCTGCCTGCGCGGCTATTTTATTCTTCTGTGCGTTGGTTTCCGCCTTCTCAATGTATTTGTAGGACGCGGCGGAAGAGTCGGCGTTCACAATACTGACCGGGCGGCCATAACGGTCGAAGCTGTAGGTTTCGGTTTGAATCTTACCCAGCGCGGACTTGTACTCGAATTTGGTCGTGTTGTCAATATTGTAAGTCATGGATACGGTATTCCCGATTCCGCCGATTTCGGAATATTCTATGGCGCTGGTCACACGGTTCCTGAGCATCCAGTCCGAACCGTTGAGCTCGTAGGCGTATTGGATCCAGTTCCCGTCAATATCTTTTGCCCGGGTCAGAAGATTGTTCGTATATTCATAGTAAGTGTTTTTACTGTCAAAGTGCTTGATTCTGTTCAGCAACAGGTTGTTTTCATAGTAAAACTGCGATGTTTTACCATCCGGCGTCGTAACGGAATCCAAGTTTCCATAGCTGGTGTAGCCAAGAGTCGTTACCCGGCCCGCGCCGTCCGTAATGGTGGAGAGCTTTGCACCGCTGTAACCCAGAGTGAGCGAATTTCCATTGATATCGTATATCTTTCGGAGATAGCCCGACTGTGTGAACGTTTTCTTAGAGCCATCCTGATAGCTGAGCGTATAATATTCATCCGTGCTGCCCCCGGTGGTAAGGATCATGTCAAAACCGTCTTCATCGGTATACCTAGAGGTGTTGGACGGATCTGTCACAAAAAAGTGTTCCGATCCATCTTCATCCAAATAGACGTATTTGTAGCCGGCAGCGGCAAGCAGCCTGAACTTTTCCTTCTCTGCATCATTTGTAGCATTGGCTTCCGTGATTTCATCGACTCTTTGGCTCAGGTTGCTTTGGAATCCAAGACCGAAAGTGCCTCCGCGCTTGCCATCCTTAAATTGTGAACCGGATAGACTGCTGTTAAAAATCAGACCGAAATTCAGCGGTACCAGTTCCCCTGTTGTTCCGGTAATAGGAATGGTGAATATCAGGTTCCCGTTATAATCATTCACATGGCCGGTCCCTGCTCTGCCGGCAGATTGCTGATGGTAGCTCAGGTAGGGTTCCAGACCGGTCTGATTCACATACCGAATGGTAAGGGTAGGGTACAAACCGCTGCCCGACGGATAATCAGAAGCATAGAATTGATTTCGGACAGCGTCAGCTTCATTGTTTGACGCCAGCACAACGCCTCTGTGACCTCTGGAGCCGTCATACCATCCCTTGACCAGTTTTGTCAAATCCCAGGAGACAACTTTTTCGTTCGTGCTCTTGGAGGTCAAAGCATAATCAAGAACGGGGCCGTTTTTTGCGGAATTGACTGCGGTAAGGGTGTTATTCCATGTGTCGCTATGTTCATTCCAGGCGGAGCTCATCTCGTACGCGCTGATCAGCATTGATCCGGTGGGGGGACTCATTCCGTCCTTGAACTGCACCAGATTCATTTGTGCCTGCGCAACCACATCGCCCTTATCCATTTTGGGCAAATCAAAGTCAATTAAAATCCGGCAGGTTTTGTATGTCACGGTTTCATTTCCGACATACATGCTCCCCATATAACCAAAGTTGTTATTTGGGGCGCCGGAGCTGACGAAGGTATCCCGGACAGCGCCGCCAGAACCAATGGCTGGGTCGATCGTAATGGGATAGACTCTGGCGGAATCATTCAGCCACTCTTCATCGGGAGCGATTTCAATTTGAAGAGTTTCTGATTCCTGCCCTACGATGCGCAGAGAAATCGCGCTGCTGATAACACCTTCAGAGTCGGTCATCGAAGGCGCTTTGATGGTATAGATCGGATTTTCCTGCTTTGTGTCTTCAGCTTCATACAGAGCAATAATTTGGTCACTGGCCTGTTTTGGAATCAGAGAGCCGATTTGATAGGTTTCCGTCAGTTTTTTCTGTGCATCTCTGGATTTTAAAATAATATTTTCTTTTACAGAGGAAGAGGTGATCAGGTACTGCACATCAATGTTTGGGAGCGCATCCCGATACAATACTTCATGGCTCAGCTTTTTCAGCCGTAAGAACTGATCGTTATGACTTTCAGATGGTGCTTCTTGTGCCACCAGTTCAGACGTGGCTTTTTCCGCACCGTCCAATCCCCAACTGATGGAATGCTGACCGGTTTTCAGGGTAACGGAGCCTTTCGGCTTGATGATTTTTTCCAAACTGATGGAAGTACGGCCCGCTTTGTTGGTAAGCCGCTGAGATGTTTCAGGCGCTTTCGCGTCTGTCACACTCAGGGTGTTGTCAATGTCCTGCCATAAACCCAAATCGTCTTTGTAATGAATCGGCTGATCATACGAGGCGGCCAAAAATGTGCCGTCACTCATCAGAAATGTCTTGGAGGTTTCCGTCCGTTTTTCCGGATATTCAGTGATGATGGCTGCGTCTTCAAAGGTCGTATCTTCATTGTTTGGAATTCCAACTTCCTGTACCTGCTGATCTACAATACTGTCAATACGTTCTTCGGTTTCTTTTGATGTAAAAGCGTTCATCATGTGACCTCCTTACTATTATTTGGTTTCTTTGGGTTTATTTGGCTTGAGTATAAAACAAATAAAGAGTTAAGTCAACATAAGTAACAAAAATTTTACATAATATTTATGGGAGATTGTGAATAAAATCCGGTTATTACAGTAATTTTGTACTATTTGAAATAAATAATAAATTTTATAGGTTAACAGAAATCTTTGTTTATGTGAACTTTGCAGAATCTTCCTGAGATTGATCATTTCCTAAATATCGATTGAAGCATTCGTTTGTTCCCAATCAGGAATTGCATTGCCCCGCAGCTTGTCATAATCGCTTTTAGAAATTTGCAAAGCAAATCAAATGCAGCATGCGTGCCAGCAGACCCCAGTGATCAAAGAACAGCGCGCTTCATCAAAGAAAGAGCTGTTATAACAAAGAAATTCTTTAATCCTCATGAACAGGTACAAGCTTTTTTGACAACTTTCCTATTTGCCAATACTTGTAATACGAAAGCTCCCGGTCGGCGCATTTTCGCGCCGACCGGGAGCTCAAATAAATTTTTTGGATTTTTAATGAACAGTTGAATTTACTGGTATTCGGGTTCGTAAATATAGTCGGGAGCACAATAGACAATATCACCGTCTTTGATCGTCAGCTCAGGCTTGAGCATGCGATCGGCCTCAAACGCGGTTCCTTTCCAATCGCGGTATGTCTGGTGGAATTCCTTCCAGTCAAAAATAGCTACGTCTGCTCTTGCGCCTTCGGACAGGCAGCCGATTTCTCCAGTCATCTTCATCAGGCGGGCCGGCGTGCTTGTCGCCATTTGTACCACCTGCTGCATGGGAATTCCCATGCAAATATAGCGGGACATCAGGTTCGGCAAAGAAAAAATCGTGCGCCGATACATACTGCCCAGTACTAAATCTGTACTGCAGATATCTGCGATAAAGCCCTGTGCCATCGCGGATTTCATCACGTCATAATCGCCGTGCTTGCGGCCCTCGGCAGTATCGAACCAGATGCCGCGTTCCCGTGCTTCGCGAACGCATTCATACAGTTTCCCGTTTTCGTCGATGATTGTATTTTTTGCACCCTGATAGACATGCTCGAAAATGTCGCCGGGGCGCAGTACCTCCAGCACTTCGCAGGTGGGAACCGGAAGATTGGTGCAGTGTACTTCTACCGGGCAGTTGATTTTATCTGCAATGGCGACCGTGGCTTTCAACGGCTCAATGCCAAGGCCCATAGCCAGTTCTTCACTTTGCCTGATTTTCAGTCCCAGAATATTGTCTTTGTTTTCTTCATAGATTCGGGCGATTTTTTCTGCGTTAAAGTATTTGGGATCGATGCACTCGTGGTAACTGGTGGTAACGAGTCCGGCTGAGCACATTTGCAGAAAGCTTTTGATGGTCACCTTGCTTCTCTCGATCACAGAGGAACGGAACATCCGGTAATTGGAAACGCCCGCCGTTGCATCCACAGCGCTTGTTACTCCGGTGGGCAAATAAGCGAGATCCGGGTAGATTCCGATATCTGTTCCTTCCGCAAACATATGCGCATGCGCATCGATCAGTCCGGGGAAAACATAGCGTCCGACAGCGTCGATTGTGTGTTTTGCCGGTTCTCCTTCTTCATGTTTTGTGATTTTTCCGTTGTAGATGGCAACCGGCTGAATGGTGTCGACCTGATTGAGCGGATCGATCACATGGCCGTTGATGATTAATAAATCCAGCATTTTTTTCCTCCTTTTTCATGGATGTAATTTCGCCGTACAGGAATACGGATTTCTCCGTATTCCTGTACGGCTGTGTCAGTGAATACTCAGTCCGCTTTCATCTGACCTCTCATGTAAGCCAATATAATAGCAATAATGGAAGACACGGCCGAAACCATACTGGCCGGTATCGCAATCGCTTTATACAGCGAAGTGGACAGCGCTCCATTCAATGTAATAACAGCAAATCCCTGCGCAAAGACCATCAGTGTAACTGCTACAAAGAAAATGATGGTGGTGATAACACAAAGGGCGTCTAAAATTTTCTCTGCCGTTTTCATGGGAATCCTCCTTTCACAGACTATCGAATAATAGGCAGTACCCCGACTGCAACCAGAGTGGCTACCCCAATCAACGGAAGAACATAGTCGGTGATCAGCGGTACAAAAATAACCTTGGGGTCATCTACCTCGGCCGACCCGCACGAAATGAAGATGGGAGATGAGCTGGGGGGAGAGGCGCCTTCCGTAGAAATGCAGATCATAAACGCAACGACTGCGGCAATCGGGTTTACCCCTGCGCCCACAAAAACAGAGAACGCAACAGAACCCACGGCAGCGGTTGTGGCAACGGCGCTCAGGGGCCCGGCTACCAGCACGATCATGATGCAGGTCAGGATAATCATAACCAGATTCGGCAGAGTAAGAGCTTCCAGAAGAACCTTGAGGTCCTGGTCGAAGCCGACCATGGTCAATACATTGCTGGCGGCCAGAGCAAACAGAAGCACGCCTCCGACTGTTGCAAAGGTAGGCTGGCAGCCCTTGAGCAGCCCGATCCATTCACTGCCTGTTTGGGGCAGGCTCTTTCTGCCGACAATCAGGCAAATCACGCTGACAACGACGGGAACCCACAGAACGATATTGATCGAAGAAACGCCTGCTTTGGCAAAGGACTCTGCAGCAGTCAAGAACTTTGCAACAGGGCCCATGGTCAATAGCAGAGGGATCGCGATACCGGCCAGCATCAGCAAAGAAGTCCAGTTATCGTGGAAGGATTGACCGAACGGCTTGATTTGATCCTCCGGAACTGCCTGTACATTGTATTTTTTCGCATACAGCCATACCCGGATCAATCGATATACGAATGTCCACGCGCCGCCGCACAGCACGGCAATATAAGCTTGCCCGACCGTCATTGCAGCCGCAACCGGGGCCAGACCTAACAGAAGAAACATCGCGGTACAAGAGGGCATGGACTGCCCAACCCCGGCATTGCCCGCATTCATGGTAGCCGACACTTCTTTCGGCCAGCCGCTTTCTTTCATCCACGGGACGGTAATGGCGCCAACCGTTGCACAGTTGGCAATCGCATTACCCGATACCAGACCGAATAAAAAGCTCGCGCATACGGAAACATAGGCCGCGCCACCTTTGATGCGGCCAATAATGGAGTTTAAAAGTTCAACCAGACGAGCGATCATTCCTGTTTTTGTCATAATGACCGACATCAGCAGGAACAGCATGGTTGCGAGAAAAGAACTCTCTTTAGATGCCGAGAGCAAAGCAGTGCCCAAAGTGCCCGGAAAAGCAGAGAATCCATTGAACAACGCGACAATAAGAAAACCAATGCCCATGCACTCGGCTATGTTTCTTTTCAGTACAAGCATCCAGATAATGATCGCTGCAATGTAAATGATGAATGCCCAGATGCCGATTCCGATTCCCAAAATCATGAATCATTCCCTCCTTCTCAGAACTTATCCTGTACATTTTCCCTGAATCATTTCCACGTTCTTCTTCGCCAAAGTATCTTCTACCCACTGGCGTTTTGCAGTGCCATTTTTTGCGGCGGTTACCTTACTGGCATCCGCTTCCGCATATTTTTTCGCATCCTCCAGAATCTGAGCCGCGTCTGCTCTGGGAATGATGATGACGCCGTCCCGGTCGCCCAGAACAATATCCCCGGGGTTTACCGCAATAT
>JAEXDU010000056.1 GCA_023401495.1 Bacillota bacterium
GGCACAAACTGAGCCAAAGAGGGAAAGCTTGCAATCGTGACCGTGCCGGAATTGGGATTGATATAATCCTTGAGAGTAGAAATACCGCTTTCCAGCGTTTCAATCGTCTTTTGCACATAAGGCAAAAACAGCTCACCGTATTTTGTCAGCTTGATGCTGCGCCCTTTCCGTAAAAAGAGCTTTACGTTCAGCTCATTCTCCAGTTCCTGAATCGCATGGCTTAAATTGGATTGACTGACATAAAGCTTTTCCGCCGCCCGAGTATAGTGCTCTAATTCTGCTATGGTTCTAAAATAATACAACTGCCTCAGGTTCATAACGCACCTCCTCCCGGTTTTTTTGAATGAACCGCAGCGTTGTTTTCTTTTCTATTATCGGGCATGGCGTTAAGACTGTCCACATTCTTTAGGATAGAGACGGAACCCGGAACTGAATATCGCTCCTCCCCAAAGCGTCCGGAACCGGATTCCCATATACTAAGGGCCAAATCGATTGAGATTCGGAGCATGCAAAAAACAAAGGCCGGGCTGGTGCTGGCAGAAGGGCCACAGCCCGGCTACGCGTTGTCTTTCATGATAATACCGACAACAATTCCCTGAACCTGAATTATGCCGTTAGATGATGTGAAACAGCTGTAAAAATGCGATAACGCCCAGTAGCACCATGATGATGCTGCTCACAAGCGTGAGTGTAAACCATGCGGGCTTTAAGCGATACTCTTTCGGTAGGCTTTTCTTCTCGGTCCAAAGCAGCAAAAGCCCTACGAGACCGATTCCAAAAACGCTGCCGATGACAGTTGCGACCTGGAGAACGAAAGTATAAGTAATATTTGTCCACGCCAGCAGGATACCGCCAAAAATGCAAAATACCGCAACCCACAAACGAGTTTTAAATTTATTTTCCGGCTTTTGAATGGCAGGGAACGCCGGAGAAAAGCATGCACGGAACGTTGCGGGATAAACCTGTGTGCTGAGCGCTACGATTCCACCGAAGAAAGCGCAGAAAATAGCAATCTTATACAGCAGCACCAAACCAGGAGAAATCACCGAGAAGAAGTGAGCCTGATTCTGAATGATCTGGTCGTTGGAAGGAACGACCTGCAATCCGTTTGTCCCAAGAACGACATTGCCAAGAATCATGAAGATCGATCCAACCAGCCAGACCGCGGTGAAGGATGCAACATTATCGATTTTAACGGCTTTCAGCCACCCCTTGGCATTCGAAACTGTACTTTCGTCTTCCGGCAGCGGGATATTTTCTTTATCGGACAAGCGTTTCAGAGACGCTTGAATATCACTAATATGTTCATTCCCATACATGCCCCAATTCTTTTCGCTCATCGTACCCATATATCCGAGATAATCCTGGATTCCCCCGCCAAGGATACCAACGGCGCTGACGATTTCAAGCAGAATCGGCCCGGAAAGGATTTCAGGGTTTTTGGTCTGCACCCATTCAGGATACCCGGCCGGAATCGTTGGAATAAATCCCTGTAACAGAGCGAGCCAGTCTGGGTTGGAGACAAAAATTGCAAGCAATGCGAAAATAACCAGAATGAGAACAATCGCAGTGGATACTTTTTCCATCTTTTCGTAGCTGAAAAAGACAAACAAAAACCCAACTATGGCCCAGATCGTTCCGCATAGAACGGTGTAGGCCGTGTCGATTCCAAAGGTCCAGCAGGTCCACTGGCCCAGTACCTTAATGAAACCGCAGATGGACGACGGAATGGCAATGGCCGCCACGATGCCCAGGAAGATTGCCACCCAGTTTTTAGAGCCCGGAATGATCTGCCCCCAACGGGTAGCAGGATGCTCGCCGGTCAGCGTTGCGAACTTGGAACCAGCGTAGACCACGCTGCCTTTCATAATTGCGCACAATAAAAATGTCCAGAGAAGGGAAAAGCCGAACAGCGAACCTTCCCGGCTGGCAAAGAAAATCTCTCCGTTGCCGATCGATGCCGACGCCACAATAATTCCCGGCCCAAGGTAACGTAAAAGATCTTTAAATTTGCCGGCTTTTAATTTGGGATCGGGTTCGGGCATTGTCATTGCAACAGATTTAGTTGTGGAATCTGTCATTGAAAACACTCCTTTTCATATTAATCGTACTGTAATTTAGGCAAATGAAAGTTGAGAACCCGCCAGCCCCGCCAGTGCAATCGTTCTACCGCAAAACAAGATACCCCCTGAAAAAGATGAGTTTCCATGGTGAACGCATACCAGTTTTACTGGCGCAACAACAATCAAAGCTTCTACCGCTATGGCAAAGAGTTTAAGAAAGATTGAAACCGTCTTTGCCGGGACCCCGCAAGCTGGATTTCAGGTAACCAAAGGGCGTTGGCGCTCCCTGCACGGAAAGAAGAGGCAAGTACCGGTGCAGAAGTCCTACCTGCTGCAGACACGGACCGCGCTGCAGGATTCATGGAAATCAGAAACTGCCTTCTGCTCTTCTACAATCTGCATCAGCTCCCGGCGCATGGCTTCCACCGGTGCCTTTTGCCCGCTCCAAAGCTCAATCTGCGCCACACCCTGATATAGGGACATTCCCAAGCCATTCAGAACACGGCAGCCTTTTTCCCCCGCGTCCAGCAAAAACTGAGTTTTTTCGGGATTGTAGCATGCGTCAAAGTAAAATTGGCTGGGCTGTATGTACTCTTTTGGCAGAGGACTGCGGCCAATGCTGTCCCCCATTCCCACCCCGCTCGCATTCATTACAACATCGCAGGCAGACAGCTTTGAGAAATCCCCATGGTGAACAAATTCCGCCACCGGAGGGAAATTGGCATTGATGTCCGCAACCAGAGCTTTCGCGCAGGGTTCAAACACATCTGTAATATAAATCTTTCTGGCGCCGTGATAGGCCAAAACCGAACACATGGCACGCCCCGCTCCGCCGCCGCCAAAGCAGAAGAACACGCATTGATCTACCTTGATCTCTCCCTCCTGTGTCAGAGAGGTATAAAAGCCGATTCCGTCTGTGTTATAGCCGATCAGCTTCCCATCGGGGTTTTTTACCACGGTGTTGCTGGCTCCCATCTTCTGGCACAGCGGGTCCAGCTCATCCAGATAGCGCAGTACCCGAACCTTGTTGGGCTTCGTGACTGCAAAACCCGCAAAATTCATATACCGCAGTCCATTGACGATGTCTCCCAAATGGTCCTTGTCCGCTTCCGTGTAGAAATAAACCATATTGAGTCCGGCAGCCTGGTACCCGGTGTTCTGCATCTGTGCGGCAAACGACTGTTTGAGCGGCGTACCGATCAGGGTAACCATCTTTGTGTTGATATCAATCATCATCCTGTAACCTCATTTCTGTCGTAAAAATGGAATAAGTACTGCGGCCCGCTACACCCTTACATCTGCAAACAACGCTTTCGCTGTTTCCAGGCAGCGGGTGGCATGCCCCACCGGCCCCAGCTCTGAAATACGTTTGGTATTCGGGAGCTCGATCGAGCACGGATTCGGCGGCAGCGCATTGAGCAGGCCCTTTAAATCTGCATCCCCCTCTCCGCAGTAGGCCCGGCCCTCCCGCACTACCTGAACCATTTGCGAAACATCCAGGTCTTTGGGGCTGTCGCACAGATGAATCAGCCCAAACCGTTCCGGGTCCAATGCCTGTATTTCTTGCGGCGTAACCTTCGACCAGTGAACATAAAGCATATCCATCAGAATTTTCAGATTGGGAGCCTTCACCTGATCCTGTACCGCGATCGCGTCCTGCAAAGTGGTCAAATCAGACAGAATCGCGAATTCCAGGTTGACAGTCAGCCCATATTGCGCCGCCTGTTCACAAATGGTGCCATAGCGATCCACCGCGAAAGAACGATCCTTTGTCCAAACACTGGAAAGCACCTGAGTTGCCCCAAGCTCGGCTCCCTTTTCAAACGCCCCTCGATAATCGGACGGCAGATCCTCACGGATCCGAACCAGCTCGATATCCAGAAGCTTCATCTGGCAGTCCTGCAGCGTCTGGCGGATCGTGCGAAATAATTGCGGATTATTTTCCAGGCAGACCTGCGGCTCGTCACAAAGCCCCATTGGAATCGTTCGCAGGCTCACACAGTCATATCCGGCATCCCTCGCAATCTTGATCTGCTCTACAGGATCGATGCCGGGAATCGTAAGATAGGCCAGTGAGAATTGTGTAGCCATTACTATGAACCTCCTTCATCAACGGTTGGTAATATGTCTAATTTTTCTTGAATCCGTAATAAATTTTATATTTAAATCCTTTATAAAGTCTAATGTTCAATTTCTATCTAACGATTAGTATTTTTCATAGTTCAACCCACTTGATTTATTTTGTTTATATCAATTTCACCTGATTTCGATCGATATAATTGTGATAATCAACTAAAAACGCAAAATAAAAACCTGCTGCTTCTCCCTATTTCGTTTTACTTCGAGCTGGTACAAGCCTTTTCATTCCAATTGTGCTTTCAAACGATTAATCGCTTCTATCATTCGATATAAAACATGTATTGGATTCTTGCCTGCGTCTTCGTTTAAGATAAAGGAAAAGACACCGTTCCACGTAGCATCCGCCAAACCGATAAAAGAGAAATCATTCCCTTGGGGTTTTTAAGACTGTTACAAAAGCGATGTAAAATACAACAAAAGGGGGCAGTTGTCCATGATGAATTTACCTTCCTCAATTACACTGTGTGAGGTTGGATTACGGGACGGCCTGCAAAACGAAAAGACGCTTCTTTCTACCGATGACAAGCTGGAACTGCTGCGCGGCTTCATTGACGCCGGTTTCACCGTGATTGAGTTCGGTTCCTTTATGCACCCGAAAGCGGTGCCGCAAATGGCGGACACGGACGAGCTGTACAGGAAGATCGGTGATGTGCCCGGTGTGGAGCTGCGGGCGTTGATTCCCAATCTCAGGGGTGCTCAGCGGGCGGCTGCATGCGGCTGTAAGAAGGTAAAGCTGAATGTATCCGCAAGCCGGCAGCACAATCTGAAGAACCTGAATATGCTGCCGGAAGAAAGTGTGGCAGGCTTTGCCTCTTGCGTAGAAGCGGCGAAGGAAAACGGGATCGCGATTTCCGGCTCCATTTCCATGCCCTTTGCCTCCCCGTGGGAGGGCCGCGTTCCTTTATCGGACGTAGATGTGATTATTAAGGCTTATCTTGCAGTAGGAATTACGGAAATTTCTTTGTCGGATACCTCCGGCATGGCGGTTCCAAATCAGGTTTACGACATGTGCGCTCATGTGCGGGAAACATATCCGCAGGTGAGCTGGTGGCTCCATTTTCACAATACCCGCGGGCTGGCCATGGCCAACATTCTGGCCTCTATGGAAGCCGGTATGACCCGGTTCGACAGCTCCTTTGGCGGGCTGGGCGGCTGCCCCTTTGTCCCGGGCGCCGCAGGAAATATTTCTACGGAAGACGTTATCCACATGTGCGATGAATCCGGTATTGCCACAGGGATCGATCTTGTGAAGGTGATGTCTCTTTCCCGCAGGCTGCAGCAGTTGCTTGGACATGACACGGACAGTTATGTACTGCGCGCCGGGCGTTCCCGTGACCTGATTCAATCTCAGTCAGATTAGGCCGGTAAACCTTTGTTTTTTGGTGTTTTAAATAAGAACAATTACCGGTGAAGCTGTTGAAGAGAAAACTCTTCCGTGCTGAAAAAGAAAAAATCCCTTTTGATTTTCCTTGCAGTTTGGTAGCCTCAAGGAAAATCAAAAGGGATTTTTTAAGATGATGAGGGAGGATATTCGAAAAGGAATGATAGATATAAATCATATCGTATGGCATCAAGGCATTGCAGAATCATTACCGTTTGAATCAAAGCGATAAAAGTAGATCAGCCAAATATTTTCCTCATATTTTCTAATGTGATAAACGCCTGCTCCTCCCACTGATCTGGGTATTCTACTTTTGCCTCTATACTAACACCGCCTTCGTACCCAATTTTACGGAGCACTTTGGCGTACTCCAACAGCATAGGCTCTTTCGACAGATCTGTCAGATATCTACGATTCTCTAACTGCGCTATGTGGGTATGAACGAGATGCTCTTGGCCTCCATCCAGCAGCACTTCCGGGGTGTCCTGCTCAAAACGCAGGTGGTAATAATCACACAGAACCTGTACATTGGGGTGGTTGACCGTCCGGGCCATTTTGACTGCGGTGGAAAAGTGATTCAGCATATTGGTTTCCCCCCGGTTATTATGCTCAATGGCAATGGTCACCCGATTTCGGGCTGCAGAATCCCCCACAATCCTCAGAAAATCCGCAATCTGTTCAAACGCCTTTTCTTTGGAGAAATCGTCTGGACAGCTCCGGGACCACGGGCTCCCGAATACAGCATAGAGGGCACCCATCTGGCGAACACGGCTCATGGCCCGTTCGATATACTCTGTCATTTTTGCCATGGCAGTGGTGCTTGTTCCCACAATTCGGAATTCGGAGGGCATAAAGTCGTTACAGGAACGGCAGGGAAGGCCGATTTGCCTCACTTGATCTAAAAAGGTACAGAATGCCCCCTCGCTAAGCTTGGCAATTTCGTTGAGCGGCAGCTCCACATAGTCATAGCCTAACTTTTTGAGACGGCCAATGTATTCCAGTCCTGTTTGGTCAACCTTTTTTGGAAGAAGATTAACACAACAGCCGTATTTCATCCCATGTACCCCTTTATCTCTATAGGATTTTCTTTGCCTTAAACCGAAGTCTCACATAGTCTACATACCATTTCCCATCGTGGTACAGGGTGCTTTTCAGTTCTTTTACGGTCTGCGAAAGAATAGCCTCAGCCATTTCTTCACTGATTCCTTCAAAGGGTGCCGTTATAAACATACGAATCCAATCGGCCAAGCCGTCCTTAGAGTTTTGTTCCGTCGGGCGATCGAACAGGACGGCATACTCCACTTGAAATCCACACTTTTCAAGGATAGGGGTGTATTCACCGATCGTGGGAAAATAAAAGGTTCGGGGGTAAGACAGCTGATATTTTAAAAAGTTTTTTTCCAATGTGGAGTGAATCTTCTCTGCACATCCTTTTCCGCCAAACTCGCATACAAACTGTCCGCCTGGTTTCAGTTGGTTAAAAATGTTTTGTATCAATTTCTCCTGCTGATCAGCATCAATCCAATGCAGCACTGCATTGGAAAAAATGACATCCGCTTTTTCTGCTATTTTAAAATTTTGCGCGTCTGCCAGCTGAAATTCAATCTCAGGATACTGCTTTTGGGCGATTCGCAGCATATTTTCCGATGCGTCAATCCCCAACACACGATATCCTCTGTCTAAGAGCTTTTTGCTGAGGGCTCCGTTGCCGCAGCCCAGATCAACTACAAGCTTGTTTTTTTCGGAATCTATCAAGTCCAGAACATCTTCCCCATATTGGTGCACAAAACCGAATTTATTCTGATACTCATCGGCATTCCATTTGATATTCATATGGCTTTTCTCCTTCTTTTAACCTGTGAAATATCGTTTGTTTTCAATATAACATTTCATGACGGGCCTTTCAATCGGAATAGCCGATGAACAAAGGCTTCATAAAAATTCTACTAAAAACAGGGCGGATTTTCAGAAGGAGCGGCATTCTATTCTACTGCTCCTTCTCAATCCAAACGTTTCATTGCGCCATGGCCTGATGGAGAACATCAAATCCATCACTTTGCATTTTGCGTCTTTCTTTTCGGGTAAAGACACACCTGTTATTTTGAAGGGGAGTGTTCACTCACTGACTGCATATGTAAATTTGCACACGATTCAGATGAAGAGCACGGTTAGCGAAAAGCAGATATCTATAAACCCGTTTTGCTTTAAGTCCTCATCCTGACTGCAAGGTTCTTTGAACCGGGACTGTTCCGTTAAATGATGTTGAACAGCTGCAAAAATGCGATAACACCCAGTAACACCATGATGATGCTGCTCACCAGCGTAAGTGTAAACCACGCGGGCTTTAAACGATATTCTTTCGGCAGGCTTTTCTTTTCGGTCCAAAGTAACAGAACACCCACAAGGCCGATTCCGAAAACGCTGCCGATCACAGTGGCAACCTGAAGAACGAAGGTGTACGTAATGTTGGTCCATGCCAGCAGAATGCCGCCGAAAATGCAGAATACCGCGACCCACAAACGTGTTTTGAATTTGTTTTCGGGCTTCTGAATGGCCGGGAATACGGGGGAAAAACAAGCGCGAAACGTTGCGGGGTAAACCTGTGTGCTGAGCGCCACCGTTCCACCGAAGAAAGCGCAGAAAATAGCAACCTTATACAGCAGCACCAGACCGGGAGAAATCACCGAGAAAAAGTGGGCCTGATTCTGAATGATCTGGTCGTTGGAAGGAACGACCTGCAATCCGTTTGTCCCGAGAATGACGTTGCCAAGAATCATGAAGATCGATCCGACCAGCCAGACCGCGGTGAAGGATGCAACATTATCGATTTTAACGGCTTTCAGCCACCCCTTGGCATTCGAAACTGTATTTTCGTCTTTCGGCAGCGGGATATCTTCTTTGCCGGACAAGCGCTTCAAAGACGCCTGAATGTCGGCAATATGTTCATTCCCATACATACCCCAGTTCTTTTCGCTCATGGTACCCATGTACCCGAGATAATCCTGGATTCCACCGCCGAGAATACCGACGGCGCTGACGATTTCAAGCAGAATCGGGCCGGAAAGCACTTCGGGGTTTTTGGCCTGCACCCAGTCGGGGTACTGAGCCGGAATCGTGGGAATAAAGCCGCTCAGCAGCGCCAGCCAGTCCGGATTCGATACAAAAATGGCGAACAATGCAAAAATGACCAGAATGAGGACGATGCCGGTAGATACTTTCTCCATCTTTTCGTAAGAGAAAAAGACAAACAAAAATCCGACCAGAGCCCAAATGGTTCCGCACAGCACGGTATAGGTTGTGTCTATTCCGAAGGTCCAGCAGGTCCATTGACCGAGCACCTTAACAAAACCGCAGATGGACGAGGGAATGGCAATGGCGGCCACGATGCCCAAAAAGACCGGCACCCAGTTTTTAGAGCCTGGAATGATCTGCCCCCAACGGGCGGCAGGATGTTCGCCGGTTAACGTTGCAAATTTGGAGCCGACATAAACCACGCTGCCTTTCATAATTGCGCACAATAAAAAAGTCCAGAGAAGAGAAAAGCCGAACAGCGAACCTTCACGGCTGGCAAAGAAGATTTCTCCGTTACCGATCGAGGCAGACGCCACAATAATTCCCGGCCCTAGGTAACGTAAAAGATCTTTAAATTTGCCGGCTTTCAATTTGGGATCGGGTTCGGGCATTGTCATTGCAACAGATTTCGTTGCTGAATCTGTCATAGGATAACACTCCTTTTAAATAATTG
The DNA here is from genome assembly GCA_023401495.1 of Bacillota bacterium. Lineage (GTDB taxonomy): Bacteria > Bacillota > Clostridia > Oscillospirales > Acutalibacteraceae > Faecalispora. The sequence goes on from JAEXDU010000056.1 coordinate 9,329, forward strand.
TTAAAGTCAAGTGAAAGTTGAGAACCCGTCAGTTTCTCTGGTACAATCATTTCACCATAAAACGGAATCTCTCTGGAGGAAGACGAGTTTTCATGGCAAACGCATACCAGTTTTACTGTTCGCAGTGCAACAACAATCAAAGCTTCTACCGCCATGGCAAAGATTCTGAAGAAGATCAGATTGATCTTTGCCGGAACCCCGCAAGCTGCTATTACTACCGGATAACCAAGGGAAAGAAGCAGCAGGTACTTCCCGCATGGAAAGTGGAGGCAAGAAACCAGTACAGAGGCCCTACCTGCTGCATACACTGACTGTGCTTCGTGGTTGACAGCAATCAAAAAGCGCTTTCTGATCCTCTACAATTCGCAACAGCTCCTGGCGCATGGCTTCCACCGGCGCCTTTTGTCCGCTCCAGAGCTCGATCTGCGCCACACCCTGATACAGGGACATTTCCAAGCCGTTCAGGATACGGCAGCCTCTTTCCTCCGCATCCAGCAAAAACTGCGTTTTTTCGGGATTATAGCATGCATCAAAGTAGAATTGGCTGGGCTGTATGTATTCCTTTGGCAGAGGGCTGCGGCCAATGCTGTCGCCCATTCCCACCCCGCTGGCATTCATGACAACGTCGCAGGCGGACAGCTTTGAGAAGTCCTCATAGTGAACAAATTCCGCTACCGGAGGGAAATTGGCATTGATATCTTCAACCAGAGCTTTCGCGCAGGGCTCAAAGACATCTGTGATATAAATTTTTCTGGCGCCATAATAGGCCAAAACAGAGCACATCGCACGCCCCGCTCCACCGCCGCCGAAGCAGAAAAACACACATTGATCTATCTGGAGCGCACTCTCCTGCGTCAAAGCGGTATAAAAGCCGATTCCGTCGGTGTTATAGCCGACAAGCTTACCATCAGGGGTTTTTACCACGGTGTTGCTGGCTCCCATCTTCTGGCACAGCGGGTCCAACTCATCCAGATAGCGCAGCACCCGCACCTTATTGGGCTTCGTGACTGCAAAACCCGCAAAATTCATGTACCGCAGTCCGTTGACGATGTCCCCCAAATGGTCCTTATCCGCTTCCGTGTAGAAATAAACCATATTGAATCCGGCGGCCTGGTACCCGGTATTCTGCATCTGTGCGGCAAAGGACTGTTTGAGCGGCGTACCGATCAGAGTAACCATCTTTGTGTTGATATCAATCATCATCCTGTAACCTCATTTCCATAGTAAAATCAGAAAGGGATTGCGGCCCGCCGTCTCCTGCAGTGAGATTTATGGGCCATTCACATGAAACATCTCTATCGTTCAGGGTTATATGATTGCTGTTTTCCATTTGTAATAGTTTTTTTATTTTTTCTTTCATGAATCCGTGCTGTCTGTCCTAATCAATATGATGTGCCGCAAAGTACGCTTTTGCCTTGTTGATGCAGTTTCTGGCATGGCTAGACGCGCCGAATTTTTTTATATTTTCTAAATTCGGCAGCTCAACAGACAGAGGAATATCTGGCATGGCCCGAATCATTCCGGCGATGTCCATGACCCCATCCCCGGGGTAAAGGCGGGCTTCCCGGGCAGTGTGGATCATAAAGGAATCGTTAATATCGGCAAACACGAGGTCTCCATCCGGGCATGCGGGGCCATCGCACAGGTGAATAAATCGAAAATATTTAGGGTCGGTGCGGGCAAGCTCCGCAGCTGTTACGCCTGCCCTTGACGCGTGGAGAATATCTACCAGCAGGCATAAATTGTCACGGCCCAGCTCATCCACAAGAGTGATGCCCTCCTGCAGGTTGCGCACTCCGGCCCAGGGCAAAAACTCAATGTTATAGCTCAGTCCATATCGGGCCGCCATATCTGCGATTTGCCCTGCCTGCTCTCGATAAAATTTTCGGTCCCGGGTCCAGATGCTGCCCAGCACATCCGTGGCCCCCAGTTTGGCAGCCGCTTCGAAGGCAGGCTCATACTCGTTGATATCGATATCCGGCCGAATGCGGGCCAGCTCGATGTCCAGCAGGGGAATATCGTATTCCGCCAGTGCCTCCCGGACCGACTGGAAAAGCTGATCGTTCTTATGTAATAAAAATTCCGGTTCACCGGGCAAATGCATGGGAATGGTTCGCAGACTGACATAGTCATACCCTGCTTCCCTGGCGATTCTGATTTGTTCTACAGGATGAATGCCTGGAATTGTTAAGCAGGCCAATGAATAGGTTCGCATTCAAAATTCCCTCATTCTTATTGAATTTAAAAAGGGCTGCCACAACACATGAATTGCGGCAGCCCCCCTGATGACATTACTTATGAGATTTTGCGTGGGAAGGGCTGACGTACCTGCCGTTTTCCTTTTTGACCAGCCTGCCGTTGGCTACCAGCTCGTTGGGAGAATAGATGTCGTTGATGTTCCAGCAGCCGGGGGTGGGAACGACGATATTTTCCATGGGCACATCCAGCAGGTAGGGCTCGTCGGCCTCCAGAGCCTCCTTCAGCGCCGCGGAGAAATCATCGGCAGAGGTCACTTTTCTGGATTTGATGCCATAACCCTGTGCAATGACCGACCATTCGGGGGTGTAACGCTCTCCGTCGGGCGTATGGAAGACCGTGCCGAAACGGGTATTGTAGTTTGCAGCCTCCAGCCCGGCGATGGTGCCGAATGCCGCATTGTTCATGACCACCCACACCACATTGATGCCGTATTCCTTCGCTGCGGCCAGCACGGAGGGATTCGTCCCGAAGCCGCCGTCGCCGATCAGAGTGATCACCTTTCTGTCCGGAGCCGCCAGCTTGACGCCCAGCAGGGCTGCGGAACCGAAGCCCATGGTGGCTAGGCCGGAGCAGTGGTGAATGGAGCCGGGAAGCTCAATATCATACTGCTGGGCCATGCCGTTCTTGTTCCAGCCCACATCGGTGACGATAATGGCGTCGCCGGGCAGAAGCTTTTTCACGTCCCGCAGAATGCGCTGGGGAGTCATGGGGAAGCGGCCGTCATCGCAGATGGGCTGGTTCTCCTCTTTAAAGCGGTCCTTCTCCCTTGCGATGGTCGCCCGCAGTTCCGGATTGCTGCGGCCCCCGGGGCAAAGCAGCTTCACCTCAGCCAGAAGCTGCTTTAAAGCGGGCTTCAGGTCGGCGATCGCGCCGATTTCCACAGGGTAGTTACGGCCGATTTCACTGGGGTCGATGTCGATCTGCAAAAAACGAGTCCGCTCAGAGTCAAAGGTGACTCCCTCGTACCAGCTGGAGCTGTCTGCTTCGGCCAAACGGGTGCCCAAAGCCAGAATGACGTCGGCCTCGGTGGTCATTTTATGGGTCAGCTCAAAGCCCCAGAAGCCGGTCTGGCCCAGCATCAGGGGGTGGGTATCGGGAACACATCCCTGCCCCATCAAGGTACGGGAGATGGGAATATCCAAAAACTCCGCCAGCGCGGCCAGCTCCTGGGAGGCACCGGAGGAAAGGATGCCGCCGCCGGCGTGAAGAACGGGCTGTTTGGCATCCACCAGTTCCCGGGCGATCTGTCTGGCCACATCAGGATCCAGAGCAGGCCGAACGGTGATGCGGCTGTCCCGGTAGGTGCGGGCAAAATATTCGGTATCGATCTCCCTGGAGAACATATCCATAGGAACAGAAATCAGCACGGGGCCGGGGCGTCCGCTTTCCGCCAGACGGAAGGCTTTATCCAGAATCTCTGGCATCATCTCGGGGGTATCCACCCGCCAGGCCCGCTTGACAAAAGGCTTGTAGATGTCGTACTGGCTGCCGTCACAGTGCATGTTGACTTCCTGATGGGGGTGTTTTCCATAATAGTAGCTGGGCACATCTCCGGCGATCACCACCATGGGGATGGAATCCAGAGCGGCGTTGAGCACACCGGTAGTGGCATTGGACAGGCCGGGGCCAAGGTGGCACATCACGACGCTGGCCTTTTTGGTGATGCGGGCGTAGCCGTCCGCTGCGGTAGAAGCGATCTGCTCGTGGCGGACAGAAATGAATTTCAATTTCTTGGAGTCCTTCAGCGCATCCAGCATGGCAATCACGGTATGGCCGCACAAGCCAAACACATATTTGACATCTCTGCGCTCAAGGTAATCTACGATCTGGTAAGACAAAAGTTGTTTCATAAAGTAAGTACATCCTTTCCAACGTTTGGTAGGCAGTGTGAATTTGGATAGGAGAGCTAATTCGGTGGCTTTATCTTAAAACAAAGTTGGGTAAAAAGTCCAATTAAGGATTTCAATGAGCAGCAAAAGATTTTCAATAAGGCAACAAGGGTGACATTTGCGGCAATGCGTGGTATGCTGAATTAGATACAAAAATAGTGAAATCCGGGGAGGGCGTTTTATGACCATACAACAGTTAAAGTGCTTTTCCGTTATGGCAGAAGTCCTTCATTACACCAAGGCAGCCAACCAACTTTATGTCTCTCAGCCTAGCCTGAGCTACTCCATTTCTGAGTTGGAGAAGGAATTGGGATTCCCGCTGTTTGAGCGGCGGGATAATAAAACTTATCTCACTCATTTCGGGGAGTCCATCCTGCCATATGCGCGAGTGGCCCTGGATAAGCTGGAGGCTATTCAGATCAAAGCCTATGAATTGGCCGATCCTTCCACGGGCACGATCAATCTGGGGAACATATACAGCATCAGTTTCGACTTTATCCCCCGGCTGTTGGAACGCTTTTATACCAACAAGGAAAACGGCAACATCACGGTCAGCTGTGTCCAGGGGGTAAACCGGGTACTGATCGATAAGCTGATGGAGGGGTCTCTTGACCTGATCGTTTCCGGAGAGAGCCGGGAGCAGGAGCTGAGCAGCACGCGGATCTTTACGCAGGAGCTCAAACTGGTGGTGCCCCAAAGCCATCCGTTGGCCGGAAGAGAGACTGTCTTAATTGAGGATTTAAAGGACGAAGGGCTGATCTCACTGGGGCCGAACAGCAATATCACAGGACATATTGCCGCCTGCTTCCGCGCTCGTGGGCTGGAGCCAAAATTTGTCCTCAGCGTAGCGGAATGTTCTGCTATGGGTGCGTTTATCAGCTCTGAAATGGCGGTGGCTATCGCCCCTGTGGTTCCTTCCTTCTACAGCAATAATGTCTGCATTATTCCCTTTGCCCAACCGGACAAAGAGCTGCTGGGCCGGAACATCTATCTGCAGTGGGTCAAAGACCGGTATCTGCCCCCCACGGCCCGCAGACTGAGAGATTTTATCGTGCAGGAATTCGGAGAGGAACACTGAACCGCTATTTGCGGCTTACTCGGATCGGATCGGAGCGCAACCGCAAGCGTGCAGACCATAAACGGAAGAAATAAAGCTGTTATAAAATTGCAGACAACCCCCGCCGCTCGCCTGATTGGCGATGCGGCGGGGGTTTTGTAATGTAAAATAGATTATAGAATTTTTTTGGCATGAACTAAAATAACGGTATTTCACATACAGAAAAGCAGGAGATATACTGGAGCTGTGGATTTGGAATAAGCGGATTGCGTGCGAGACGATTCGGGAAAGGAGCATGTAATATTACTATGTCAAACGCAAAACAGATTACCATTTTGCAGACCAGCTTCGCCAAACGGGAGGATACGGTAGCTTATCTTCAGGAAAAACTGCCGGGCATCCGGGTGACGTATATTACCGATGACACCGTGCTGGCTGATGTACGCGATGCGGGTTCTCCCACCAAGGCGGTCATCGAGCGCACGATACTTTATACCATGGCAGCGGAAAAGGCGGGTGCAGACCTGATTTTGTTCTCCTGCTCCACCATGGGAGATGTGGCTGAGCTGTGTCAAAAGTTTTCTTCTGTCCCTGTGGTGAGAATCGATGAGCCGATGGCCCGTGAGGCCGTCTCTCTTGGCAGCAAAATCGCTCTTATTTCCACCCTGATGACCACTCAGGCTCCCAGCCGACGGCTGATCGAGCGGCTGGGTCGGGAAGCAGGCAAAGAAATGCAGATCAACTCCGTTGTTCAGCAGGAGGCGTGGGAAGCCCTGTCCTCCGGCGACGCGAAGCGGCACAACGAAATTCTGCTGGAAGAGATCCGCAGGCTGGATGACATGGGCTACGATGCCATCGTGATGGCTCAGGTGAGCATGCGGGCGCTTCTGCCTGACCTGAAGGATGTAAAAACCCCGCTGCTGTGCAGCTTTTATTCCGGGCTGGACATGGTGGTGGAACGGATAAAGGGGTTGTGAATATGGAAACGAAGACAAGAGATATTGCCACTCTGGAAGCCATGTGCAGCCAGCTCCGGCAGGATGTGATCACCATGGTGTGCAAGGCGGGTTCGGGGCACCCCGGCGGCTCCCTGTCGGCGGCGGAATATGTGACCGCCCTCTATTTTGATACACTGGAAAATCTTGACCCGAAAAATCCCCGCAAAGAGGACAGAGACCGCTTTGTGCTCTCTAAGGGTCACTGCTGCCCCATTTTATATTCCGCTCTGGCGCGCAGGGGCTACTTCGATGTGTCAAACCTGACCAAGCTGCGGGAATATGGCTCCATTTTGCAGGGGCACCCCGATATGAACAAAACTCCCGGCGTAGACATCTCCTCCGGTTCTCTGGGCAACGGTTTGGCTGTTGGAGTGGGAATGGCTTTGTCCGCCCGGAGAAAGAAACTGGATTACAAGGTCTATGTACTGATGGGGGACGGTGAACTACAGGAGGGCATGATCTGGGAGGCCGCTATGTGCGCCGCTCACCATAAAGTGAAAAATCTGATCGCCATCGTGGACTGCAACAACCTGCAAATCAACGGTACCATTGACGAAATCATGAGCGTAGAGCCCTTGCCCGACAAATGGAGGGCCTTCGGCTGGAAGGTGATTCAGGTGGCAGACGGCAACGATATGGAGCAGGTACTGGCTTCTTTGGATAAAGCAAAGCATACGGAAGGCCCGGTGGTTATCCTGGCTAAGACAGTAAAAGGCAAGGGAGTTTCCTTTATGGAGAACGTGGCGGCATGGCACGGTCAGGCACCCAATGCTGAGCAGAAAGAACAGGCCCTTGCAGAATTGTGCAAAGGAGGCGAACGGTAATGGGAATCGCAACGAGATTTGCCTTTGGCAAGGAGCTGACACAACTGGCGGCTACAAAGGATTTTGTGGTATGCAACGCCGATACCAAGGCCTGCGCTTTGGAGAACTTTGGGAAGCTGTACCCGGAGCGGGAATTTTCCATTGGTATTGCGGAACAAAACCTGATGGGAACAGCCGCAGGCCTTGCCAGCTGCGGAAACAAGGTCTTTGCTTCCACCTTCGCTGTTTTCACCAGCATGCGGGCCTGTGAACAGGTGCGGCAGTTTATCTGCTACCCCAAGCTGAATGTCACCGTGGTGGGTACACATGTGGGTCTTCAGGTGGGAGGCGACGGAGCCACCCACGCCGCGATTGAGGATGTGGCGATTTTTCGGGCCATGCCCAATATGACGATCGTGCAGCCCTCTGATGAGGTGTCAGCCCGGGCGATCGCCCGAGCTGCCGTAGACTTTGAGGGACCGCTGTACATTCGGCTTCACCGCAACCCGGCGGAGGACATTCATGATCCGGCCTCCTATGAATTTAAACTGGGAAAAGCAGATGTCATTGTGGACAACGGCAATGATGCGGTCATTTTTGTTTCCGGTATTCTTCTGTCTAAGGCAATGGAAGCAACAAAACGTCTCCGTGTGGAGGGTATTGGCATTAAGGTGATCGAACTTCATACCCTCAAGCCTCTGGATGAGGAAGCTGTTGTCCTGGCCTCCAGGCAGACCGGAGCGGTGGTCACAGTAGAGGATCACAACATCATCGGCGGATTGGGTTCTGCCGTTGCGGAGGTGTTGGGCGAGCGATGCCCCACCCCCATGAAGCGTATTGGCGTGCAGGACCGGTTTGCTTCGTCAGGAGACGCGGAGCTGCTCTATGCCGAGCATAAAATGTCGGTACCGGATATTGTTTCCGCAGTAAAAGAAGTCATGGGCAGAAAAGCTTCTCGCTGACCCCAGGAGCTGGTATCATTACGTCAATGTCTGCCTGTGCCGCTAATCAGTTGATTGCCCTGGCTCCCTCCCCCTCCCCCTCTCAAAACTTGATAACACGAAGGGCAAGGTGGGCGAATTCTGCATGTAAATCATACACCGAGGCTCTATTCTTCATTCAATCTGAACTCTTTACGTGCTCGTGCTTTCAGTCTGCATCTGTGGCGAGCAAATCATGCGAAAAGAGCCGGTTTATTGAAACCGGCTCTTTTGACTTGCAGAAGGGAAGCTTTTTATTTAAACGCCCTCTCCCCGCATAGCCGACTGTTATGTTCTCCTTTTCGGCGGAGCGCTGCCGCTAAAGTATTCATATCATGAATAAACTTCAGGACGGCATTGACAAATGAGCAAAATGAAAGTAAAATATGATGTATCGATTTAAAGCGATAAATCGGCTAAAGTATTGAAAAAAGCTCTGTTCCCATAATCATGCGCTTTTGCTGAGCAGCTTCGCGGGGCAGGAAGAGGTGGAATTGATGAATACAGTTACTGTAAAGAACGTGACGATCGGGGATGGAATCCCTAAAATTTGTGTTCCCATTGTGGCCAATACAAAAGAAGAAATCCTCGCGGATGCATTGGATATCGTGAACAGCCGGGCAGATATTGTTGAATGGCGCGCAGACTGGTTTGAAAGCGCCATGGACATAGAAAAGGTAAAAGATGTTCTCGAGCAGCTGTCTTCTGTTCTGAATCAAATTCCCCTGCTGTTTACTCTGCGCACCGCAAGAGAAGGCGGCAAAATCGACCTGAGCTCGGAAGCTTATCTGGAAATCAATCAGGCAGCTGTGACGACAGGCCGGGTGGACTTGATCGACGTAGAGGTATTGGATAAAGAGACGATTGCAACAAAAATGATAGAAAGCGCTCACGCCGCCGGTGTGAAAGTGGTTGGGTCGAACCATCAGTTTGACAGAACGCCTTCGCAGGAAGAAATGGTCGATCGGCTGAGAAGGATACAGGGTCTGGGGGCCGATATCTGTAAAATCGCAGTTATGCCGCAGAACGAAACAGATGTCATTAAATTATTGGAAGCTACGTCCATCATGCGCCGGAAATACGCAGAGAAACCGATCGTTACAATGTCCATGGCAAAATTGGGGGTAGTCAGCCGTATTACGGGTGAGATATTCGGGTCTGCTCTGACCTTCGGAACGGTGAAAAAAGCATCTGCACCCGGTCAGATTGAATCGGAAACGCTCTATCAGCTTCTGCAGGATATCCACAAGGTCCTTTGAAGAAGCGGAAACACAGATTTTGAGATTGCTGAAACGATAAATAGAAACTAACGATTCAATCCTGTAAGGAATCAAAAAGGCCGGCACTAAAGTGCCGGCCTTTTCTAACGCGCCAAAAGCTTTTTCATTCCCTCTTCCAGGCCGTCAACGGTGAGTGGAAACATGGGAAAGATTTTTGCAATCATGTTGTAGCTTTGGCTCCAATATTCTCCCCAATCCGGCCGCTCGCCGGGGTTGAACCAAACAGCATACCGG
>JAEXDU010000072.1 GCA_023401495.1 Bacillota bacterium
GGAACTTCCAACGGGAATTTACCCGTACGGATCAATACGAATTATTATATATGATGTTATGGAAAAAAGAATTTGCCCGCCGCTCTGCCATATGGTATGGTAATGTTATAAAAGTATGCCTGAAAGCAGAGGATGAACTGAACTAAAAATTAAAAGGAGAGATTCAATATGGTAACAGCACAGGATGTCGCCCTGGCAAAAGAACGGATTGGAAAATATCTTTACGAAACACCGGTGATCCGGCTGCAGAATCTGGATGAAGCCCTCGGTTGTCAGGTCTATGTAAAAGCGGAAAATATGCAGAAAACTCATTCCTTTAAGCTCAGAGGCGCTCTGAATAAAGCTCTGTCCCTTACCCCCGATCAGCTGGCAAAAGGAGTCGTGGCGGTTTCTTCCGGCAATCACGGCATCGGTGTCGCGTACGCCGCCAAAATGCTGGGCGTGAAGGCGACGGTAGTCCTCACCGACACCGCGCCGGAAATCAAGATTAACGAGATCAAAGGCTTGGGGGCAGAAGTTCTGCTGTGCGAGCTGAACAGCCGTCAGGCGCTGGCGCAGAGCCTGGTGGACAAGTACGGTTATATCTTTATTCCGCCGTATGACGATGAAGCGATCATCGCGGGACAGGGTACCTGCGGCGTAGAAATCGTCCGCCAGCTGCCGGATGTAGACGTGATCATGACGCCGGTCAGCGGCGGCGGGCTTGTTTCGGGCGTGGCCATCGGCGCAAAAGGAGAGAAACCTTCCGTTAAGGTAATTGGAGCGGAGCCCGCGGTCGTGGCGCGTTATTCCAAGAGTCTTGAGGCCGGCGAGCGGGTCAGCCTGCCCAAAGCCGCTTCTCTGGCCGATGCGCTGCTGGTTACCCAGCCGGGCCAGAACAACTTCCCGCTGGTACAGAAGTATGTTGACCAGGTGGTATCCACCAGTGAGGAATACATTGCCAAGGCGGCGCACTTTTTGAGCAGCGAAGGCAAGATCGTTGCAGAACCGGCTTCCTCCATCACCATAGGCGCCGTTCTGGAGGGAAATATCCGCTTTGAGCCGGAGCAGAAGGTTTGTTTCCTGCTGTCCGGCGGCAACACCGAGCTGTCGTTTTTGGCGTCGCTGTAACAACTGCACAGTGGCTGAGCCATTGAATCAATGACATACAATTTTTCTGCCCTTGTTGGGGCGAATTGAGCGTTTTTCAGAAAATCCATAGGGGTTTTGCTTCCATTTAAAATCAGTTGTTTTATGATACTTCTATTTTTAGAACAGGAGAATGACGATGAGCATTACGGAAAAGCTGAAAGAACTGGGGATTGAGCTGCCGGGCTTTAACCCGCCCGCCGCTAACTATTCCCCCGCCCTGCGTACGGGGGATTTCATTTTCACTGCCGGCCAGACCCCGAAGAAGGACGGCAAGCTGATTCTGACCGGCAAGGTCGGCGTACAGGTAAGTGAAGAGCAGGCGTATGAGGCCGTGAAGACCTGCGCCCTGAACTGCCTGACGATTGTCGACTATTACGCCGGTGGGCTCGACAATGTAGCGAACATCGTTAAATTAACAGTGTTCCTCAACACGGAGCCGGACTTTGCAGATCACGCCAAGATCGGCAACGGTGCTTCCGACCTCTTTGTATCCGTTTTCGGCGCGCATGGCTGCGCAGCCCGCAGTGCAGTGGGGGTCGCCTCGCTTCCCGGCAATGCCCCCTGCGAAATTGAGCTGGTCGTCCGGCTGAAGGATGCATCTGTTCCGCCAAAGGGCTGAGTGGGCGTTTTCACACAATAAAAACAAAGCATCTCCGTTCCGGGCAGGCGTCTGGGGCGGGGATGCTTGCTTTTTGATTCCTAACGTACAGGCAGATTTGTAGCCGGATTTTCTTTTGCTAAAAAACTTAAGGTTATCGTTGATTATGATAAAGGATATTTAAAATACAAATAGCACATTTTCCCATTTATGGATTGAACCTCTATTTGTTATAGATATAATATATTTAATAATTAGATAAGGAGTTGCTAAAGATGAAAAAACGATTGATGTCTTTTTGTTTGTGCTCAGTGATTGCATGCTTATCAGCAGGGGCTGTATCTGCTGATGCTGCGGTTCAGCCAAGAGCGGGGGTATACACGTATCAAAAGTATGTTGAAAGTTCTTATTCCTTCGGTTACGGTACGCCCATTGCAGTAACCCCGCAAGTGAGAGGGCCTGCTACGATAAACTACGGACAAAGCAGGGGTGTAACGAGTACATTTTCGGCTTCTCTAACCTCATCTGATATCAACTCAATCATAGCAAAATTAGGAGCCAGTTACGCCAAGAGTGTATCTACTAACGAAAACTTTGGCACGACTTTTGCAGTAGCGAAAAATCAAGTGAGAAGAGTCTACTTTAAGCCTAAAATTAAGAAATACGACTGGAAAAATAGAAAAGTGGAAAACGGATGATACGGGATTACATTCTAAGTTGCTTTCTACTAAAGATGCAAGTGGAAAAGTGATATTAAAAGCAGGTGAATTTGCAGAAGGGGTATACTATGTCGCTCCTTAAAAAGGTTCATTCTATTCTAATTGCAGGCGTGTTTCTTCTTTTAGGAGTACTGTCTGCTTGTACACCGGAGGATACTACAGACTATTTTGATCGTCCCGACTTAGCGATACGGTCCTCTTTTACAGAAGATGATCGGGATCTAATCGTGGTTCTGGACAGCGTGACGTTTCATACCGGAAGCATCCTTTCTGTTGTATATCATCCCGGTGAAAAAAGTATTGCAAAGGTCATTATCGGAAAAAAATCCGAGAGTCAATATTATGTGGTAGAAAGAACACCTTGGTCTATGATTGGAAATGTTGAAACTGGCGGCGAGCAGTCCAAAATGGAGTATGCGGTGCATTCAACGCATGAGACTGACGGGGAAATCAAACGGTTTTATGTCTGGCAGGGTTCCTACACGGAGGATGATCTGAAAGAGATATTGGTAGGTTTCGAACAGATAGACGTATCAAACATCAAGGAGCCTTACCCCAATGTCTATTTGGTGTTTTATTGAATTTTTTTATGTAGAAATTTTTTTGCTGGAGGTTCCGGTTTGTGTTTTATGGAGCAGACCGCAGATCAGGATACTGTGGATAGCATGAATTGAAAAGAGCATTCTCTCTGCGGAAGAAATTCCGGTAGGAAGAATGCTCTTTTCATTATATATAGAGAGCTCAGGGAGCGGCTTCCAGCTCCCTGTAATTTCCCAGGAAAGAAAAGCGTGGAAGCTCTTCATACAG
>JAEXDU010000133.1 GCA_023401495.1 Bacillota bacterium
ACGGTATAGCCCTCAACGCCCTTCGACTGCCAGCGCCAGGCCTCTTCGCTGCCATAGGCGCGGCTGTATACGGTCACACAGTCGCTGACCATGAACGCGGAATAAAAGCCCACGCCAAACTGGCCGATAATCTCTACGTCATCCTTCTGCTCCATCTGCTGCTTAAAATTCAGCGAGCCGCTCTTTGCGATGACGCCCAGGTTATTTTCCAGCTCGTCCTTCGTCATGCCGCAGCCGTTATCCTCAATGGTGAGGGTGCGCGCCTCTTTGTCCGGCGTGATGCGAATGTAAAAATCGTCGCGGTTCAGGCCCGTGTCGCCGTCCTGCAGGGTTCTGTAATACAGCTTATCAATCGCATCGCTGGAGTTGGACAAAAGCTCGCGCAGAAAAATCTCGCGGTGCGTATAAATGGAATGAATCATCAATTCCAGCAATCGTTTTGATTCCGCTTTAAATTGCTTCATAACGATTTTCCTTTCCGTACAAAAAAATAAATTTAGCACTCTGATAGCCAAAGTGCTAAATTTATAGTAATACAAAAACGGACAAAAAACAAGTCCAAAATGTAAATTTTACCTCTCACGTGAGGGCGGTGAATCGTTGTGGTCGACCGTGATGATCGGCTCACACTGCGGCTCCTGCGATTTGATCTTCTCGCTCAGATATTCCGTCAGCCGCTCGTCGCTCCAGGCAAAGCGGTAAGGCACGACGATGTCGAAAATCACGCGGGAGTCTTCGGGTTTCCACACCGCTTGAAAATCATGCATTGTGATTTCATCCGAAACGGCCCGCAGACTTTCTTCCACATAGATTTTCAGGCGGTTGGCCCGCTCGTCACCCGTTACCACCGGGTCGAGATGAATCACCAGGTGAATGTTGCCGTCGGTGAGAAAATCGCGCTCGATGCGGTCGATGATCTCGTGGCTTTCCACAATATTGCGGTCGGCGCACATTTCGCAGTGAACCGAGGCAAAGCAGCGGTCCGGCCCATAGTTGTGAATGTTCAGATCGTGCAGGCCGATGATGCCGGGGTAAGCCAGAATCCTGCGGTAAATATCGTCCACCATCTCTTTGCTGGGGGCGAGGCCAAGCAGTGGATTCGCTGTTTCGATCACCAAACGGAAGCCGGCGACCAGAATAAATACCGCAACGCCAAGACCGAGCCAGCCGTCAAGCTGCCAGCCGGTAAAATACGAAATCAAAAGGCCGATGAGAACCGCGCCGGTGGAAAGCGCATCGTTGCGGCTGTCCTGCGAGCTGGCAAGCAGCGCGGTGGAATCGATGGTACGGCTGATCTTGCGATAAAACAGGCCCTGCCAAACCTTCAGCAGCACCGACGCGACGAGTGCAATCAACAGCGCCGTGCCAAATTCCGTGGGACGCGGGTCCAGAATTTTGCCGACAGACGTCTGCGCGAGCTGAAAGCCCACCATCACAACCAAAAAGGAAACCACCATACCCGCAATGTATTCGATCCGCGCATGACCGTAGGGATGCTCGGCATCCGCGGGCTTTGCAGAAAGGTGGAACCCAAACAGGGTCACCAGAGAAGAAGCGGAATCCGTCAGGTTGTTGAATGCATCCGCCATAATTGCGATACTGTGAAAGACAAGCCCCGTGAGCAGCTTAATGAAAAACAGCACCAGATTGGTCGCAACCCCGACCCATCCCGCCAGCTTGCCATACCGTTCCCGCAACTGGGATGGATTTCCGTTTTCCGGATCGCGGAGAAACAGACGGATCAGCAGCTTTGTCATCAAAAGGCTCCTTTCTTTTGTGCTTTTGGAAATGAACTCTACAATAGTATGATACAAGTAACAGCAATATCTTCCCTCGCCTGCGGCGGGGGAAGATATTCACCACTATTTTATATTTCTGAGAACAGGCTGTTCCCTTTGGAATCGATCGCCACCACCAGCGGCAGATCGCACAGCTCCAGCCGTTTGACGGATTCGCAGCCCAGATCGTCAAACGCCACCACCTGCAGCGACTGCACACACTGGGCGGCCAGCGCCCCGGCGCCGCCAATAGCGCACAGATAAAGCGCCCCGTTGCGGCGGATGGCATCGACTACCTCCTCGGAACGATTGCCCTTGCCGACCATCGCGGCAAGACCCATGTCGAGCAGGCGCGGCGCAAACGGGTCCATCCGGCCCGAGGTTGTCGGCCCGCAGGAACCGATCGCCATGCCCTCCGGCGTGGGGGTGGGGCCGGCATAGTAAATCACGGCGCCCTCCATCGCAAACGGCAGGGGGTTTCCCTCCTCCATCAGCGCAAACATCCGCTTGTGCGCGGCGTCTCGCGCCGTATATACCGTGCCGGAAAGCAAAACCTGATCTCCGGCTTTTAAATTCTTCGCCTGTTCCTTTAAATCCTTTGTATTCAGCCTGATTTTTTCCAAAACAATTCTCTCCTTCACTATGATGACCCATTCCCGTTACAATAAGTCTTACTAATGATATGGCGCCTTTTTCCCCGCCCAAGGCGTGGGAGAAGACAACCGTTTTATTCAAGTGAACGCATCGTCTGCGGAAACACATTCTACGCCAAAGATACGGCAATTATCTTCTGATTTTTTGCGAATACGCCGAATTTGCGAAAGTGGTTTGTTTCCGAAATAAAATGCGGTATAATGATTGTATGAGGCCGCGAATCCGGCGGCACCTTCACATGCAGGCATTCTGCATCATTTCACACAACAGAAAGGACTGCAAGCATGGCAACACCAGAAAAACTGATCGTTTTTGATTTGGACGGCACTCTCCACCGCACCGACGCTTTCGCCGTGAAAATTCACCAGATCGTGCAGGGAGAAATGAAATACCCCGTGCAGACACCGGACGAAATTCGGAGCACATTCGGTATGCCCTCAAAGGAATATATGCCCCTCCTTCTGCCCGGCTCTGACGAAGAGGCGCAAAAACTTTATGGCCGGCGGGTAGTCGAGCTGGAAGATGAATATCTGCATCTGGCCGAAGCCTACGACGGCAGCGCGCAGATGCTCGAGCAGCTTCGCGGGGACGGATGGGTGACGGCGGTGTGCTCGAATTCTTCCGTGCGGTACATCAGCACTGTGCTGAAAGCCATTCGCCTGGATGAGCTGATTGACGAAATTCAGCCGCTGGAACCGAATTCACGCGGAAAGGACGAAAGCCTTGCCCGGCTGTTGGAACGCGTGCAGCCCCAAAAGGCGCTGATGGTAGGCGATACTATCTTTGATCTGGACGCCGCCCGCAAAAACGACCTTCCGTTCATCGGCTGTCTGTATGGCTTTCGGCCTACGGAAATGGCCGCGGCCGACCGAAAGGTAGCCGCTGTGTCTGAAATCCCGGCCGCCGCGCAGGAGCTGCTGTTTTCCTGAGCAGCCGGTCATTACGGTTTTGATCTGAATACCTGATACTATGCAAAGGGGAGCCGAAATCGGCTCCCTTCTTTTGTGCTGCCGGGAACACTCCGCGCGGCAACTAAAGCATATTCTTTTTGCGCAGGAAATATGCAGCGACCACCATGCAGACCATCGCCATCGCAACCGGGAACCAGAATTCCGGGATCGGCAGATCGCTGACATTCATGCCGTACATACTGGAAATAACGGTCGGGATGGAAATAATCAGTGTGATGGAAGCCAGCACCTTCATCACGATGTTCAGGTTGTTGGAAATGATCGAGGCAAACGCATCCATGGTGCCCGACAGAATGTTCAGGTGGATGTTCGACATCTCAATGGCCTGCTTGACCTCAATCAGTACATCCTCGAGCAGGTCCTGATCCTCTTCATACAGGCGCACGGCGCGGCCGCGCATGATCTTTTCGATCGTGATCTCATTCGCTTTGAGCGAAGAAGAAAAGTAAACCAGCGATTTCTGGATGCTCAGCAAATGGAACAGCTCCGAGTTCTTCATCGATTTGCGAAGCTCCGCTTCCACCTGCATGCTGATCTTATCGATCTGCTTCAAATACTGCAGATATCGGGTGGCGACCCGCAGCATGATATTCAAAATAAAACGGGTTTTCAGATTCGTCTGAACGCCCTTGACAACACCCTCAGTAAACTCGTTGAGAAGCGGGTTTTCCCGTGTCACCACCGTGATGAC
>JAEXDU010000141.1 GCA_023401495.1 Bacillota bacterium
GCCGAACGCGCGGTTCAGGCCGAGCATGCCCCGGTTCGTCTGCAAGGAAAAAGAGTAAAAATACAATCCGCTGCGCGGCGGGGTAAAATCGCATTCCCACCATTCCCGGTCGTCCCCGTTCATTCCGCACCAGAACATTCCCCAGTGAAACTGTTCGCCGCCGTCCTCCTGCAGGTTCAGTGTGGCGGCGGTGCATTTCAGGCCGCGGGGAAGCGTGATCTTAAAATGGATATTCTGCCCGGCGGGAGTTGCCCCTACGGGATTTTTATACACAGGGTTCCTGGAATCAAACATGTTCTAAGAAGCTCCTTTTTGCCGTTTTTCGGCGGAGCGTCATTGCTCCGCCTTTTCCGCGTGTTCTTTTCCCGCCTCGGGCACCGGTTCCGCATTCCAAATCTCTGTGGCGTACTCGCGGATGGAGCGGTCGGCGGAGAAGCGCCCCGCATGGGCGGTGTTGACCAGTGCGATGCGGTACCACTGTTCGGGATTCTGATACAGCTGCTGCGAAAGGCGGCGCGCACGGGTATAGTCATCAAAGTCCGCCAGCACCATATAGGGGTCGGAGTTTTTCAGCGAATCCGCAATCTGGCGGAAGCTGACGCCGGCAAAGCCGTGACTCATCTCGTCGAGCGCCTGGCGCAGAACGGGATGGTTCTGGTAAATCCCCGCGGGATAGTACCCGTTCTTTTTCCGCTCCTGTACCTGCGGGGTGGTCATGCCGAACAGCAGGATATTTTCATCGCCCACGGAATCGTGAATCTCTACGTTTGCGCCGTCGAGCGTGCCGAGCGTCACCGCGCCGTTGATCATGAATTTCATGTTGCTGGTGCCGGAAGCCTCGGTGCCCGCAAGCGAAATCTGCTCGCTGATGTCTGCCGAGGGGATGAGCAGCTCTGCGACCGTCACGCGGTAATCCTCCAGATAGACGATCTTCATCTTCTGATTGACGCGCGGGTCGTTGTTGATGGTGTTGCCCAGATCGACGATGAACTGGATGATCTGCTTTGCCATATAGTAGCCCGGCGCGGCCTTCGCGCCGAAGAAATACGTTCTGGGGGTAAAGTCCGCGTTCGGGTTGTCGCGCAGCCACTGGTAGGTGGCGAGGATTTCGAGCGCGTTCAGGTGCTGGCGCTTGTATTCGTGCAGGCGCTTGACCTGTACGTCGAAGATGGAGTCGGGATCGACCTCGATACCGTTGTTTTTCCATACATAGGCCGCGATGCGTTCTTTGTTGCCGCGGCGGATTTTCGCCATTCGCTCGAGCACGGATTTGTCGTTCTGGTATTTGAGCAGCCGATCGAGTCGGGCGGCGTTGTGAATGTATTCCTCACCGATCAGCTCGGTGATCAGCGCGGCGTATTCGGGGTTCGACTGATTCAGCCAGCGGCGGTAGGCGATGCCGTTTGTCACGTTGCGGAATTTTTCCGGCATTTCAGTATAGAAATCGTGAAATACGGTCTGCTTTAAAATGTCGCTGTGCAACTGCGACACACCGTTGATGGAGTGGGTGCTCACGACCGCAAGGTTTGCCATTTTGACATAACCGTCGTTGAGAGGGGCCATGCGCCCTACCTTGTAGCCGTCCACGCCTTTCGCGTGCATTTCGGCACAGAAGCGGCGGTTGATCTCCTCCACGATCTGGTAGATGCGCGGCAAACGGCGGCGGAACAGATCCACGCCCCAGCTCTCAAGCGCTTCTGTCATCACGGTGTGGTTCGTATACGCCATCGTGCGGTGAACAATGCTCCAGGCCTGATCCCACCCGTAGCCGCATTCATCGAGCATTACGCGCATCATTTCGGGGATTGCCAGCACCGGGTGCGTATCGTTGAGGTGAATTGCAATCTTTTCCGGCAGATTGTCGAGCGTCCGGTTGATGGAAAGATGGCGGCGGATGATATCCTGGATCGTAGCGGAAACGAGGAAATACTGCTGCGTCAGGCGCAGGCTCTTGCCCTCGGGATGGTTATCCTCGGGGTACAGCACCTTGGTGATGACCTCGGCCATCGCGTTCTGCTCCATAGCGCGCAAGTAATCGCCGCCGTTGAAGAGCTTCATGTCAAAATCCGCCTCGGCAGAGGTGGCGGCCCACACGCGCAGACGGCTCACTCCCCGGCCATCCATACCGGCCACGTACAGGTCGTACGGAACCGCCAGCACCTTTGTGTAGTCCTTATGGCGCACGACGTGATACTGGTTGTTCCACGATTCCTCGATCGTTCCGTCAAAATGCACCTCGACCGCGCGGTCCGGCACCGGCTGGAACCACACGCTCCCGCCCGGCAGCCAGAAATCCGGCAGCTCGGTCTGCCAGCCCTCCACCAACTTCTGGCGGAAGATACCGTACTCGTACCGCAGCGAATAGCCCATCGCCGGGTAGCCGAGTGTGGCGAGCGCGTCGAGAAAACAGGCCGCAAGCCGCCCCAGGCCTCCGTTGCCAAGGCCTGCGTCCGGCTCCTGCTCGTAGAGATTGTCAAGGTTTACATTCATGCCGCCGAGCGCCCCGCGGAACGAATCCTCCAGCCCCAGGTTGAACAGATTGTTTTTGAGCGAGCGCCCCAAAAGGAACTCCATACATAAATAGTAGATGGTTTTGGTGCCTGTTTTGGCTGCGGTCTCGCGAAATTCCTTGCGGCCCTTTACCAACATGTCGCGCACGACGAGGGCCACGGCCTTGTAGTACTGTTCGTCGGTAGCGTCCTGCCATTCCACGCTCATTTCATGGCTCAGCGTTTCTTTGACGCGCGCCTGAATTTCTTTTTTCGAAAGCGTATAATTCATGTGATCCTGTCCTCCGATTCTATCATAAAGAAGCACTTTTTCCCTATCATATGCCGAGTAAGATTTATGTTTATTGTATACCAAAAAGAGCCGAAATACAATTCCAATAAACTGACAGAATAAAAGAGAAAAAAACGTAAATTTTGCCCGTATTTTCAATAAAAAAGATTTGCTGCCTTCAAAACTGCTTTCTTTTGCTAGTGGGTGAAAATCGGTCTAAATTTAGTCATATTCAACAAAATGAATTTCTTGTGTGCGGTCCTCTTCTCCGCCTGCCGGCGAAAGAAAATCCGGCAAAACGCGACAGGCCCTTTCCTAATTGCGCAAAATGGCTTATAATAAAAGAGATTGTATGGAATGCCGGCCTGCTGCCAAGGCTGTGAAAGGATGGTCACCATGAATAAGATTAAGGTGCGTCTGAATATTTGCGGAACCGAGTGTACCCTTACATCGGAGGATAACGAAACCTATGTGCTTGCACTTGGGGATGAAGTAGAAAAGAGCATTCAGAGCATTATGTCCAAAAACGACCGGGTTTCTTTAACCCTGGCCGCAATCATAACCGCTTTGTCGTTCTGCGACGACGCGAAGAAAGCCGCCGCTGCGGCGGATAATCTGCGCTCGCAGATCAAGGATTACCTGGAGGACTCCTCCCGCAGCCGCCTGGAGGCCGACGAGGCCCGCCGTGAAATCGAGCGCATGAAGCAGGAGATTCAGACCCTGCGAGCCCGTCTTTCGGCAGGGGAAGCCGCCCAGAGCCCGGCCCGGGAGCCTGCACGCTCCGTGCCTGCCGCACCGGTGCAGGAAAAGCCGGTGCCTTCGCCGGAGCCAAACCCTTCGGAAGAACCGGAAGGCCCCGAGTCCCCGTATGAGGAGGAGCAGCCGGAGGAAACCCGGCCCGCCGCGCCCGCCGTGCCGAACGTGCATACCGGCCATTACTCCCGCCCGGCGTCTGCCCAGGTGCCGGAGGAGCTGGACCGCAGCAGTTTCATGAGTTTTTTTGAAAAGAAAGAAACTGACTGAACGCTGAACATAACCTGCGCGAAGGAAGAAAGGGACGTTGTGATGAGCAACCGAGATTATACCATCGTCATGGTACTTGCGGCTGTGATATTTCTGGTGGGTTATAATGTTCTGGGGACGATTACGTCTGAGCCGTCGTCTTCCTCCTCGTACGGAACGGTGATGGTGATTGTGTTTGCCCTGTACATCGTTTATCTGGACAAATGCCGCAGAAAGCCGAAGAAGTAGGCCGCGGGGGAAAGACACTGTCATACTTGAATCAGGTGAGTTTAAAGTACCCTGACCATCAAGTGAATTGACTCTATTTTATGCTGAATAAAGGTTGGGATACAAACCATGGAAATTTTATCTCCCGCCGGGTCGCCGGATTCTCTGATCGCCGCGGTGCGCTCCGGCACCGATGCGGTGTATCTGGGCGGCAGCGCGTTTTCCGCGCGGGCGGCGGCGAAGAATTTTGACGATGACGCCCTGCGGCAGGCAGTGGAATACTGCCATGCCCGGGGCGTTAAAGTCTATCTGGCGCTCAATACCCTGCTTCGGCAGGAGGAGCTGCCTGCCGCGCTGGAGCTGGCCGAATACGCCTGCTCTCTCGCGGTGGACGCATTGATCGTTCAGGACCCCGGGCTGATTGCGCTGCTGCGGGAGCGCGCCCCGGGGCTGAAGCTCAACGCATCGACGCAGATGTCGATCACCAATCCGGCGGGCGCGCGTCTGCTCGCGAAAAACGGCTTTGCCCGGGTGGTATTGGCGCGTGAGCTGTTCCTTTCACAGATTCGCGAAATCAAGGACGGCACCAAGGATACGCCCATCGAGATCGAGAGCTTTGTGCACGGCGCGCTGTGTATGTCGGTGTCGGGTCAATGCTATTTCAGTTCGGTGCTCGGTTCGCGCAGCGGCAACCGGGGCATGTGTGCCCAGCCGTGCCGTCTGCCCTTTTCCGTGCCCGGCGGCACGGGCCATGACCTGAGCCTGAAAGACCTTTCGATGATCGCGCGCATTTCAGAATTAGAGAATGCCGGCGTGACCAGCGCAAAAATCGAGGGCCGCATGAAGCGCCCGGAATATGTGGCGGCCGCAACGGCAGCCTGCCGGTATTCGGCCGACGGCCAGCCGATTCCCCCTGAGCTGACAGAGAATCTTTCCGCCGTATTTTCCCGGTCGGGTTTCACGACGGGCTACCCCGACGGCGAGCTCGGGAGAGAAATGTTCGGCATCCGTTCCAAGGAGGATGTGACCGGCGCGACAAAAGATGTGTTCGGGCAGCTGCATGCCCTGTATAAGGACGAGCTGCCGCGTGTGCCGCTGCAGCTGAAGCTGACGGTGCGGGCCGGGCGGCCGGTTACGCTTTCGGCGGCCGATGACGACGGTCACCGAGCCGAGGCTTTGGGCGAGTGTCCCGAGCCGGCGCTCAGCCGGCCCATCGACGAAGAGCGCTGTCTCACCCAACTGCAAAAGACCGGTGGCACCCCGTTTTTCGCGCGGGAGGTGCAGTGTGAAATCGAGCCAGAACTTTCCCTGCCCATTTCGATGCTGAATCGCCTGCGCCGCGAGGTGTTGGAGCAATTATTGGTTTTGCGCTCGCAGCGGGAACCGGTGCCGTTCACGCGTCTGCCCATTCCGGCGGCCCAGCCGCATCAGCCCGCAAAGCTGCCGCGTCTGCGCGCTTCTTTTCGGAGGGCGGAGGATGTGCCGGAGCTGGCAAAACAGTGCGAGCTGGTGTATCTGCCGGTGAATGTGCCGGACAAACAGTTTGAAGAGCTGCTTTCCCGTGGCTTCCCGATGGCGGCATCTTTGCCGCGCGGCATTTTTGGTTCGGAAAAGCGGCTGAAAGAGCGCCTGGATGCGCTGAAGAAGATCGGTATCCGCGATGTGTGGGCCGGAACGCTCGGCGCGGTTGGGCTTGCGCTCGAAAGCGGAATGAAGGTTCACGGCGGATTTTCGCTCAATGCGATGAATACCCCGGCACTCGAGTGGCTGGGCCGTCAGGGCCTGTGCGACACCGAGCTTTCGTTTGAGCTGACGCTTGCGCAGGCAGCCGCGATCGGCGGCGATCTGCCGCGCGGGCTGGTGGTGTATGGGCGCCAGCCGCTGATGCTGTGCCGCAACTGTCCCGGTAAAAATGGCACGCAAAGCTGTGCCGAGTGCGGCGGCAACGCGTGGCTGACTGACCGGCGCGGCGTGCAATTCCCCGTGATGTGCGACGGCGACGCGAGCGAGGTGCTGAATTCGGTTGCGCTGTATCTGGCGGACCGAATGCGCGAAGTTCGCGGGCAGGATTTCGGGGTTTTAAGATTTACTGTGGAAAACTCTGTGGAAATTGAGGAAATCTTTCGGAATTATCTTGGTTTGCGGGCTGTGGAAAATACAAAACGCGACAAAGAGCAGCAGCCTTTTACACGGGGTTTGTATTATCGTGGAATTGAGTAGCAAAAGCAGGCAGGAGGAACAAGCATGGAACCCATTCGATTTCAAAAACTGCACCCGAACGCGGTGATTCCGCAGAGGGCCACTCCCGGCAGCGCGGGGATGGACCTTGTGGCTTGTATAGAGGAGCCGGTGCTTCTGCCGGCAGGCGGGCGGGCGATGATCCCGACCGGGCTGGCGATGGCGATTCCCACTGCAGGGTGGGTGGGCCTTGTGTATGCCCGCAGCGGTCTGGCCGTGCGCCATGGGATCACCCTTTCCAACAGTGTCGGCGTGATCGACAGCGATTACCGGGGCGAAATCCGTGTAGGGCTGTGCAATTTGGGGCAGGAGCCCTATACCATTCAGCCCGGCGAGCGGATTGCCCAGCTCGTGATTTCGCCGGTGCTTCTGCCGCCCGTGGAAGAGGCGGACGAGCTGGACAACACCGAGCGCGGTACCGGCGGATTCGGCTCCACCGGAAAACGGTAACCAACGGAAAAGAGGAGAACCACGATGAAACATAATTGGCTGAAAAATTTGTTTCTGGTTATTCTGCTTGTGCTGGCTGTGGTGCTGGGCAAGCTGCTCGGCACGGTAACGGCAAAGCTTCCATTTCTCGCGTGGCTCGGCATGAGCGCCGATTTTGGGTTGAAGCCGGTGACGGTCGATCTGGCGGTGGTCAATTTTACATTCGGCCTGATGGTCAATATCAATGTGGCGCAGGCGCTGCTGCTTGCGGTGGCGATTCTCGCGTTCAGCGCGATCCGTCTGCGCGCCTGAGCGGCAGGCTGAGCCTGCACATAAGTCGCGGAGCAGCTCGGGGAAATGCTTTCGCTTCACGCTCCATTCGTCGCGGCAGGCTGAGCCTGCATGCACATCGCGGGACAGTCGGAGAAGAACTTCCGCTTCACGCTCCATTCGTCGCGCGTGCGCTGACTATATTTCGCGCGGGAGCAGCATTTTATCTGTAATCATTATTTTATTTTTGTCTTTATGGGGTTCCCATGTGGGTTCCGCTTGCGCGAGTATGCCCCTCATGCCGAGGCGAGCCTTTTTATCTTGATTTAAAAGAGTGATTTTTCAGCGGGTTCCCCCCAGGGGGTTCCGCTTGCGCGGGCATGCCCCGCAGGCCGGGGCGGGCCCTTCCTTTCTTGGCGAAAAGAAGGGAAGCAAAGATTCGCCAAAGGATACCTTTGGAATCCGTTTGGGGAACGGCTCCGGAACGCGTTGGCGAAAGCTACTGAAAAGGCGCTCCAATGAAAGAGCCCACTCGCCTATGCAAGAGAAAACAGAAAGCATTGTTCGATCGTACGGCGGCGATTCCTTTCAGAGCGCTCTTGTCAGCTCCAGAGCTGCTGTCTTCGGCAGCGGGCACGCTGCGCGCATGCACATCGTGGGGAATCACTTTGAAGAAAAACTCCCCTTTCCTCCAAAAAATGCTGATGAAGGGGAGCAGTCGCATAGCAAAAACAAATGCGAACCAGTTTTCCCCATTTTCCCTCTCTCTTGTGGAAAACAAGAGGACTTTTTCCCAAGAAGGAGATCGAGAGAAATCTGAAAGAATAAATCAGGCACGGTAAAGCACTATTATATAATGAAAAATAAAAACCGTTCTATCAAAAAGCGCGCAATCAAAAAGAAGGCCCCGTTTCGGGGCCTTCTTTAATTTAAGTAAATTGCAAACGGACGGTTATTTCTGGTTCTTCTCAAAATCTTTATACAGCAGGCTGGGCTGAATCCCCTTATTGTTCTGGTATTTTCCGCTGCAGTATGGTTCGTATTCCCCGGTGATCGTGTGGTAGTAAATCTGGCAGACCTCTACGTCCGGGTAGATGATCAGAGGCTGTACGACGAAAATCTCCAGCGTCCAGAAGCCCGCAAAACCCACGTCGCCGAATCCTGCCGTGGCATGAATGCACATTCCCAGCCGGCCAATGGAAGAGCGCCCCTCCAGCATGGGGACAAATCCTTCGGTCTTTGTAAATTCCTTCGTGCGGCCCAGATACAAACGGCCCGGCGCCAGCGTCAGGCCCTCCGGCGGAATCTGGATCAGCGTTGCGGCATTGGGGGTCTTCATGTCCAGCACCGGGGCGTCATAAACCAAAAGCTCGTTGTGCAGGGATAGATTATAGCTGTTCGGGTTCATCTTTGTTTCATCGAACGGATCGATCACGATTTCTTTGTCCAGATGCTTTAGAATCTCTTTTCCCGATAATATCATGGCGAAAGCGCTCTCCTTTGTGCGGTCGGTATTTGCTGTTATTGTACCACATCACGGATTTTGTGTAAAGAAAAGCTCGGGTGTTTTCTAGGTCGCAGGGTGCTGGCCCGGCAGGGTACAACTTGCGTTTTTCCGGAAAATAAGGTATCATACACGCAGAAGAGCACCATCAAAAATGGACTTTAGAGATAGAAAGGACAGAACACAGTATGCGCCCTATGAGAAAAAAAGAGAGGCAGATTACAGAAGACGAGGCGTATCAGATTCTGGAGAACGCCGAATATGCGACGCTCTGCACCATCAATGCAGACGACGGAGCGCCTTACGGAGTGCCGATTTCTTACGTGGTGAAAAACCGCGTACTTTATATTCACATGGCCAAGGAAGGCCAGAAACTGGATAACCTGAAAAAGGATTCCCGCGTGTGCTTGACGTGTGTCGGCCAGACTCTGCTGTATCCCGAGCAGTACAGCACTGATTTTGAAAGCGCGATCGTGACCGGCAGGGCGGAGTTTGTCACCGACCGCGAAGAAAAGATCGAAGCACTGCGGATGCTGTGTGAGAAATACGGTCTGCCGGACGGCGGAATGTTTTTGGAAAAGAAGATTGAGGGCGGTGTGGATCGCATGGAAATCATGAAAATTCCGGTGGAGGCGATCAGCGGCAAGGCCCGTTGGAGAAAGCCGAAACCCCCGATGCCGGAGAAGGCCTGAATGGCCTGCAATATATTAGGAAAGGAGGGACGAAATGGCAGATGCGGTTGTCAATAAATCCTTTCTATTTTACGGTAAGGTGCCGATTACCCCAGAGATACTGCGCTTTCTGCATCCGTCGGAGCAGCTCCAGTTCTGCGTTAAAACCTTTCGGGATGTGGCGGCGTTTACCGATAAACGGATTTTGATCGTTGACCGTCAGGGAATCACCGGCAAAAAGGTCGAGTATTTTTCCGTGCCGTACCGCAGCATCGTGACATATGCGATTGAAACGGCCGGCACACTGGATCTGGATGCGGAAATCAAACTGGTGCTTTCCGGCGGGATTGTTCTGGAATTGAACTTTTTCAAGGACAAAGAGAACCAGATGGAGGAGCTTCTGTTCCAGGTGTACGATCTGATCACGCAATACGTTTTGCAATAAACATTTGATAAATATGCAGCACTGCTGCCTGAGCCTTGGGATTCTGCCTTCCTTTTTCGGAAAGCAGAGTCCTAATTTTCTAATAAAAATACTTCGTTTTTTGAAATTTGTGTCCGTGTTTGTTTTTAGTTCAAAAAAAATTCATATTTTTTTAATTATTTTCAGGAATTATTTGTACTTATTCCAAGGACAGAAGGAGGAATTTGGAGGCTGTCAATTTGGTACCTTTGTATAGAAGTTTTTCCGTGCACTATAGATAGAAACGTGCAAGATTTTTCAATACTTCAGATTAACTCAAAATACTACAAAACGGCAGGAATCAATATATAGGGGCCTACATACACATGAACAGAATTTGGGAAGGAATTAATCTTTATTAGAATAAGTCGGCCATCTGTGCGGCATCTGGGACGGATAAAAAAGAGATAAGAGCAATTTTCTTGCGTTTTCGGCATTTTTTCTCCTCTCAGTTTGTCCGGCAAGAGGATCGGTGTCAGGGAGCTTGGCTCATGCCGTGAGGAGGGCGGCATGGCTCCAGAAAGGATAACTCCTCCCCAAAGGGTACAAGGGATAGTGGAAAGAAAGAAAAAAGAGCTTCAAAGAGGTGAAAAATAAGAAAGACTTTTATTTTAAAAAGGAAATTTACACCTGTCCTTCAAGGGAGGACAAATAGGGCGGAAATCCACCGCTGGTCGCCGTTTTCAGCCTATTGCCTTTGCAAAACAAATGCACTATAATAGGGTCGTGAATTTATTTGACGGCCCGGACAGGCAACTGCCCGGCGGGAAAAAGGAGGCTGTTATGTCAATCTTAGAGGGCTCCATTGGGGTAATGGATTCCGGCATTGGCGGGCTTACGGTTGCAAAAGAAATTCAGCGTATCCTGCCGCATGAGGACATCCTGTATTTTGGCGATAGCGCCAATTGCCCCTACGGGAACAGATCGGCGCAGGAGATCGCAGAGCTGAGCCGCAAAATGCTCCGTTTTCTGGGCGACCGTGGGGTAAAGGTCGTCGCGATTGCCTGCAACACCATTTCAACTCTTGTCGACATACTTACACCGGACTTTGATTTTAAGATCATTGGCATTGTGGCTCCTTCTGCTGCATATGTTGTGCGTTCGGGAATCAAAAGAGTGGGTCTGATCGCTACGGAATTCACCGTTTCGACCGGCAACTACGATAAGCTGATCCATCAGCTTGATCCGGAGGTCCAGGTGACCGGCAAGGGCAGTCCGCTGCTGGCGGGGCTGGTTGACAGAGGCGACTTCAACCAGGACGACATCAACACCGAGATCCGTACCCAGATCGACAACATCCTGTCCAGAGATCCTCAGATTCAGCACGTTATTTTGGGGTGTACGCATTATCCTATTATAGGAAAGAACTTCAAAGAGTGCTACCCTGAGCTTTCCTTCATTAATCCGGCCCTTGAACAGGCCAACGTCGTTCGCGACTACTTGACGGAAAAGGATTCTTTGGCCCAGGAGGGAGAAGGCAGCTTTACCATTTGCACTTCGGGTGACCCGGAGGTTTACATCCAGGTTGCGAAGCGGATTGGGATGAAAGAACCTACTTCCACAGCTCATATCGCTCTGTAAAAAGAATTCGTATTCCATTCTATTTTATAGAGAGAGCAGAATCAGAAAGCTTTTTGTACATAAGATGAGCTTTCGCGGCAGGTAAGAATGTGCGCGGCCTTCCTTCCGTATTCCATCGCTGAAACGGCACTGCCGTATCTTTACAGCGACAGCGGGAATCGAGTCGGCACAGAGCGGGTGGAGCTCGTGAAAAACCACCGGATCGACAACGAATGGAGCGGCTCCAACAAGACTTTTTTGGCAGAATAACGGGAAACAAGCCCGTGATTTGTTCATGTTGGATGGTATTTGCTCCGGCGCCAAATATTTTTTATTAAATTTTTGACGTTATTGTATTTTTCTGTAGCATTTTGACATTGCGATGTCATACTTACAGACAACCAAATTTCTATTGTTGTAGGAGGAGACAGTTTATGGGCGTTTTAAAAGGAGTCATTGATATCGGCACGAACGATGCCGGTATGACTACAATTGGCCTAAACATGTACCTGGCGGCAGGTCTTGCGGCACTCTTGTTTTGGCTTGGTAACTGGACAGTTGAAAGAGTTCGTTTTCTGAAAGAAAAATGTATCCCCGCGCCTCTGGTAGGCGGTTTGTATTTCGCTATCGTGAATACGGTTCTCACGGGAAGCGGTATATTAAACATTTCGTTTAACGACACGCTGCAGTCCTTCTTTATGTTGGTATTCTTCTGCACCGTCGGTTTCACGGTCAGCATTCCGCTTCTGAAGAGCGGCGGTAAGTCCATCATCATCATGCTGCTGCTGGGAACTGTAATGACGTTCATGCAGAACTTCCTGGGCGGCGGCATTATGTCTGCGTTCGGTCAGGATCCCCGACTCGGTGTTGCGGCTGGTTCCGTTGCGCTGATCGGCGGCCCCGGCACGGCGGCGGCATTCGGTGCCACCATGGACCTCCCGATTGCTGAGGGCGGTTACGGCATGACCACGGGCAGCATCGTAGGTATTACCGCGGCTGTTTTCGGTCTGGTAATGGGCTCCATCATGGGCGGCCCCACTGCTTACAGAAGAATTAAGCAGTTCAACCTGAAATCTACTGATACAGTGATTGAGGGTAGCGAGGATGGCGAGACCTTTAACACCACCGGCGGTGCCTTTACTCAGGCTGCAATGCTCCTCGCGGTTGCAATCGGTATTGGCCAGCTCGTTTCTGTCGGCTTGAAAGCGGCTACCGGCGTTACACTCCCCGGATATATCGGCGCGATGCTGGTTGCAGCTTGCATGCGCAACATCAATGACGCAAGAGGCAAGAAGTTCCCGGGCGAAGAGATCGACACAGTCGGCGGACTTTCCCTGAACCTGTTCCTCGCAATGGCTATGATGAGCCTCAAGCTGTGGCAGCTGGTCGATCTGGCACTGCCTCTGATCGTTGCTCTGCTGGGTCAGATCATCCTGATGTATCTGTTCTCCTACTATGTAGTGTTCAACGTAATGGGCAAGAACTACAATGCTGCGGTACAGACCGCTGGTTTCATCGGCTTCGCGATGGGCGCTACCTCGAACGCGATGGCGAACATGCAGGCAATCACCAAGCAGTATGGCCCCGCAAGAGAGGCATATTTCGTAATCCCCATGGTTGGCGGTCTCTTCATCGACTTCGTCAACGCGGCGATTATCACCGGTTTCCTCAACTGGTGGACTCCGTGATCTGATTTCCTTAAACTCTAAGGAATTGGTCACTCTGAATTTCTAAAAAGTGTGTGTGGTTCTGCCGCCCGGATGAAATTGCCGGGCGGCAGAGCGTGGAAAAAACGATGATCGGCCGTTCTGAATGATGTGTGTGGTTTCAGGAAGAACGCCGTTTCGCGTTTTCTGAAAATAGCGACGTTTTTTGGACAAAATAGGTATTGGCAAAAAGCTTTTGCGGGAGAAGTGCGTGCGCTGAACCCAGAGCTTGCGAATCCTTTTTGTATATTTACGTAAATTTTCCCTATTTTTAGAGAAAAATTTTTTTATGGAGGTCTTTGTTATGAACGCGTATGTTGAAAGAGTGTTGGAAGAAACCAAGAAAAAGAACGCCAATGAACCCGAATTCCTTCAGACGGTTGAAGAGGTTCTCTCTTCCCTGGCTCCCGTGGTGGATGCCCACCCCGAGTATGAGAAGGCCGGCCTGCTGGAGAGAATGGTTGAGCCCGAGCGCACCATTGAGTTCCGCGTAACCTGGGTTGATGATGCCGGTAAGGTAAACGTAAACCGCGGCTACCGTGTACAGTACAACGGAGCAATCGGACCCTACAAGGGCGGCCTGCGCTTTGCTCCTTCCGTAACTCTGTCTGTCATCAAGTTCCTGGGCTTTGAGCAGACCTTTAAGAACAGCCTGACCACTCTGCCCATGGGCGGCGCTAAGGGCGGTTCCGATTTCGATCCCCGCGGTAAGAGCGACGCTGAGATCATGCGTTTCTGCCAGTCCTTTATGACTGAGCTGTATCGCCACATTGGTCCCGACATCGACGTTCCCGCTGGCGACTTGGGCGTAGGCGGAAGAGAAGTTGCCTACATGTATGGCCAGTATCGCCGCATTCGTGGCGCTTTCGAGAACGGTGTTATCACCGGTAAGGGT
>JAEXDU010000231.1 GCA_023401495.1 Bacillota bacterium
TGCAGCTACAGCGTATACTGTGGGAACGATGGCAGTAGGTGTAGGATTTTTTGCCACTGGGCAGATTGCTGTTCAAACTGCACCAAAATCTCTTCCAAAGGCAAAGGCAGAGACAAAAGAAAGAACAGCAATAAAAAATCCATCGAAAAAGACTAAAATTTACCGTGCTGGAAGCAGGACTCCTTATAACCTTACCCCTCGCGAAACAGATACAGATGGGTTATCCTTTTCTTTAAATAAACCTAATGGTAAGTATGTTGAAACAACAATTGAAGCAGTCAATGAAACAGGAACTTTAATTGCAATAAATGATCGTCCAAATCATGTGAGCGTTAGACCTGTCGCTCCAGACACTCTCCGGTCTTGGATGGCAACAAGGGATACTGCTAATTTATCACCACACCCGTACACAACAACCTTACGTTCAATTGTGTGGGATCCTTTTGGAAGGGGAAATTAAGAATGACTGAAAAAGAAATGGTATTACTTTCAAAATTAAGATGGGATGCAGCGTTAAAAGATCAACAGCAGGCATTTAAAGAAATTGTGATTGATAATGCGATAGCCCCCCAAATGCTTGTGCGTCCCATTAGTAAATCTTATTGGGATAATGCCGCCAAAGTTTTAAAAGATATGGGATACGAAAGAGTAAAACATATCACATATGAACTGCTTACTTGGCTTCAAGATTATAATTGGCCAGGTGCAGATACAATTATTGATCTCTTAAAAACTTTTCCCAATCAAGAATTAGTCCCATATTATGAAAAGGCAATTATGGATGCAATCTCTAAGAATGATGAACTGTGGTTGGACTATTTATCAGTATTTGTTTTTCTAAAAAAAATTACGAAATCGGATTTTATTCATAAGGAATTGTATGATGTAATGAAAAAACATGAAGACCAGTGGATCGTTTAATAATTTAAAAATTTCTTAAATGTGAGTTTATAGAGAAATAACATTGTAAAGGAAAGGACACTTGCGTTTTTATTCTTAGTGCTTAATTAAGGCCTTCTGCGTCAAATTAGACAGCAGGAGGCCTTTTCTATTACAATTATAAAGCCCATGCTAGGAGCTAGGAACAAGGCTTATTTTAAACACTCGCTACTTTCACATTGCCCATACCAGTGAGCAGGCCGACGGCAAACACGTCATGACAAAGGATGCGGCAATGGGGCTGGTGAATTATGTGGGATCCGGGAAAGTGTTCAGCTAAATACGCCGTATTAGTTTACTCTACTAGAAGCAGAATCGCTGAAACAGCTTCTTATTCCTACGATGACGACAACTGGAAAGACCTGCTGACCAGCTATGACGACCAATTCCTCCCCTACGACTAGATTGGCAATCCCCTCGCCTACCGTGACGGCATGAGCTTCACCTGGGCAGGCCGCCAGCTGACGACCGCCACGGTAAACGGAAAAATCTCCAGCTACACCTATAATAGCGACGGTATTCGTATCAGCAAAACTGTGGACGGCGTCACAACAGATTATCTGGTGGACGGCAGCACTATTGTGGCACAGAACACCAATTACAACACCATGTGGTTCATGTACGACAGCGACGGCACGAGGCTCAGCTTTACCTACCACGACGACGCCTATTACTATTTGAAAAACGCACAGGGTGACGTGACGGGCATTGTTGACAGCGACATGAATGTCGTTGTAGAATACAGCTACGACGCATGGGGCAAGCTGATTGATACCACCGGCAGCGAGGCCAATTTCATCGGCAAGCTGAATCCTTTCCTGTACCGCGGGTATTACTATGATGCAGAGACTGGGATGTATTATCTGGGGAGCAGATATTATGATCCGGTGACAGGCAGATTTTTGAATGCAGATGAACAAGTTGGTGCAAATCAAGATATACTTGCATACAATTTGTACGCCTATTGTTCAAATGATCCCATAATTTTTAAGGATTTCGGTGGACAATATAAAGTTTTAAGTGGAAATAGAATTCAGGTTGAAAAAGGCGACACTCTTTGGGATATCTCTGAAGCACTCACTGGAAAAGGAACTAATTGGGTATTTTTTGGTTATAATGGTAATCTATCGAAGTTGCAAATAGGGCACATATTTAATGCTTCTAGTTTACCAACTGCTGGTAAACCAAACTCAAAAGAGACTTTATACAATCCTGATGGTACCCCAAAACAGGAACGCTTCTATGGTCCAGATGGTAAGCCTGTAAGAGATAGAGATTATAACCATGGCGGAGAACATGAATTTCCACACGATCATTTATGGAAAAACGGAAGAAGAGGCCCGGCAATTCCTGTTCCAAAGTCAACACCATCATCTTCAGATATACGGATGGGTATTGGAATCGGGCTTGGAACGATTGGAGCTGGATATTTAATTTACCGAGGAATTCGAATGATTCCTTCTCTTGTTCCTCCTCTATGGTGGACTATTCCTGCTAATGTAGCTATTCCTTGATTTTTGACGCATTATTGAAAGAAGGTAATTAAAAATGTGGAATGAAATTATGTGCCAATGTGATTTAGATAAATTTTTAAGTTCATTTGGCGGGTTTCATGACAGTTGTATCAAGGAATTTAAATACACAAGTGGAGCGTTTGTTGATGAGAATTTATCTATGTTTCCCGTGAATAATCAAAGAAGTCTTAAAGTTATTTTCCAGCGTCAAATCAGTAATCCTTCTGTTGTAGAAATAGAGTTTATGGGGTTGCAGCGATTGAGTATATACCCTATAGATGAAAACAGCACATGTGAAATTCATGATGCAACCATGATTTTAAGTGATAATTGCATGTATTGGTACGATTGTGAAAGATTAGCAGAAAAAGATTTAAGTAATTATAAAGGTACTTTAATCTGTGCCTCAAAAGTCCGATGGAGAGTTGCTGAGGGGCATATTGGTCAGAAAGAAATATATACGGAAAATTCAGATTGACAATTGTCTATTTATTAACTCACAGATAGGGCTTGTTTACGCATCCTAATTCAACAAAAACTTATCCGGGATTTACCAGAGCTACAGTGGACTGATTAAAAGGAGGATACAATTATTTGGATAAAAATATAGAGGAAAAGATAATTTCTGCTTTTATTATAAAGCAGAAAAAGGAAAGAGCAAAATTTGAGCTTTGGAACGAAAGAAAAAGAGAGCTTTTTATATGGAATATAACCGAACGTAAATATTTTGATCAACAATATGCACATAAAATTAATCTTTCTAGTTTCTCCGCAGAAGTTCTTTATCAATTCCTGAAAGAACATGGAGCTCCAGACGATTGTTATCCTCTGTCTATTGATGAAAATTATGACGGTATTACTCTTCCTTTAAAACTTGCTCTAGAACATCTGGTTTATGATGGCCCTGTTCTGATTTCCTGCATTCATGGAAAACTGGCTTATTTAGAGGGGGAGCCTACTATCGGACCTCCGAATCGGTACCTACTGATTCGAAAATAACCAGCATTATTAAAACATTTGATAAAAGCCTTCCGCATTAAACGAGATTGCGGAAGGCTTTTTCATTACAATTTGAATTGAAAAAGATGACTCTCTCGTCTGAAGTAAGACTCATTTTGAATACCCGCTATTTCCACATTGCCCGCGCGGATAAGCGGGTCGATGAAAAATATATCACGACTAAAGATGCCGCTACTAGACTGGTAAATTATGTGGGATCCAGGAAAGCGTTCAGCTAAATACGCCGTATTAGCTTACTCTACTAGAAGCAGAATCGCTGAAACAGCTTCTTATTCCTACGATGACGACAACTGGAAAGACCTGCTGACCAGCTATGACGACCAATTCCTCACCTACGACCAGATCGGCAATCCCCTCGCCTACCGCGATGGCATGAGCTTTACTTGGGCGGGCCGCCAGCTGACGACCGCCACTGTCAACGGAAAAACTTCCAGCTATACCTATAATCAGGAAGGCATCCGTATCAGCAAGACTGTGGATGGTACCTTAACTGATTATCTGGTGGATGGCAGCACCATTGTTGCGCAGAACACCAATTACAACACCATGTGGTTTATGTATGACAGCGATGGCACCAGAGTCGGCTTTACGTACCACGACGACGCCTATTACTATTTGAAAAACGCGCAGGGTGACGTGACGGGCATTATTGACAGCGACATGAATGTCGTTGTAGAATACAGCTATAACGCATGGGGCAAGCTGATTGATACCACCGGCAGCGAGGCCAATTTCATCGGCAAGCTGAATCCTTTCCTGTACCGCGGGTATTACTATGATGCGGAAACGGGGCTGTATTATCTGGGCAGCAGATACTATGATCCGCAGACTAGTAGGTTTTTGAATGCGGACGGTGATATTTCTATTGGAGAAGATTTGACTGCTGCTAATTTATATTTGTACTGTGGAAATAATCCTGTAACAAGAGTGGATAGCGATGGTCTCATCTGGGAAAAGTTATCGTCCTTGGGTCAGGCAATTTGGAATATTCGAGAGAACAATTTAAGAGCTGCTGAAAAAATCCAGATTGAATCAGCAATTAAATATGCAAATATGTACGCTACCAAGTTTGGAGAAAATAATGATTTCAGCTGGGAAATGTACTTTTATGCATTTTTATATGGAGATTCTTTAGCTGCTAATTATGCTTTCGGAATTAGTGGTGGAATCAAGGCTCAGGGATGGATACGACGGTCTACAATGAATCAGGTAGGAAATCGATTTGGGCAAAAAGGTCGGACTGCATTTGGTAATGCATTAGCAAAAGGTATTGTCGGAAAAGAAGGTAGCGGAATTAAAAGATTAGCGCCTGGAACTAAAGTGGCTGGAAAAGTATATCAATATGAACTAAAAGTGAAAGCAGATTATGGAGATTGGAGAATATATGGAAATATAGATGATAAAGGCCAAATTATTTTTGAATTGTTCGAGAAGGCATTGCACTAATAAGAGAGGACTAAAATATGGATACCAAAGAATTGAAAAGCTGGGTAATTAATAATAATATTGAGGAGGAAATCTACAAATATTTTAATCAGGAGTTCGCTTCATACCAGACAGAATATGCAGAGGAATTTCATCAACAATTTCCGAATTATGATGAAAATTTATTAGTTCCTAAATTTTATAAGGCGGCTTTGACTCTTATATCATGGGCAGAAGCAGAACAAGAATGTATCATCGTATTCTTAAGATTTTATTATGAAAATAAATATGCTGGGGAATACAAACTTGTATATTCTTTGGAAGGAGAAATGATTGATGATTACTTTGTGATTGATTATAAATAAATCATTGTTTTCTTTGCACCCATCTGAAAAAAGTTTTTTACTATTGAAACGATTCATAAAATATATAAAAAGAAACAGCACTGCTTATAGCAGTGCTGTTTCTTTTTATGATTTCCTTATTAAAGTTTAAAGGGGGCCGATATCCATACCAGATCAGCTCCATTTACGAGGGATAGAATCACTGGAACAGTTTCCCGATTTCTGAAATCATGATATCTGCTGACCAGCTATGACGTCGCGACGGCATGAGCTTTACCTGGGCGAGCCGCTAGCTGACGACCACCACTGTCAACGGAAAAATCTCCAGCTACACCTATAATCAGGACGGTATCCACACCAGCAAGACCGTGGACGTTACGCTCACCGATTATCTGGTAGACGGCAGCACCATTGTTGCGCAAAGAATCGGATATGATACCCTGTGGTTTATGTATGACAGTGACGGCACCAGAGTCGGCTTTGCCTACCACAACGGCGCCTATTACTACATGAAGAACGCGCAGGGCGATGTGACCGGCATTGTTGACAGCAACCTGAATGTCGTTGTAGAATACAGCTATGACGCATGGGGCAAGCTGATTGATACCACCGGCAGTGAAGCCAATTTCATCGGCAAGCTGAATCCCTTCCCGTACTGTGGGTATTACTTTTTAACTTGAGGTTTTTATGTTAAAAAAATTTACAGCTATTATTTTTGTATTTGCTTGTATTTGTTCATTCGTTTCATGTGAGAAAACGACCGAATATCCTATTGATGGAAGGGATACACACGATTATTTCGGAAACGCTCGATTTGTTGTTTTACTTGGATGGGACTCCTCGAACAATAAAAAGTATTATGATTTATATGATCAAAGCTCATACAATTCCATAGACGTTATCACTAATTATAAAGATATAAAACCATATGTATATGCTATCGGAGAAAAGGGATATACAAAGTTAAATTATGAGACTGGCAAATTAACTCAATCTTTGAGCGTATCGGATTTTTCAAAAGAGGATCAAAGCGTTTTTAAAGAAATTCAAAAGAATAAAATTTAATATTTTAAAAACTTCTATAAATCCTGAGAAACCATTGTTAAGGATGCAAAGAACCCCACTTCTATGAAGCGGGGTTCTTTGCACTTAAAATCAAAATCCAAGTGAAATGGGCCTTATAAAAACGGGAAGGAGCACAGACTGCACTAAAAAAACACGATAAAAATCAAGTGCTCTCTTACGCAAATCCTACAAACAAAGGTAAAAAAATTGGCTATGAATTGACTGTCCCCTATTCCATTGTTATAATTCAATCAAAGAAAGAAACGTGGCATTTGTGAAAATGCTTCTGTTTTACAGGAAAAAGGCGAGATAGCAGAAAGGGAGGGAAAGTATGAGGAAGCGTCAGTCATACGAAAAAACATGAGTAACATCCGATATGGGTGCCAAACCTATCCGTGGAAAATGAACCAGGAAAAGTTTCAGGGCCAGATGCCCCATATCATTCAAGTCGCTTCGCAGGCAGGATTTGAAGGAATCGAAGCGGAAATCGGGATGCTGGGGTCTTATTTTCACCAGCCGGATCAAGTGGCAGAGCTTCTGGCACAGCATCACATGGAGCTTGCCGCGCTGGTGCTGCATCAGCCCTGGCAAGGGACCGAAGAAACACCGGAGGAAAAGAGCTTTTCCGATCAGGCGATTGCGTTTGTGTCCCGTTTCCCCCGGGCCAAGCTGATGTTGTCCCATCACGCCGGAGATATCCAGCGGGGAACCGGAGACGTGCTGTACGAAAGAAGGCGAAATCTGATCCGCTGCATGGAATCGGTGACGCGCCGGGCGGGAGAACAGGGGATCGTCTGCTGTTTTCACCCCAATTCCGGCAAAAACTCCTTGTTCCGTACAGAAGAAGATTACCGTGTCCTATTTGATTTTTTGTACCGTACCGATATCGGGTATGCTCCAGACATTGGACATATTGCAAATGGGGGGATGGATCCCCTCGCGGTTTTGCGCCAATATCAGGACAAAGTACGCCATGTCCATTTTAAAGATCGTCTGGGGCCGAATGAATGGGCCGTCATGGGAGAAGGCACCATCTATTATCCCTCTATCGTCCGTTATCTGGAAGAGCAGGAATATCGCGGCTGGGTGATGGTAGAGGATGAATCCCCCAGAGCGTTGACGGCTTCGGACGAAGTGGTTCGTCTGGATGGCCTCTATATGGCTCAATTTCAGAACAGGAGATGACAGTTCAGTGAAACGATATACAGTGGCTGTTTTAGGCTTAGGTGTACGGGGGAAAATCCATTTGCGAGGCCTTTTGGAAAACCCGGACCGTTATCAGGTGGTTGGCCTGTGCGACTTGGACGAATCCGTGGCGCAAAAGGTTGCGGAGGAATATGGACTGACGCAAGTTCCTCTGTTTACAGACGCGGAACAGCTGCTTTCCACTGTGCGCCCGGATATTTTTGTGTTTGTCACCTACCCTTCCGACCGGCTGAATATGGTCGAGCTGGCAGTTCGGTACGGCGTCAAGGGAATCTCACTGGAAAAACCAATGGCCGAGTCCCTGCAGGAAGCGAAGGCCATGCGGGATTTATGCCATCAGCATGGGATCAAGGCTGTGGTGTGCCACCAGCAAAAATATCTGTCGCAAATGCGCCGGATGAAGCAGAGAATTGAAGCGGGAGAAATCGGAGAAATCCGCAAAATCCATGTGGAGACACAAGCGTGGTTTTCACAGCTGGGCACCCATTATGTGGATTACACCCTGTGGATCAACGGCGGATATCCGGCGAAATGGGTGGTGGGACACGTTCATGGCCCCGCCACCCTGGAGGACTCCCACCCCGCTCCCGATTATCTGCTGGGGACAATGCAGCTCAAAAATGGGGTGCGGGCTTACATTGAGTGCGGCTATTTGAGCGAGGCACATAACCCGCCGGAATATGCCAGCAGCGACAACCGTCTGACCGTTTATGGAACGGACGGATATGTGTATGCGGAAACGGACGGCTTTTGGGGAGCATGCACCAAAGCGACCAATGGAAGATTGGTGGAGGGAAAGGATCCCGGCTGGCGGAATCATCAGCAGGTGCCGATTCAGACGCCGTATTATACTGAATTCGCCGAATGGATGGACGATGATTCCAAGCCGCATTCCTGTAACATTGATATTTCGTACCATGGCTATGAGATTCTGGAAGCCATGTGTCTGAGCGCTTTAAATCATACCCGGATAGACCTGCCGATTCAGGAATTTGACTATGCCCCGGTTCTGGAACGGATGAAAACGATGCTGCCACCCTGCGGAACCCAGCGGATGAAGCTGTATGACGGAAAAATCCCGAGGAAAGAAAGGGATTAGGCTATGAAAAATACGGTTGAAAAAGAGATTTTGGTCAACGGAAACTCCTTTCATGTGGAAATCACCGGGCGGGGAACGCCGCTGGTCCTTATCATGGGCCTGGGGTCTCCCGGCGAAAAGTGGAACCAAAACATCAAGGTGTATTCCCAGCATTTTCAATGTATTGCACTGGACAACCGGGGGGCCGGACGCTCCGACAAACCGGAAGCTGAGGCGTATTCCACCCTTGAAATGGCGGAGGACGTCCTGGGAATTATGGACGCGTTGGAGATACCGCAGGCCCATGTGAACGGTGTTTCCATGGGCGGAGCGATTGCCCAGCACCTGGCGGCCCGGAACCCCCACAGAGTCCGCTCTCTTGTTCTGACCAGCACCTTTGCCAGTGTCAGCAACAGCTTCCGACGGGCGATTGAGGTTCTGCGGGACAGCGTGGAGCAGCTCGACAAAACCACGTTGAAACACCTGAACCAGTGGATGACTTTTTCTCAAGGCATTCAGAATACCTGCGAAGAAATGCTCTGGGAAGCGGAGCGCCGGGACGCTCTGTATCCGTACCCCATGCCCGCTTATGCCTATCGGGCTCAGTGCAACGCCTGTCTAGCCCATGACGCCACGCTGGAGCTGTGCCGCATCACTTCCCCCACGCTC
This sequence comes from Bacillota bacterium, assembly GCA_023401495.1. Lineage (GTDB taxonomy): Bacteria > Bacillota > Clostridia > Oscillospirales > Acutalibacteraceae > Faecalispora. The sequence goes on from JAEXDU010000231.1 coordinate 9,261, forward strand.
GTTGCCGCGGGTTCCAGAGACCTGTTTGTGCCAATCGAAAAAACGATGGAACTGTATGAGGG
>JAEXDU010000071.1 GCA_023401495.1 Bacillota bacterium
GCGCTCCACCAGCAGGGGAGAAAGCACGGCGGCGGGGGTGATCAGGAAGAAAGAGGCCATGTAGCATAAAATCAGATTCCGCAGCTGCGGGTGGCGGAACGTGTAGTCGATGCCGGTTTTCAGCTCCGCCCACATGGAATCGGATTCTTTTTCGGAGCGGATGCGTTCTACGGCGATCCGGCTCATGACGAAAATCGCGAGTGCGGCGGTCGCAACATCCACAAAAAAGGCGCCGACAATTCCCACCCAGCCTAAAATGACGCCGCCCACGGCAGGCGAAAGCAGCAGCAGAACAGAGTTCAGGGTCTGGTTGATCCCCTGCACCTTGGTCAGCGATTCCTGCGGCACCAGCTGCGGGTAGATCGCCCCCACGGCCGGGGTCTGGATTCCCGCACCGATCGAGCGCACGGCCGAAACGACCAGCAGCAGTTCCAGCCGCTGAAATCCAAGCAGAAACGCTATGGCCAGGCCGAGCGTGGCCGTGGCGATAAAGCCGTCCGACAGCATAATCAGGTATTTGCGGTTATACCGGTCGGCCCAAACGCCGCCGATCAGCGAAACCAGCACCTGCGGCAGAATCGAGCAGATGGTCGAAAGCATGATCCATACGCCGGAGGAGGTCGTCAGGGTAATGTGCCAGATGATGGCGAAGCCCACGACGGAGGAGCCGAACAAAGAGATGTTTTGGCTCAGCAAAAACCAGCCGACCTGCTTTTTCCAGGCGGCGGATTCAGTTGTGATTTGATTCATAAAAAAGGGTTTCCTCTCTAAAAATTCAGGGAGAAAAACACGGAAGGTCAGCCGGATGAAAATCCGCTGGCAATAAGTTCATGGCAGACGGGGATCAGCGGCATTCCCGCGATTTCTCCGAAGTAACGTGGAACAAAGCAGGCCCCTGCTTTCTCCAGCGAAAATATTTTGCTGGGCCAATTCGAAAGAAACTCCGGTTCATTCCCGAAAGATATCTCATGACGCACAGCCTCCTTTCTAAGAAGAGTCGTATCAAATTATACTATGAATTTAAATTGTGGGCAAGATGCCAAATCGCCGGCGCGATGATCAGAATCGCGGCCCGGCGATTTGTCCTGAAAAGCTTCTGCTGTGTGCTGCTTTCGGCGGCGGAATCGGCTTCCGCCTGATTTTCAAAAGAGAACAGGCACTCGGAATATTCTGCCGGCATATTCTGTTATGGGATAAGCTTTAGATTATGAGAAAGGGGAACACGAGAAGAATGACAGATAACCAGAATCTGCAGTACCTGCAGTATATGCAAAACCTGCAAAATATGCAGAGTACGCAGAGCGCGCAGAGTACGCAGAATGCGCAGGGGACGCAGAATGCACAAAGTACGCAGAACGCGCGGGAGACGCAGAGTGCGCAAAGCACGCCGAATGTGCAGAGCGCGCAGAATGCGCAAAGCATGCCGAATGTGCAGAGCACGCAGAATGCACAGAGCATGCCGAATGTGCAGAGCGCGCAAAATGCGCAGAGCATGCCGAATGTGCAGAGCACGCAGAATGCGCAGAGCACACCGAATGTGCAGAGCACACCGAATGTGCAGAGCGCGCAGAATGCGCAGAGCATGCCGAATGTGCAGAGCGCGCAGAATGCACAGAGCATGCCAAATGTACAGAGCGCGCAAAATGCGCAAAGCATGCAGAATGTGCAGAGCACGCAGAATGCGCAGAGCATGCCGAATGCACAGAGCATGCAGAACGCGCAAAGCATGCAGAACGCGCAGAGCATGCAGAATATGCAGAGTGTGCAGAGTATACAGAGCATGCAGAGCTGCGAACTGACCGTTGCGGTTTCACCGCTGCCGGCCCAGACGGTGGTTGCCATGGCATATATACCGTTCCAGCAATTCGACGCAACGTATTCGGCTGAGAAGGGATTTGATCAGGGCACGATTTTCCCGGATCTGGATAAACCCTTTACAGGGAAAAGGGGTGTTCTGAAATGACAGATCAGGAAAGACTGATGCGCCAGATCAACGCGTACCGATTCATGGCGTGGGAGCTTCACATTTTTTTGGACACACACCCCAACAACTGCGAAGCGGCAAAGAAATTGGAAGACACCCGCAAGAAGATCGATGAACTGACCAAAAATTACGAGGACGCCTACGGCCCGATGGGAGAAACCAGCAACCAGACCAGCCGATGGGCCTGGATCACTGGCCCCTGGCCATGGGAAATTGAAGAGGAGGTTAACAACTAATGTGGGTTTATGAAAAAAGATTACAGTACCCGATCAAGATTAAAAACCCCAACCCCGCTCTGGCCAAGATCATTATGACACAGTATGGCGGGCCACATGGCAAAAGGGTATCAAATCGTTCGGTGGTTTTGCTTCAGATGATTTCTTGATTCCATCCAAAGCAAAAATACAGAGAGTTTTTTGATTCCTTTGCCAATATCCTTTCACAAGTAGTCACCAAAATGTCTTTAAAAGAATATTCTGGTATTGTTTCGGAGGGAGATGACAACGTGGGTTATTATGTAACGGTAGAGTCGAACGTCAAAATCTTTGTCGAGGATTTGAATCCGGGCGGGGATAAAACAATTCTCTTTGTTCACGGGTGGCCGGGGAATCATAATTTGTTCGAGTATCAGTTCAACCAGCTTCCAAGGCTGGGGTACCGGTGCATTGGGATCGATTGCCGCGGCTTTGGTCTTTCCGATAAGCCATGGAGCGGCTACGATTACAACCGCCTGGCCGACGACATACGCGCCGTGATTGACGCGCTGCAGCTGAGGAACATTACACTTGCCGGCCATTCCACGGGCGGGGCGATCTGCCTGCGCTACATGGCAAGACATAACGGCCACGGGGTATCGAAGCTGGCGCTGTTTGCGGCGGCGGCCCCCAGCCTGATCCAGCGTCCAAACTTTCCGTATGGGCTGCAGAGGAAGGCGGTTCTGGACATTATTCAGGGAACATATACCGACCGCCCCAAGATGCTTGTGGGCTTTGGCAACATGATCTTTTTCCACTGCGTCGGCAAACCGATCCAGGACTGGATCTTCCAGCTGGGGCTGCAGGCGGCCAGCTGGTCGACCGCCGCGATTGCGAATACCTGGCTGAATGAGGTGCTGTTCGACGATATGGAAAAGGTCAATGTCCCCACGCTGATTCTGCACGGGCTGAACGATCGGGTTTGTTTGTATCCGCTGGCGGTGGCGCAGAACAAGGGGATCAAGAATTCCAAGCTGGTTTCGTTTCAGCAGTGCGGTCATTTCCTGTTCTACGATCAAATGGACAAATTTAACCGCGAGTTGATCGCCTTTACACAGGACGAAACTCCGCTGACTGAAGGTTCGGTGGACAAAGGGGATCTGTCTAAAAAGTGGATAGGGAGCAATTCGTATCCGGCCCCGGGCAATTCGAGCTCCGGCTGATTTCAGGGATTTTGTTCCCACAAAGAAAAAGCGCCTGCGTTGCAGGCGCTTTTTCTACAGGAAGAGGGGGAGATGAAACTGCCGGTTATTTATTTTCACGACGGAAGCACATGAACCAATCCAGGCAATACTGGTCTTCGTTCTGGCTTTCCATTCGCTCTTTCGCTGTTCCGCAAGAGCCGGCCGTCGGTACGATCACGTCGTCGCCGGGGCGCCAGTTCGCGGGGGTTGCAACGCTGTCTTGATCTGCCTTTTGCAGCGCGAGAATAATCCGTTTGATCTCGTCAAAGTTTCTGCCGGTCGAAAGGGGATAATACAATATCGTGCGGATTTTCGCCTGAGGGTCGATGATGAAAACAGCTCTGACCGCCTGCGTGTTGGACTGTCCCGGCTGAATCATGCCGTATTTGTTTGCGACCTCCATACGGATATCTTCGATCAGCGGGAATTTGACCTCAACATTTTTCATGCCGTTCCATTCCAGCTCCTGAATCTTTCTGAGCCATGCGATATGTGCATAGAGAGAGTCAACGGACAGGCCGACCAATTCGGTATTCAGGCTTCTGAACTCCTCCGCCATAGAGGCAAAGGTCATAAACTCCGTCGTGCAGACGGGCGTGAAATCCGCGGGGTGCGAAAAGAGAATCACCCATTTTCCTGTGTAATCTTCCGGAAAATTGATTTCTCCCTGTGTTGTAACAGCGTGGAAAGAAGGCGCCTTATCGCCGATCAAAGGCATTCTGGTAACTTGCATTTCTTCCATTTTGATTCCTCCTTCATTGAATTTTGATGTTGGTATGAGTATAGCAGAGCCAAAAGAAAGCTTCCGTAACTAGGTCACAAAGTTCGGGAGAATCAAAATGGGATGCTTTTTTGAAACGCATCGGTTCCCGTCTGCATAGAACCGATGGATTACCGCATACACTAGTGCCGCGGGGGGATTCCCACCATCCACGAAAGAAAACGGGTTTGGGGTCTTTAGGTACGAAATGATTGGAAGAACAGGAGGGGAGAAGATGTATTGTGTTACGATTCGATGGAAGGCGCTGATCGCGAGCATCGTTCTCAGCATGGGAACAGGTGCGCTGGCCGGACTGTTGACCAGGGACAATTCCGCGCTGTATGAACAGCTTTATCTGCCGCCGCTGTCACCCTCGCCGTCCGTTTTCCCGATTGCCTGGGGAATTCTATATTTTCTGATGGGGATTTCGGCCTATCTGGTATACTGCTCGGGGTGCCAGTGGAAAAGACGGGCGCTTGCGGTATACCTCACTCAGCTTCTTGTCAACTTTTTCTGGTCGCTGATTTTCTTTAATCTGCAAGCCTTCTTTGCGGCGTTCCTTTGGCTGATTCTTCTCTGGGTGCTGATTCTGATCATGCTTTGGCTGTTTTATCGCTGCCAAAAAGCCGCCGCATTTTTGCAGATTCCATATTTGCTGTGGGTGACATTTGCAGCTTACCTCAGCTGCGGAGTTTGGCTTTTAAACTAAAAACAAAATTTTGATTGTCACCGCATCCGCCGCCGGGTGCGGTGTTTTACTGTACCCCTTGTTTCGTTCCGGAATATCAGCCCGGCGGCGGTCTGCCGCGCGACTGACGCAGGGACATTTGTTCCCCCACGCGCTCAAGCATGGCCGCTTCATAGGCTTGACGTTCCTCTTGTTCTAGGTGAAAGGTATGCTCCAGGCATTCGCAGCGGTATTCGCCGGATTCTTTTGTCAGCGCAAAGACTGTGCGGCCCCAGGGAAGCACGCGCCCGTCATCAAGCCGAATGGCTGCTGCCACTGTGAATGTTTCTTTTTTTGCCATCAGCCTCACCCCCACACCAAGCATATGGGCGCGGAATTTTGTCCTATGACAGCGGCAGCCCAATGTATGGAAGATGTGGTGAGCGCCTGAGGCGGAGTTGACCCCATGCGTTTTGAATAATCCCTCACAGGGTTTCATATACAGATTCAGGGGATGAGGATGGAAATTCCGATGGAAGGGGGAAGGCTGGGATGAAAATCGCGGCGGCCTATATACGGGTTTCCACAGAAGATCAGGCCGAATACAGCCCGGACAGCCAGATTCGGCTGATCCGCGCTTATGCCGCGCGCAACGGAATGACAGTGCCGGATGAATACCTGTTCGCCGATGAGGGGATCAGCGGAAAATCAACAAAAAACCGCACCCAGTTCAATCGGATGATCGGGATCGCGAAGCGCAAGCCAAAACCGTTTGAAGCGATTCTGCTCTGGAAGTTCAGCCGGTTTGCGCGCAGCCGGCAGGACAGCATCGTGTATAAGACGATGCTGCGCAGGCAGCTGGGGATCGACGTGATCTCTATTACCGAAGCGCTCGGCGACGATAAAATGTCCATCCTGATGGAAGCAATCATCGAGGCCATGGATGAGTATTACAGTATCAATCTGGCGGAGGAGGTCACCCGCGGGATGACCGAAAAGGCGGGTCGGGGCGAACCCGTCTCGATTCCGTCCTTCGGGTACGACATCATCGATAAGCGGTATGTAATCCGGCCGGAGCAGGCGGAGATCGTACGCATGATTTTTGCGGATTATCTGTCCGGGATGGGGGCAACGGAAATCGCCCGGAAAATCAACGCGATGGGTGTGCTGACGAACCGAAGAAATCTCTGGGCGGGCCGCACGGTGGATTATGTGCTGAATAACCCGGTGTATCTCGGTAAAATACGTTGGACGCCGGGCGGGGCTGAGCAAAAGGACGGCGGCAGCCCTGAAAATGTTCTTCCGGGCCTGCATGAACCAATCATCGATCAGGCGATCTGGGATCTCGCGCAGCGACAGAAGAAGAGGTTGCAGAAGATTTATCCCAGATACTCGAGAAAGGCCTCGCCGCAGAGCGGAGCATATCTTCTGCGCGGGCTGGTTCGCTGCGGCGCGTGCGGCGGCACCCTTGCAAGGCTCGGCAAAGACAGCCTGCAGTGTGTCAATTATAATCACGGCCGGTGCAATGTATCCCACAGCATTTCCATCTCAAAGCTGAACGCCTTGGTTTTGGCCGGAATCCGGCAGGCGTTGGAAAGGGATACTTTTGTGCTGCACCTACACCCCACAGCAGCGGGTACGGATATTCGAGGGCTGGCGGAAAAAGCGCTGAGATACCAGCAGAACAGGCTTTTGCGCGCAAAAGAAGCGTATGCTTCAGGTGTCGATACGCTGGAGGAATACCGGGCGAACAAAGAAAGCGTTCAGAACGAACTCCAGCGGATTCAGGAAGAGCTCACCGCCGTGCGGGAAGATCAGAGGGAAGAGCCGGGCCTTTCCAGGCAGAGCATTCTTGCCGTTCTGCAGGATCAAACAGCGGGAGCCGATATCAAAAATGAGCTGCTCCATTCATTTGTCGATCATATTGTATTTGATCGAAGGAACAGAACAATCGAAATTGTATTTCGCCAGTAAAAAAGATACGTTTTTACAGTGTGGCGGGCCTGACGGGGAACTCGGCGCTTCTCTTCGCTATCTGAGTCAGCGGTACACCATGCCGTATCCGGAGCTGAAAGCGATTTTAACGGATATCGGAACAGAAGAACTTGGGCATCTCGAGATGGTTGGCACCATCGTTTATCAGCTGACCCGCAACCTGACTCCGGAGCAGATCAAGGAGGCCGGGTTCGACTCCTATTTCGTCGATCACACCACGGGAATTTATCCGGTAGACGCCAGCGGCGTACCTTATTCCGCGTCGACATTTGCGTCAAAGGGTGACCCGATTACCGATTTGCATGAGGATTTGGCAGCAGAACAAAAGGCCCGCACTACCTACGACAACATCCTTCGCTTCTGCGACGATCCCGATGTCATTGATCCCATCCGATTCCTGCGGCAGAGAGAAGTCGTTCATTATCAGCGCTTCGGTGAAGGCCTGCGAATCACCACCGATCATCTGGACAGCAGGAACTTCTATGCGTTCAACCCGTCGTTTGACAAAAAATAACGGTGTTGGCGTATTACCCTGCGCATAACACAAAAGCCCCATTCGCCAGACAGGATTTGACCGGTCTGTCGAATGGGGCTTTGTATGTTTTGAAGAAACCAGATCAGAACGAAAGTCTGATCTGGATCGGCTTTTCAGTATGTAAATAGAGCTTTTTCAAA
>JAEXDU010000081.1 GCA_023401495.1 Bacillota bacterium
TTTGCCGTGGGCAAAGCGTCGGCCGGAGCAGTGGAATATGTGCCGGTAGCACGGGTGAGCAATCTGTCAAGCACGCTGGAGGAACTGAAAAAACGCGGCGTATGGATTTACGCCGCCGATATGGACGGCCAGGACTGGTGCGGTGTGGATTACCGCGGCCCCGCCGCGATCGTCATCGGCTCGGAGGGCTTCGGAGTCAGCCGGCTGATCAGAGAAAATTCAGATTTTATCATATCTTTGCCGATGCTGGGAAAGATAAACTCGTTGAATGCTTCTGTGGCATGCGGCGTGATTTGCTATGAGGTCGTACGGCAGCGCAGGGGGATTCAGGCCAAATAAGCAAAAGGACGGGAGCGTGTAGCCTACCATGGAAAACAACAGGGGAAAAAACCCGCCGGAATACTCGGTGGATGACATCCTTGCGGAGGCCAAAGGCCGTTTGAGCAATAAGGCGTATGAAACGCTGACCGGCAAGGACGAGCAGAACGCGCCGCGGATTCAGCCGCCCGAGACCCAGCCAAAGCCGGAGCAGCCGGCCCCGCCTCAGCCCGGGCCAGAGATTCCGGCCCCGATTTCTCAGCCCCCGCAGGAGATGCCGGCCCAACCGCTCACTCCCGGGCAGAACGGAGAAATCCGCTTTCGCGCGGCGGACGAAACAGAAGACCCCGAAGAACCAAAACCCGAAGAAGAACAGCCCGCTCCCCGCGGGCTGAAGGGTTTTTTTGCGCGCCGGCGCAACCGCAAAGCGGCAGAAGCCTGCGAATTTGACGAAGAAGAGGACATTTACTACGGGCTTCAGCTTAAGCCGGTAGAGGAATATAAAAAGGGCTACGACGACACCGTTTCCATGGATAAGGGCCCATCCCCCGCGTTTCGCTATCTGTTTGACGAAACGCCGGAGGACGAGGTAGAGGAAGAGATATCTGCCCGGTTCCAGCCGTGGGAGCCTGCCGCGCCCGTACAGCTGATCCGGGAAACGCAGCAGCGGCCCCTTGGCCCCACTGCGCCCAAAGCCGCCGAACCCCCGGCTCCGGAACAGCCGGCCCGGCCGAAGCAGAGCACACGCACACAGCAGGAATCCGCTCCCCTGCCACCAAAAGAATCCACACAGGAATTCCGCCTGCCCGGTCTCCCCGCCAGCCATCACCTGCACCTGGAGCCGCTCCCGTTCCCAAAGGAAACGGAAGGCGGATATATGGATCTGGAGGAAGCCGCCCGTCTGGTTCGGCAGTCCCGGAAAGAAACAGATGCACCGGAGCAGCGGCCGCGCCCCAAAACCGAACGCCCCGCGCGGGAAGTGATCACCGCACAGCCACCGGTTTCTAAAAATGAAATCACAAAAGAAATAGAAGTTGTTCCCCACGGAGCGGAGCCCCAGCCGTCCGCCGCTGATCTGCCGGATCAGTCGCGTACACCGGTCCCGTCGCAGGAGAAGGCCAATCCCGCACCTGCGCCAGCCGAACCGAAGTCCGCCCCCGAATCCACGCAGCCGGAAGCACTGAAACAGAAAGCAATCGAGCAGAGCCTTCCGCAGCCGGAGCCCGCAGTACTGCATGCCTCCAGTGAGCAGGAGCCGGAACAGACAGTCCCGCAAGCGGGAACCGAAGAACTGCCGCAGTCCGAAGAGGAAAAGAGGGCGCGCGCCGCGCTCGAACAGCTGCAGGCAGAGACCGCTCAGCGACATGCGGAGCAGCAAAAGAAGGAACAGATTCGCGCACTGGTCCGCGCATCGCGCAAATACCTGCCGAATACTCTGCCCGTTCATGTACTGGAGTTCGACCGACTGGAAGCGGCGCTGACCCGTGTGGAGGAAAGCTACCAAACCATACCGGAGGAACCGCCCGAAGAACCGGTACAGGAATCGCGCAGCCGGAAAAAACGGCATCCTGCCTCTTCCGGAGTACATACCTTCCGCTTTCTCGGGGAAGTGGAAGAAGACAACGATCCCAACGATGAACCCGGCACCGAACCGGAACCCGAAAATCTGGACGACTACACCGCACCCGAGGACGCGCCCTCGATTCTGCACGAGCTGGGCGCGGAACACCGCGCGCTGGCCCTGCGTGTTTCCGTCACGGGGATTTTGCTGCTCGTAATGCTGTTCTGGGGCTTTGTCAGTGAACGCTCCGGCATGCTGCCAGCGTTTCTGCGGGCAGAGGTTCTGCCGCTGGCCTACCTGATTACGAACTTGTGCCTGCTGACCATGGCGATCGTGTTCTGCCGCAAAACAGTGCTCGGGGGAATCCGGGCGCTGGTCAGTCTTCAGGCCAATGCGGACAGCGGCGTGGCCGTGGCCGCCGCGGCCGCGTGGATACAGGGCGCCGCCCTGCTGTTCCAGACGCAGGAAATAGAGAGGGGACAACTGCACCTGTACGCCGTTTTGGCGGCGCTCGGCCTGTTCCTCAACTCCGCAGGCAAGCTCTCTATGGTGCGGCGCATCCGCGCAAACTTCCGCTTTTTAATCTCGCCTGAACCCAAAATGGGCGTTGAGCTGTTCGATGATTACAACACCGCCCTGCAGCTGGCAAAAGGCTGCGTGGTAGGCGAGCCGCTGATCGCGTACCAGAGAAAGACCGGCTTTTTCCGCAACTTTTTGCGAAACTCTTACGAGCCGGACCCCAGCGAACAGGCGTCGCAGTCGATGGCTCCGCTGCTGTTCCTCGGCACACTGGTGCTGTGCGCTATCAGTCTGGTGCTGACCCGCAGCGCCTCCGCCGCCATAACGGCTCTGGCCGCCGCGGCCTGTGTGAGCGCGCCGATCACCAGCATGCTGTGCGTCAACATGCCGATCAGCCGTCTGTCCGCCCTGGCGCGGCGGTGCGGCACAATGCTCGTAGGCAACCCTTCCGTGGAGTATTTCTGCAACACCAATGCGCTGATGACCGACGCCAAGGAGCTGTTCCCCAAGGGAACGGTCATCCTGAATGGAATCAAAACGTTCGGCGGCCAGCGCATCGACGAAGCCATTATGGATGCCAGCGCGGTGATGTGCACCCTGGGCGGCCCCTTAAGCGACCTGTTTGAGCAGATCATTCAGAACCGGCGCGATATTCTGCCGAAGGCCGAAAACATCACCTATGAGGATGAACGCGGCGTTACCGGCTGGGTGAGCGGCCGCCGCACCCTGGTAGGCACCCGGCAGCTGCTGGAGCAGCACGGGCTGACTCCGCCCTCCCGCGATTACGAAAACAAATACCTGCTGGGCGGGAAAAAAGTGGTCTATCTGGCCTCGCAGGGTGAACTGGTCGCGATGTTCGTCATTTCATATAACTCCGACAAGCGACGCGCGCTGGAGCTGCGCCGCATGGAGCAGAACGGCATCAGCCTGATTCTGCGCACAACAGACCCGAACATGACCCCCGAATTCGTGGCCGAATGCTTTGGCCTTGACCCGCATTCCGTACGGATCCTGCCGGAAACGCTCGGCACCATGTATCAGACTAAGATCACGAAGGAGCGCGAGCGCGCCGACGCCCTGTTTGTTACGAAGGGCCGCCCCGCCTCTATGATGCGGATGCTGACCGCCTGTGTGCGCGAAAAGAGCAATGTGACCATGGCGACTCTGCTGCAGACCGTCGGGGTCATCCTTGGGTTCATGCTGGTAGCGTTCCTGGTATTCTATTCCGGGCTCGAGCAGCTTTCCACCATGGCCCTGCTGCTGTATCAGCTGTTCTGGGCGGCGGCCGTACTGATTATCCCGCGGCTGCGCAAGCCATAACACAAAAATCGGCTGGATCGCCCGGCCCGGCCAGATTCGACGGACAATCCCCATAAAACAGGGATTGTCCGTTTTTTTGTGCCGTCAAGAGAATCCTGGAGAAACCACAAAAGAAAACCGAATTCGTTAAATTATATAGTTTCCATAAAATCGTCTTATTGAATGCGTCTAATTTATTGGAAAGCATTGCTTCCTATGTGAAAATAAGATATAATTGTAAAAAATAACTGGGATTGGATTGTAGGTAATATCCAAACAACTGCCGTTTGCACAGAACGGTCTCCCGGCATTACCCTACTGCCCCGGCTGGGGCATCTTGAAAGGAGTTTTACCAAGTGAAGCAGTATCATGCAAAAAATATTCTGAACATTGCGATTGCGGGCCACAGCGGCTCGGGAAAGACTACGCTGGCAGAGGCATTGCTGTTTTTGTCCGGCTCATCTGACCGGCTGGGAAAGGTAGGGGAAGGAAATACGGTTTGTGATTTTGATCCCGAGGAAATCCGCCGCAAGGCTTCCGTGGGCGCAGCCGTTGCTCCGTTGGAGTGGAAGAACCATAAGATTAATCTGATCGATACTCCCGGCCTGTTCGATTTTGAGGGTGGGCTTTACGAAGCGGTTCGCGCCGCGGATTCCGTTCTGATCACCGTATCCGGCAAATCCGGCGTGCTGGTCGGAACCGAGAAGGCCAATCAGGCGGCATCGGCCCGCGGACTTTCGAAAATCTTTTTTGTCAACGGCCTGTGCGACGAAAGCGCGCGCTTCTACCGTGTGTTTGAAGATCTGAAGGCCAGCTTCGGCCCCTCCGTGTGCCCGGTGGTCGTCCCCTATATTGTAGACGGCAATGCTGACTGCTACGTAAACATACTGGAATATAAAGCATACCGCTACCAGAACGGTACGCCGGTCGAGGTGCCGATGCCAGACATGGGCGACCGCCTGGACGGTCTGCGCACCGCGATTTACGAGGCGGTGGCCGAAACCAGCGAGGAAATGTTCGAGAAATATTTCTCCGGTGAGCAGTTCACGCCCGAAGAAGTGATCGTCGGTGTGAGCAAGGGCGTAAAGAACGGCACCATCAGCCCTGTGTTCTGCGGCGACGCCCAGTTGACCTACGGCATTGAGCAGCTGCTCAACGGCCTGATCTGGCTGGCCCCCTCCGCCGAAGAAAAAAGCGGCGAACTGGGGCTGGATGTGGACGGAAATCCGGTCGAGCTCTCCGCGAATGAGGACGGAGCCGCTGCCGCAATCGTATTCAAAACGATCGCCGACCCGTTCATCGGCAAGCTGTCGTACCTGAAGGTCATCTCCGGCAAAGTCACGACGGAGACGCCGCTGGTCAATATGAGGACCGGCAATCCCGAGCGAATCGGCAAGGTCGTCACCGTCCGCGGCAAAAAGCAGGAGGAAGCGCAAGCGCTTGTGGCCGGCGACATCGGCGCGGTGCCGAAGCTGCAGGGCACCGGCACCGGCGACACGCTCTGCTCGCCTGCCCGCAAGGTCGTGCTCGAAGGCGTGGATTACCCTGCCCCCACCCTCTCGATGGCAATTGTGCCGAAAAACAAGGGAGATGAGGACAAGATCGCACAGGGCATCCTTCGTCTGCTGGAGGAAGACCCCACCCTGCGCTTTGTCAATGACCCCGAAACCCGCCAGATGATCCTCACCGGCCTCGGCGAGCAGCACCTGGACGTTGTGGTGTCGAAGCTCAAGAGCAAGTTCGGCGTGGAGATCACGCTTGCCGACCCTCGTGTACCGTACCGCGAGACCATTCGCAAAAAGGTGCAGGTGCAGGGCCGGCATAAAAAGCAGACCGGCGGCCACGGCCAGTTCGGCGATGTTTGGATCGAATTCGAGCCCTGCGACAGCGATGGCCTGGAATTTGGCGAGCGCGTCGTTGGCGGCTCGGTACCAAAAGGCTTCTTCCCTGCCGTGGAAAAGGGTCTGCGCGAGAGCATCCAGAAGGGCCCGCTGGCCGGGTACCCTGTGGTCGGCCTGAGAGCTACCCTGTACGACGGTTCGTATCACCCCGTGGATTCCTCTGAAATGGCGTTCAAGCTGGCGGCCAATGTTGCATATAAGACCGGCATGCCGCAGGCAGGCCCGATTCTGCTGGAGCCCATCGGCATGCTTTCTGCCACGGTGCCGGATTCCAACACCGGCGACGTGATGGGAGAAGTCAACAAGCGCCGCGGGCGCATTATGGGCATGAACCCCGGAGCCTCCGGAATGCAGGTGGTTGAGGCTGAAGTCCCGATGGCCGAGATGCACGACTTTACCACTTTTATCCGCCAGGTGACCCAGGGACGCGGCAGCTTTACGTTTACCTTTACCCGCTACGAGGAAGCCCCCGCGCAGGTGGCCCAGAAGGTAGTGGAAGCCGCAAAGGCCGCGGCGGAAAAAGCCGAATAAATTCTGATTGATTCAAATTCAGCCGGAGCATTTGCCCATAACGGGCCGGTGCTCCGGCTTATTTTTAAAATAAATAAAATTTTTTTGGTAAATGTTGTAACAAAATGGGGCACTCAATCGGTATATTAGCAGAGGATAAAGAAAAATAAAGATTCCTGCTTCCATATTGCTGAAATAGGTAAACAAATGATGCAAGAAAGCCAATCTCAACCGAAGTCGGTTATTCCGTAATGACACTTTTTATTTTCGTTTCACCATCCGCAGGAACTGTGAATGGCAAACTGAATTTCAGGTGATGTACTGTGAAAACAGTCAATAAAAAAAACAATGCCGTGATAGCCCTTATTACTGTTACCTTATTCATTTTATCCTGGGGTGTTGTTCAATATCAGCAAATGTCAAATTTAATGTATCGAATTTCCTATCCAGATGAAAAATGGAACTCCTACACTTTCAAGGACAGCTTTTTTAACCGGAGCGCTACCGAATTCTCTGAGTATTTAAACCGGTTGAAATTTCTCCCTGCTGACGATGAATTGATGAAGTCTGATTATAACGATCATATTCGTATTACTGTCGAAGACGGTTCAGAATATTTGATCAACAACTATGTTGTTCTCGAACAATCGAACCAATACATCATGATTGATATACAGGATACCTACCCTGACAAATATGCCGTAGTGGAAGGGACTCAATACGATTATCTGCACCAAAAGCTGTTAGAGGGACGGGAAAGGCTGGGCATCATAGGCCCAGTGGATCAAAAGTGACTGCACTTTTTGAAAATCCTCCTCCTTTCGGCATGCGGAATACAAACGCCTTATTCACATAGAGTAAGAGATTTTTGACAAATCATTTGGTTCCATACAATCGTTTTCTCCTGTCGCATCAACTTCGAAGATGCACTCCTAATCATACACAGCAAGGGCGGGGATTCAAAAGAATCCCCGCCCTTGCTGTGTAACGGTCTGTAAACATTTGGCTTATTTACGGATTGGTGATGCTGTTCAGCAAACCGCCCTTTGAAATAATGTTTTGAATAAATGGCGGGAACGGCTGAGCCTGATACGTTTTGCCCGTGGTGAGATCGCGAATCACACCGGTGTCGAAATCCACACTGACCTCGTCACCCGCCTGAATCTCACGGGCCGCCGCCTCGCACTCCAGAATCGGCAAACCGATGTTAATAGAGTTGCGGTAGAAAATCCGCGCGAAGGTTGAAGCGATCACGCAGGAGATCCCGCTCGCCTTGATCGCGATGGGGGCATGCTCACGGGAGGAGCCGCACCCGAAATTTTTATTCGCCACGATAATATCCCCCGGTTTTACCCTGCTTACAAAATCCGCGTCGATGTCTACCATGCAGTGCTGCGCCAGTTCCTGATGCGATGAGGTATTCAGGTAGCGCGCCGGAATAATGACATCGGTATCTACGTTGTCGCCGTATTTGTGTACTGTTCCTTGTGCGTTCATTCTGCATCCTCCTTTTCTGTTTCCAGCGCTGCGGGGTCGGTCAGTACGCCGGTAATCGCGCTGGCCGCCGCGACTGCAGGGCTGGACAGATACACCTCGGACTCGATATGGCCCATTCTGCCCACAAAGTTGCGGTTTGTAGTGGAAATCGCCCGCTCCCCTTTGCCGAGGATGCCCATATGCCCGCCGAGGCACGGCCCGCAGGTGGGGGTGGAAAACACCGCTCCGGCCTCCACAAAAATCTCGGCCAATCCCTCGCGGATCGCCTGCAGATAAATGCTCTGGGTGCCGGGAATGATGATGCAGCGCACACGCTTGTTTACCTTGCGCCCCTTTAAAATCTCTGCCGCGGCGCGCAGGTCTTCCATCCGTCCGTTCGTGCAGGAACCGATCACAGCCTGATCGATCTTTACCGTACCCGCTTCGTCGATGGTGCGGGTATTCTCCGGCAGATGCGGAAACGCGATTGTGGGCCGCAGAGTGGAGAGATCAATCACGATCTCGCTGTCGTACTGCGCGTCCTCGTCGGCGGTGTAAACCACCGGCTCGCGCTGGAAGCGGTTTTTGCAATAAGCAAGAGTGATCTCATCCACCGGGAAAATGCCGTTCTTTGCGCCGGCCTCGATCGCCATGTTCGCGATACACAGGCGGTCGTCCATCGAAAGGGACTTGACACCCTCGCCTGTGAATTCCAGCGACTGATACAAAGCGCCGTCCACACCGATCTTGCCGATCAGGTGCAGAATCACGTCCTTGCCGGATACCCATTTCGGACACTTACCGTTCAGCACCACGCGGATGGCCCCCGGCACCTTAAACCAGGCCTTGCCGGTGATCATGCCCGCCGCCATATCGGTGGAGCCGACGCCCGTGGAGAACGCGCCCAGCGCGCCGTAGGTGCAGGTATGCGAATCCGCGCCAATCACGCAGTCGCCGGGGCCAACCAGACCCTGTTCCGGCAAAAGCGCGTGCTCAATGCCCATCTGACCCACATCGAAGAAATTGGTAATATCGTATTTGTCCGCGAAATTGCGGGTCTGCCGGCATTGCTCCGCCGCCTTGATGTCTTTGTTTGGCGTAAAATGGTCGAGCACCAGAGCAATTTTATCCTTATGAAAAATCCCTGTGGCCCCGCTCTTTTCAAACTCGTTAATGGCCACCGGGCTGGTAATATCGTTGCCCAGAACCAAATCCAGCGACGCCTCTACCAGCTGCCCTGCCGTTATCTGTGGCAGACCGGCCTTTGCCGCCAGAATTTTTTGCGTCATCGTCATGCCCATCGGTTCAAAACCTCCCCTGATTTGATGAAAGCCTCTTTGCCTGTTTTCATTTTCTCTATTATCGCATTCCTGTTGCGCAAAGAATGTAAAGCATGATACAATTGAGAAAATATTTTTCAGATTTTAAATCGCATGACTGGTGTACTTAAAAATAGGACTGTTTCTTTTCCGCTACCAATGGAAAAAAACAACGTTTTTAGAACAGTATGAACGATGACCGCAGGAGGAACATCAGATGGAGCAGTTAAAATGGGCGGCGGAAAGTCTGTGGGAGGTATTGGGC
>JAEXDU010000130.1 GCA_023401495.1 Bacillota bacterium
GCCGCACAGAACTTCCCGCAGCGTCAGGCCGCGTTTGTCCCGCACAGAGAGGAGCACCGCCGGCAGAATCCCGCAGGCGCCCGCGGTGGGGGCCGCACAGATTTTTCCCATGGCCGCATTGACCTCGCTGCACGAAAAGGCCAGCGCCATGGAGTGGTTCATCCAGGGGCCGCACAGAGAAGAATCCAGATTGGAGTATTCGTTCTGAATCTGGCTGACGCCGGTAATCAGGCCGCCGATGGCGTGCTGGGGGCTGGAAAGCGCTTTTGTCGCCGAGCGCTCCATGACCCCGTAGGTTTTCTCCAGCCGCTCAAAAACCTGCTGCTCCGTTTTTTCGGTCAGTTCCATTTCGTTTTCCAGAACGATCTGCCAGAGGGGAACAGACCGTTCCTGCGCCTGACTCAGCAGCTCTTCTGCGGTTCGGTACACGGCGATTCCTCCTCTCTGAAAAGATTGATGGCGCGCACCTGAAACACCTTGGGGATGGTTCTGAGCTGTTCGGCGGCCTGCTCTGGAATGGCTTCGTCGGTTTCGATCGTGCAGAGCGCGGTGCCGCCCTTTTTCAGGCGGCTTACCTTCATCACCGCGATGTTGATCCCGTATTCCGCCAGAACGCCGGTCAGCTTGCTGATGGCTCCGGGGCGATCCTGATAGCTTAAGATCAGTGCCGGCGACTGCGCGGTGAAGTATGTGGGGAAATCGTCGATCTGCGTAATGATGATCTGCGCGCCGCCGATGGAGGAGCCGATCACCCGGCAGATCAGGCGATCCCGCTGAAAAAAGCTGAGGACGGCTGTGTTTTCGTGCGCTCCTTCCAGCTCCGTCTCATAAAAATCATACGAAAGACCGGCCTGCTTTGCCATTTCAAATGCGTTCGGCAGTCGCTCGTCGTCTTCGTAATATCCCAGCGCACCAAATACCAGCGCCCGGTCGGTTCCGTGGCCGCGGTATGTTTTCGCGAAGGAGCCATGCAGCCCGAACGATACGCGGTCGTACGGTTCCCCCGCAATAATTCCAGCAATCCGTGCCAATTTGGCTGCGCCCGCAGTATGCGAGCTGGAGGAGCCGATCATGATCGGGCCAACGACCTCAAAAACACTGAGTTCCATCGTTCCGCCTCTTTCCGCAAATTTTATCCTGCCCCGCATACTGCAAAGGCAGGTGATTTTCTCTGGGATTATGGTTCCCCCAAAAATAACAAAAACAATTTTTAATAAATTTTATCATTTTTTTATGTGATCGATCTAAAATATCAAAGTGAAGCAACGATAATAGATAAGGAGAGTAATATTTAATTGCATAAAATAAATCAGGTCTTGCGTTTTCCAGATTTCAAGGCAGCTCTTTTCCCCACGGTCATTCATTTCTCATAAAAGCAGGGGAAAGAGAGTGCTTTTTACTAAAATTGATTAGGAATGCTGTAGAATAATAGCGATAATGTTTATTGTTATCACTATTGTTTTGCAGCTCTTCCTGCTTTTTGGCTTGGGAAAACAGGGATAACAGAAAGGCGAGGCGAATCAATTTGAAAAAACAATTTTTCGGACAAAAAAGGACGATGCAGCTCAAGCACAGGATCGTGCGTTTTGTTGGTGTTCTGCTGCTTGAAATTGTCGTGGTACTGTCGGGGCTTTCCTTTTTCTTTTTAGACGGCGCGTTTGGCGCAGTAAACGATCAGCAGAAGTCCGCGTTTGACAATCAGGCCAAAAATGCGGTGGAAACCGTCATCAGCGCTTTGCAGGCGAATGAAGAGCGGCAGAAGTCCGGGGAGATCACCGAACAGCAGGCCCGCCAGATTGCGGAAACGATTGTGCGCGACACCCGCTACAATAACGGGGACGGCTATTTGTGGGCGGACGAAAAGAACGGCCTGTGCGCGGTACATATGAATAAGGAATATGAAGGCCAGATGCGCTACGACGTGCAGGATAAGCAGGGCAATTATTACATCCGCAATGTGATTGCCGCCGGTGACAAAGGCGGCGACTTTACGGAATTCTATTTTACAAAGCCCGGTCAGGACGGCGTATTTAAAAAGAGGGCGTATACAGAGCTGTTTGAACCCTATGGGTGGTACATCAGCACAGGAAGCTATTTTGACGATATTGAGACAAGCATGGCTCATAATCAGCAGGAGCAGCGCAGAGACGGAATCATTCTGGTCGTTGTCAGCGTGATTGTCGGGGCGCTGAATCTGGTCTTTATGCTGCGCTGGTCCGCAAAATTGACAAAGCCGATCGAATCGGTCACCGAGCGCCTGGTGCTGCTTTCACAGGGGGATGTGCATACGCCGCCCGCAGAACTTGTGGAGCTTCAGGATGAGACCGGGCGGCTGACACTCGCCTGCAAAACGCTCATTGAAAACATGGCCGGCATGATCAGCGACGTGACGCAGCATCTGGAGCACATCTCCAAAGGCGATATGCGTGCGACGGTCAGCTACGAATATTCGGGGGACTTTCAGCCGATCGGGGAGTCTGTGGCGCTGATTTACAGCTCGCTGAACGAGACGCTGCGAACCATCAGCCTTTCGGCGGAGCAGGTCAATGCCGGTGCGGATCAGGTTTCTTCCAGTGCCCAGTCGCTGGCGTCGGGCGCTTCCGAGCAGTCCAGCTCGGTGGAGCAGCTGGCGGATTCCGTTGAAAAGGTGGAAGCAGCCGCCAACCAGAACGCTGCCGGGGCACAGGAAGTATCGGGCCAGGTGGGCCTTGTGACGGAGGATATGAGCCGCACAAAAGAGCAGATGAGGAAGCTGAATACGGCGATGGATCAGGTCAAAGAGACCTCTTCCAAGATCGGTGAAATCACGAGTCTGATCGAATCGATCGCTCAGCAGACGAATATTTTGGCCTTGAACGCTTCCATTGAAGCAGCCAGAGCCGGTGCGGCCGGTAAGGGCTTTGCTGTTGTCGCGGCAGAGGTCGGCTCGCTTGCTTCCAAAACGGCGCAGGCGGTAAAAGAAACCGGCGGCCTGATCACAAGTGCGATTTCGGCCATTTCGGAAGGCGCCAGACTGACGCAGACAGTTTCTGAAATGGTGGATGACAGTGTAGAGAAAACGAATGCCATTTCTGCGGCAGTCGGTGAAATTGAAAAAGCCTGCATTGATCAGGCCCAGGAGCTTTCCCGTATTACACAGGGGCTGGAGCAGATTTCGAGCGTGGTACAGTCCAACGCGGCGGCGGCGGAAGAAAGCTCCGCATCGAGTGAAGAACTTTCTTCGCAGGCCCAGCTGCTGTACCGCGAGCTGGATAAATTCCGTTTGGCTTCGGGCACAGGCCCGTCCGGTGCGGAGAGAACAGATTTTGGGTACGGCTTTGAAAATGAGTGAATGATAAAATAGCGTTTCCCCGGCAGGCATCAACTGCCGGGGAAATTGCACTTACTTCGGCTCTCCCAAGTGTTTTCTTTCGGCTTGACGCACCAGGACGGAGAGCTGCTTCAGCTGTTTGTCCTGCTCCTCCATTTTGAGATACAGCAAAATTTGATTTTTTACAATGGCGTTTAGTGTGTGGTTGATGAGTCTTAGTTGCAAATTCACTTTCTGTTTCATGCGTAATCCCTTTCTCGCCGAATTTTACCCGGTTTTTCCAAGATGCTCTATTATTGTATCATGAAAAAAAGGGATGGAAAATCCATAAACAGACCCTTTCCCGGTAAAATTTTTGGGATGAAAGAAAAAAGATGCTGCTGTCCTCTTATTACGGACAGCAGCATCTTTATGGATTCTTATACGTTATGATCTTTTCCAGAAGTAAGCCCTACGACCTGATCCACCGGTAAGGAAAACACGAATGCGTCCGCGTCTGTTCCGGAACCGTGCGTTTTCATCACGGCCTGCATGATCCCCTTCCGCAGGGATTGCTGCGTCAGAATCAGGATCAGCTCTTTCTCAGGCTTTAGGGTCATTCCAAAAAAGGTTTCCAGATTTTCCAGTCCCGAACCGGTGGCATGCACCACCGTTCCGCCGGTTGCCCCGGCCTCTTTGGCGGCTTCCATGATTTCGGCGGAAAATCCCTGGTTTGCAATCACCAGTATCATACTGTGCTCAAATACTTGCTCCATGAGAACCTCCTAAACAGTCAAATGGTATCTTCTTCCGGCAGGGGGTCAGGCTCTTTTTCGGCCTCTGGTTCCGGCTGTTCGCCGGCAGACTCGTTTTGTTCGGGGAGGGCGCTTTCCTGTGTATCGGGAATCGCTTCCTCGCTCAGATCAGCAGCCGCTTCGTCCGGCTGAGGCTCCGTTTCCCCGCCGTCAATGTCGATATCGATGATCAGGGTATCCGAAGCATCGGTAACCTGTGGCTCCAGAGCGGCGGCCTGGCGGCTCTTGTACTGGAACAGAATACCGATTCCCTGAATCGTGATCAGGGGCAGCGTGGCGATCATCGCAATCATACCGAACGCGTCAGTCATAATATTGCCGCCCAGCGCCTCGCATACTCCTACGCCAAACGGGAGCAGAAACGCCGCGGCCATTGTGCCGGCGGCCACTCCGCCGGAGTCGAATGCGATCGCGGTAAATACCTTGGGGGTAAAACGCGTCTGCAGCAGTGCGATGGCGTAGCCTGGCAGCAGAAAATACCAGATGTCGATCTGATACATAATCCGGATCATCGAAAGGCATACCGCAAGGCTGACGCCGACGGAAAGCCCAATCTGCATGACACGCTGCGAAATCGCGCCGCTGGTGATGTCCTCAACCTGTTTGTTCAGAACGTGTACTGCGGGCTCCGCCGCGACAATGAAAAATCCCAGCACGGCGGAAAGCGGAATCAAAACCCAGTTGTGCGAAAATTTGGCGATGTGCCCGCCCAGGAAGCGGCCTACAGGCATAAAGCCGACGTTGACGCCGGTGAGAAAAACCGACAGGCCCAGTATGGTATAAAAGATACCCACGAATATTTTGATCAGTCTGGTGCGCGAGAGGCGCAGCCGGAGAATCTGAAGCAGAATAAAGATGGTCATGATCGGCAGAAGTACTTCAACGACTTCTTTGAGCGAATCCACAAACTGTACGGCGTACAGCAGCGGAATCTGAGAAAGACTGTCCAGCTCTGCCGGCGATTCAAACGCAAAGCCGGAAGAAGAGGCGTCGTAAAAAATACCCATAATGAGCACAGCCAGAATCGGGCCGATAGAACAGAGCGCGCACAGGCCGAAGCTGTCTTCTTCGCTGTTTTTTCCGGAAAGAACGGTGGAAACACCCATGCCGAGCGCCAGTATGAACGGTACGGTGATGGGGCCGGTGGTCACACCGCCGGAATCAAAGGCCACCGCCAGAAAATCGGGGGAGAAAATTCCCACCACCAGAAAAACCAGCGCGTACGAGATGATAAACAGGTGCGCCAGGTTGATCTGGAACACGATGCGCAGCAGCGCCAGCACCAGAAAGAACCCCGCGCCAAGCGCGACGGCTCCCACCAGAACCTCATCGGGCACGGCAGGCACCTGTTTTGTCAGTACCTGCAGATCAGGCTCTGCGATCGTGACGACCACGCCGATCAGGAGTCCGCCTCCCGCGATCCAGCCGATCTTTTTGGAGCGCGTCAGCTCTGAGCCGATCGCCTCGCCCATAGGGATCATCGCCATGTCAGAGCCGAGGGTAAAGATACCCAGGCCGATGACCAGAAGCACCGCACCGGTCAGAAACAGAGCCACGGTGGTTAAGGGCAGTACAAATGAGAAGGCAAGAACAATGGCGCAGATGGGCAGAACGGACTGTGTGGATTCCTTCAATGAGTCAATTAAAGTGTCTCTCATTCCTTACTTCCTTTCGCATCTATATTAGACCGGGTCTTAACGGCCGCCGGCGAAAGAAAAGGGGGTCGGCGGGCATGTGGTGAGAAAAGACCGATCCGGAATCTCTGAAAAATGGTTAGGTTACTTAACTAGTATAACATAGATTCCACAGTGAGAAAAGCCTTTCTTTCCCGGATCGCCTCAAAAAGGGCGGCAGGCCGGAGAGCGCGGGGGTAAAAAAATCCCCTGTCTGCCCGCAAAACGGAGAGAAACAGGGGATACGGCTTCGTTTTTTCAGGCCGTTACATCCAGTTTTTTTTCGCAGCCACCCAGGTGGTCAGGTAGCCGAACACGATGCTGCTGTAATACGCGAGAATGCGCCACAGAAGAATCGCGGGCCAGATCGCAGAGCCGAACATATCGTGGAAGAACAGGTAAAAACCGCCCTCCGCGCCGCCGGAGGAACCCGGCAGGGGAACGAACGCCGCGGCCATGGTAACGAAGGTATCCGCCGCCATCATGGTGTAGAAGGGTGCGCCGTGCAGGTTAAAGCTGCGGTGAATCAGGTAGGGGATAATGCTCGCACAGGTGATCTGCACCAGCGTCAGCAGGCCGGATTTTACATACAGCGCGGTGGAACGGCCCATCAGAGCCGCACCGTCGTGGAACGCATACAGCTGATTGCGGATTTTGCGGTACAGGCGTTTCGGGTGGCGGCACCACTTCATGCGCAGCAGAACCATCATGAGAAAACGCAGCAGCTTTTGCGTCAGGCGGGTGTTGAACATCACAATCAATATCACACTGATAATCGTCATGTTGATGACCAGTGTCAGAATGATGACAAGGGCAATATTGTCCAGTACAGCCCGAAAATACGAAAATTCCGTCGCGATAAAAAACAGGCTGTAAACCATCATCACGATCTGGTAGATGAGGGATTTCAGGGCGATGACCGCGCTGGAGGCTCCGGCGCTCATGCCCATCCGGTCCATCGTGTAAATCTCCATCGGTTCGCCGGCGGAAAAGGGTGTCAGCGCGCTGTACAAAAAACCGACCATTCCGACGGTGAAGGACTTGCGAAAGGTCCAGGAGGGGTCCAGATGACGAGACAGCAGGTACAGAACGTAGCCCTCAATCGCATAGCGGGCCAATATCGCGAGAAGAGCGATCTCCAGCCATCGCAGGCGGATGTTCTTCGAAATCTGCATCAACGTGTCCAGACCATCGGTCGTAAACAGAAAATAGAGAATGACGCCAATGGAAAGAATCAGCGTGATGGTGGTAAACCACTTTTTTTGCTTTTCTTTTTTGGGGTCATCGGTTTTGCTAAAATTGGAAGACGAGCTTTGCATCCTTCCATCCCCCTTTCCCGCTTGGTTTGGCCCTGGCGAACAGACGCCTCGGCGGCCTGGCAGGCGTTCAGTGGCAGTTTGCTTTTGCGGTCTTTCAGTCCAAAACATTCCTATTATATCATTAATTTTGACATAAGCCAATCAAAACCTGCCCGATTGGCAGGACGCCTTATGCCGTGGGGTTTATGATATCATCCGGTTCAATCAGAATTCCCAAAGCGCTGTTGGAGATCAAAGCTCATCAAATCGATGATTCAATGCCCTCTCAGCCGCCCGCAGCTTTGCTCCGATCCGCGGCGTGAGGTTTATGATATCATCTGTCTTAAACTCTACCATAAAAAGGAACAGGAATTGCCGGAACCACTAGATTGATGATTCAATGTTCCCTCAGGCGTCGAAAGCTTTGCTTTCGTCTACGCCGTGGGGTTATTATATCCTAATTATTACAGGAAATAAAGATTTTTTTCCTTTCGTCCCATTCGGGCGAAAATTCCGCTCGAAAAAAAGGAAGCCGCAGACACCGGCTTCTTATAGATCAACAATCGCTTTTATAATGAAAGATTCCTTTCCCCGCAGAAGGTGGAGGAAAGGAATCAAAATCAATTTTAGGCTTTTAAAAGTAGGATTGCTATTTGATTGAAACCGGAATCCGCGGCAAACGGCGCGGATTTATTTTGTTTTCAGGGCACGCATGGCGTTCAGGACGGCGATCAGCGCGACGCCGACGTCGCCGAATACGGCGGCCCACATGGTGGCGATTCCAGCGGCAGCCAGAATCAGGATAATGGCTTTGATGCCCAGCGCGAACCAGATATTCTGCCAGACGATGCGGCGCGTCTTTTTCGCGATTCTCACCGCGGCGGGCAGCTTCGACAGCTCGTCGGTCATCAGGACGATGTCCGCGGCTTCGATTGCGGCGTCGGAGCCGATGCCGCCCATGGCGATGCCGATATCGGCGCGGGCCAGCACAGGCGCGTCGTTAATGCCGTCGCCGACAAACGCCAGCTTTCCGCCGGGGAATTTCTGATTGTCCAGCAGCTCTACACGTTCCACTTTCTGGTCGGGCAGAAGCTCGGAGTAGACGGTGTCGATACCGATGGCTTTGGCAACGCTTTCGGCCACAGCCCGGCTGTCGCCGGTCAGCATGGCGACGGTGTGTACTCCCGCTTGCCGCAGCGCTTCCACAGCCTTTCGGCTGTCGGGCTTGATTTCGTCAGAGATCACCAGGCAGCCGGCGTATTCGCCGTCCACCGCCAGGTAGACCAGGGAACCGGGAGCGGAAACGGGCTCGAACCGGATGTTTTCCGATTCCATCAGGCGGCTGTTCCCCGCCAGAACGGTTTTTCCGTCGATGACGGCGCGGATGCCGTGCCCGGCAATTTCGGTGTGCTCCAATGCCTGACCTTCGTCAACGGGCTGACCGTACGCCCTTACGATCGATTGGGCGATCGGGTGGGTGGAAACGCTTTCCGCCAGTGCGGCATAGCGCAGCAGCTCTGCTTTTTCCATCTTTTCGGGCAGGATTTCCGTCACGGTGAAGCTGCCCTTGGTCAGGGTGCCGGTTTTATCGAATACGACCGTATCGAGACCGTTCAGCGCTTCCAGATAGTTGCTGCCCTTAATCAGGATTCCCTGACGCGACGCGGCGCCGATTCCGCCGAAGAAGCTCAGGGGAATCGAAATCACGAGAGCGCAGGGGCAGGATACCACCAGGAACGCCAGCGCGCGGTAAATCCAGGAGTGGAACTCCGCGCCGGGGATCACCAGCGGAGGGATCACCGCCAAAGCCAAAGCGGCAAACACAACGGCCGGGGTGTAATAACGGGCAAACTTGGTAATGAAGTTTTCGGTGGGGGCCTTTTTGCCGCTGGCATTCTGTACCAGCTCCAAAATCCGCGAGGCGGTGGAGTCCCCGAATTCCTTCTGCACCTGAACGGTCAAAAGACCGCTCTGGTTGATGGAGCCGGAGAGAACCTCGCTGCCCGGCTGTACATCCCTCGGCAGGGATTCTCCCGTCAAAGCGGAGGTATCGAGGGAAGAGATGCCCTGCACCACAACGCCGTCCAGCGGAATTTTTTCGCCGGTCTTGACCAGAATCAGGTTGCCGATGCCTACTTCTTCGGGCGAAACGCGGCGTACCTCGTCGCCCAGCTTCAGATTGGCAAAATCGGGACGAATGTCCATCAGTGCTTTGATCGAGCTGCGCGAGCGGTTGACCGCGATATCCTGAAACAGCTCTCCAATGCGGTAAAACAGCATGACGGCCACGCCCTCCGAGAATTCCCCGATGGCGAACGCGCCGATGGTGGCGATCGACATTAGAAAGTTTTCATCAAAAATCTGGCCGCGCTGAATGTTGCGCAGGGCAACAAGAAGAATCTCTCCGCCGATCAGAAGATAAGCGGCCAGAAAGAGAAGAAATGACGGGAGCTCCGCCATTGGAATCGCCATCGCCGCCACGAACAGCACTACGCCGACCGCAAGCAGAATACGGGAAATGCGTTCCCTGCTCTCGTCCTCATCCTCGCCGGTTTCTTCCTCACGGAAAGAGACCGTAACGTCCGGCTCTATCTCGCCGATGATGCGCACGGCCTCGCGGGTCAGTACCGGCAGCTTCTCCCGGTCGCTGGCTTTCAGCATCACGCGCTGTGCGGCGAAGCTCACCTGCGCTTCCCGAATACCGTCCAGCTTTTGGATTTCGCGTTCGATTTTTGCCGCGCAGTCTGCGCAGTCCAGTCCCTTCAGGAACAAAATTCTTTCACCGGCCTGTGCGGCCCGGCGTTCGGTCAATCGGATATCCGGCTCGTGGCTCTGTGCAATTTCCTGCATTCTGCCGGTAAGCTCGGGAAAACGGTTTTCATCTAAAAGTTCTACCCGCAGCGTTCTTGAAACAAAATCGAGCGAAGCTTTTGAAATACCGTCCAGCTTGCCGACCTCATGTTCAATTTCCGCCGCGCAGTGGGCGCATCCCAGGTTCTCCACGACAAATTCCTTGGCGGCCATCGATTCATTCCCACCCTTCTATATGTGATTATTTCTCTTTGATGTGGCTCAGGCCCAGACTCAAAATGCCCTCTATGTGCTCGTCATCCAGCGAATAGTAGACCACCTTGCCCGCCCGGCGGGATTTTACCAGCCGGGCCTGCTTGAGCACGCGCAGCTGATGCGAAATTGCCGACTGCGAAATTTCCAGCAGCTCTGCAATGTCGCAGACGCAAAGCTCGGTCGAAAGCAGGGCGCATACGATTTTCACCCTTGTGGAATCCGCAAAAATGCGGAAGAAATCCGCCAGATCAAACAGATGATCCTCGCAGGGCATCTGTTCCTTTGCCTTTTGAATCGATTCGGGGTGAATCCCCGCGATTTCGCACTGTTCGAGTTCTTCTATTTTGTCAGTCATCATCAATTTCTCCTTTGATCATATGAACATATGAATAACTGTTCATATGTATTATATGCAGAACCGGGGAAAAAGTCAATTATGAATTGCGTTCAATTGAAAACTTTTTTCCATAGTTGGTTTGCGCTGCCAATATGAGAAAGGGGACTGTTTTTTTCATTGGGGTCATGATATAATATTTATAATTTTGCAAGTTTGGGTATTGTCTTTTAATCTGCAGACAACTCTGGGGGTTAGATATTGCCGCTTTCTGTGTACCATAATTTAAGAAAGATTTTTTCTTTGCGGCTATACCGCGGGGTTTCTGCTGGCGCAGGGTCTGCCCCTCGTGCCGGGGCGGGCACTTACTTTCGTGAAAGGACGAAAGTAAGCAAAGGCCTTCCAAAGGACACCTTTGGAATCCGTTTGGGAACGACTCCTGACAGTGCAAACGGAAACTGTCCCGAAGGCGCTCCAATGAAAATGCCCACTCTCCTGATTTCATCAGGAAAAATCGTTGCAATCTCGTCCGTCGGCGGGCATTTTCAGAGCGCTCTCGTTGGCTCGCAGTTTTTGGGTGCGGCTTCGCCGCAGGGTTCTGTTGGCACGAGGGCAAACTGACAAAAAAAGAATTTTCTCTGCGCTAGAATAGCGCAGAGAAAACGGTTTAAAAAAACGGATTTCTATCCATATAATAAAAATACAGGCTCAGCCTGTGCAAAGGGAAAGGACGTGAAAAGGACATGAGGAAACAGGTGATCGCTGCAGTGCTGGCCTTGGCCGTGCTGTGCTCCGGCTGCTCTTCGGTCAGCCTGGACCCTCAGACTCTGATGCGTCCGCCGCGTGCTACCGGCAACAAAGAACAGATTCACAAGGTGCTGGAGAAAAAAACAAACAATCAGCTGAAGCTGAGCTACCCGAGCCGCGGGGATTACCGCTCGGCTATTTTAATGTGGGATTTAACCGGCGACGGTACGGAGGATGCCATAGCGCTGTATCAGAACCCCGACCAGAAAGGCGGCCTGACCATTTCCTTTATCCGCGGCGGGTCTGAGACCTGGGCGGAGGTCGGCTCCTTCAATAATCCTGCCACTCAGGTGGATAAGGTGTGCTTTGGCGATGTGAACCGCGACGGTGTGGATGACGTGATCGTCGGCTGGGGCAATGTTTTGAACCAGACTTCGTCGGTCAGCATTTATTCTTACCATGACGGCAAGATGACGGAGCTTTCTTATAATCAGCCTTATAATGAAATGGAAGTGCGCGATTTCGACGGGGATACCTACGACGAAATCTTCACGGCCTCCGTTTCCACGGCGGAGCAGCCGGCCATCGCGCGCCTGCTGCGCGTGACGGATAATATGGTGGAAACCATCGGTTCGGCGCATCTGGATATCGGCGTGACAAAATATGCGGCGGTCACGGCGGGAATGATCAATTCCTCGCAGTACGGCATTGTGCTCGACGGGGTAAAGGCCGGCGGCAATTATGTGACAGAGGTGCTGTTCTGGGATTCCACGAAAAAGCTGCTGCAATCTCCCTTTTTGGATTCGGGGACGCAGACGGCCAACTATACGCAGCGCAGTACGAGCGTGACCTCGCGCGACATCAACGGCGATACGCTGATCGAAATCCCGATCGTCAACCCGCTGCCGGGGTATTCATCGCCCCTGCCGGATGAAGCATGCGCCGTGACAAACTGGTACCGGTACGACAGCGTAAACAATATACTGCAGCCGGTGATGAGTATGGTCATCAACCAGAAGAGCGGCTATTGGTTTTTGATTCCGGAGATGTGGCGCGGCAAGGTCAAGGTCACCGTCAAGGTGGACCGGGAGGCGCGCTCCCTGACCTTTTACAAATGGATCCCGGCGGCCGGGGCCGCCGCCAATACAGCAAACAATGCCGCCGCGGGCGCAGTGAGTACGGGCCTGCTCAAGCTGCAGGAATTCACCGAGCAGGAATGGAACGCCGGGGTGGTCACGAAGGGCTTTTATAAGCTGAAGGAGAAAAATGGGATTGTTTATGCGGCTTCCATCCTTCAGCCGGATGACCCGATGGCCCTGAACATCAACGATATTACGAACAGCTTCCGGCTGATCGCATCGCAGGAATAAAACACGCAGAGGAGGAACCTGACGAATGAAGAGGATATTGGTTGCGGAGGATGAACAGACCATTCGCGAGTTTGTAGTGATCAATCTCAAGCGCGCGGGCTACGAGGTGACCGAGGCGGAAAACGGGGATCAGGCTCTTGAGCTGTACGAGCGGGAAAACGGCCTATTTGATGTCGCTATTCTCGATATTATGATGCCCGGGCAGCACGACGGCCTCGCGGTTTGCCGCGAGCTGCGCCAGAAGAGCGGTTCCATCGGCATTATCCTGCTCACCGCCAAAACGCAGGAGATGGATAAGGTGAGCGGCCTGATGATGGGTGCGGACGACTACGTGACAAAGCCGTTTTCCCCCAGCGAGCTGGTGGCCCGCGTGGATGCGGTGTACCGCCGGGTGGCGCTGGCGGAAATGCGCACCGGCAACAACTTTCGCGAAGAAATCCGTTCCGGCATTTTCTCGCTGAATCTGCGCAATCGCGCGCTGATGAAAGAGAATGTCCCCATCGAGCTGACGCAGGTAGAATTCCAGATCATGGAGTATTTCTTTTCAAATCCGGGCAAGGCGCTCGATCGGTCCGACATCCTCAAGCACGTGTGGGGGGATGCCTATTACGGGGAAGAAAAGATCGTGGACGTGAACATTCGGCGTCTGCGGATGAAAATAGAGGATGAACCGTCCAACCCCAAGCACATCGTGACCGTTTGGGGACTGGGCTATAAATGGGAAGCTTAAGAATCGGTTTCACAGCTTGAAAGATACAAAACAGGTTCTGAACTGCCTGTAACAGTGAATTCATTTTAAAACGGTATCTATCGGCACAGCGGTATCTTCCCCCGCTTATGGCAGAGGAAGATACCCACCACTATATTTAAGTTGTATGGTTATAAAATGACAGCGCGGAAGGAGGGCGGAGACATGAAGATATGGGGCATTACCCGGCGCTGGATTCTGAACAGCCTGGGCATTATCCTGCTTGTCCTTGCCGCTCTGATTCTCTGCCTTTCGTTGGTCGTGCAGGGCTATGTGTACAACGGCATTCAACAGACCATCAACGGGCGCTCGAGCGAGCTGACCAATGTGTTTGCCGGTTATGACAATAAAACGGCGTCGGAGTTTTCCAGCGCGGCGCGCGCTTATGTGGAAAACTCGCCCAGCAAGCAGATGATGGAGATGATGGTGCTGAGCACTTCGGGTCGGATTCTTGTCACTTCCACGGGCTTTCCGCCCGACCAGGACCAGACGATGCCGGACGTTCAGCTGGCGCAGGCAAGCAAGGATGGCTACGGAACCTGGCAGGGCCGCCTTTCCTCCGGTGAAAAGGTGATGGCCGTTACACGACAGATTCGTAGTCAGGCCGGTTCGCCCCTTGGCAGCATCCGCTATATCGTCTCTCTGGAAGAAGCGGACAAACAGATTCTCACCATCGTGGGCGGGCTTTTGATCATGGGCTTCCTCGTCATCCTGTTCGTGGTGTTTTCCAGCTCTTACTTTATCAAGTCGATCGTCGACCCGATCAAGCTGATCAGTGCAACCGCCAAGCGGATTGCCCAGGGCGACTTTGACGCCCGCATTCAGAACCGTCAGAAAGACGAGATCGGCGAGCTGTGCGAGACCATCAACAAAATGGCCGTAGAGCTTGGCACGGCGGAAAAAATGAAGAACGACTTTATCTCTTCGGTGTCGCACGAGCTGCGCACGCCGCTCACGGCCATCAAGGGCTGGGCGGAAACGCTGCAGGGCATGGACGAGACCGAGCGTGAAACGTATGAAAAGGGCATGGGCGTCATTATCCGTGAATCGGAGCGGCTTTCGGGAATTGTGGAGGAGCTTCTGGATTTCTCCCGCATGCAGAACGGCCGCATGACGCTGATGATGGACAAAATCGATATTCTGGCGGAGCTTGGCGAGGCGGTGTATATGTTTACCGACCGTGCACAGGCGGAGGGCAAGTTCCTGGTATATGAGGAACCGCCCCTTCTGCCCCCGGTTCTGGGCGACATCAACCGCCTGCGGCAGGTATTTGTCAATATCATTGACAACGCCTTGAAATATACCAAAGAAGGGGATACCGTCACCGTTACCGCGGAAGAAGCAAACGGAAAAATCCGGGTGGTAATCAGCGATACGGGCTGCGGCATCTCTGCCAAAGACCTACCCAACGTGAAAAAGAAGTTTTATAAAGCAAACCAGACGGTGCGGGGCTCCGGAATCGGACTGGCCCTGGCGGACGAGATCATGCGCCTGCATGACGGCCGCCTGGAGCTGGAAAGCCAGGAGGGAGTCGGAACCGTCGTGACCATCACGATACCAACGCTCAGGCAGTCCACGCCGGAGGCAAAGCCGGCGCCTGCGACGGAAGAAAGGAATTCCGAACAAAATGGCTAGAGAAAAGACAAAAATGATCACAAGCATCGGCGGGCAGGCCGTGATGGAGGGCGTGATGATGCAGGGCCCACACAAGACCGCGCTGGCCGTGCGCATGCCCGACAACACCGTTTCCACCGAAGAGATTGCAGTCAACCGTCTGCGGAATCGTTACAGCCTGCTGCGCCTGCCGATTCTGCGCGGCGTGGCCGGATTTATCGACGCGCTTTCCGTCGGGTACAAGGCGCTGAGTATTTCGGCAGAAAAATCGGGGCTGGAGGACGACGAGCAGCCCTCTAAATTCGATCAGTGGATGCAGCGCGTTTTTGGCGACAAGCTGATGAACGCGATCATGACGGTCAGCGCCATTCTCGGTGTGCTGATCGCCGTGGGGCTGTTCTTCTGGCTGCCCACCTGGCTGTTCAACATGGGCCAGACCTACCTGTGGGGCCCCGGCTTTGCCGAGTGGCGCACCGTGTTCGAGGGCTTTTTGAAAATCGCGATCTTTATCGCCTACATTGCGTTCTGCGCCAGCCTGCCGGATATTAAACGCGTGTTTCAATATCACGGGGCCGAACATAAAACGATTTTCTGCTACGAGAACGAAGAAGAGCTGACAGTGGAGAATGTCCGCAAGCATCAGCGCTTTCATCCGCGCTGCGGCACCAGCTTTATGGTGATTATGCTGCTGCTCGGCATCGTTGCCGGGTACTTTATCCCGTTTACCAATCCCTTTGTCCGTACTGTGGCAAAGCTTTTGTGCGTGCCGCTTCTCATGGGGATCGGTTACGAGCTGATCCGCATCTGCGGCAAATACGATAATCTGTTTACCCGCATTATTTCTGCGCCGGGCATGTGGATGCAGCGCCTGACGACCAAAGAACCGGATGATTCGATGATCGAGGTGGCGATCAGCGCCATGAAAGAAGTCATTCCGGAAAACGGAGAGGACCGAGTTGTAAGATGACCTTTCAGCAGGCCTATCAGCAGGGCAGAAACCTGCTGCAGCGCGCGGGGGTAGAAAGCCCCGCTTTCGATACGATCTGCCTGTTCCGGCGGGCCTTCGGCATGGATCGCCAGGGCCTTTTGCTGCGGGGGGAGGAAGAGGCTCCGCCCATGCAGGCCAAGGAATTTTTTCGTACCATTGAAGAACGGCGTTCCCGCCGCCCCTTGCAGTATATTCTGGGGGAATGGGATTTTTTCGGGATGCGCCTTGCCGTGGGGGAGGGAGTGCTGATTCCGCGCGAGGAAACGGAGCTGCTGGTCTACACGGCTGCGGAGCTGCTCGGCGGCCACCCTGCGCCGCTGGTGGCGGATTTGTGCGCCGGTACGGGCGCCGTGGGTCTGGGGCTTTCCCGCCTGCGCGGCGACGCCCGGGTTGCTTGCCTGGAATGGTATGAGCAGGCGTTCTCTTATTTGCAGAAGAATCTGGATCGCTACGGTGACGGCCGGGTTTCCGCGGTACAGGCCGATATTACACAGGCGGATGTTGCTCCGGAGCTTCGGAACCTCAATGCCGTGATCTCGAACCCGCCTTATATTGAAGCATCGGAGCTTCCGCTGCTTCAAAAAGAGGTGCAGGCCGAGCCGGCCACCGCGCTCGACGGCGGCAGCGACGGCCTCGACTTTTACCGGGCGATCGCACAAATCTGGCTGCCGCGTTTGAAACCCGGCGGAATTGCCGCTGTTGAGATTGGGGAAACGCAGGCGGAGCAAGTCTCCGCGCTGTTTCGCAGAGCGGGCCTTGCGCGGATTCAGGTGCATCAGGATTTTAACGGCTTTGACCGCGTGGTTTCCGGTGTGTACCGCGGCGAGTAAGCTTTTGCAGGGCTTATTTGGCGGCGGAGATACAAAACATTCGTTCGATTTTTTTCGCTGAATCCATTGATTTTGCGTTTGGAATACAGTATAATGAAACCAGGTTTTCCCCGGCGGCAGACGGCGTGTGCCGTTCGCGCGGAGCATGGTGCTCAAAGCCGGGGAGTGAGTTGCTGCGGGTTCGCGCCTGTTTCAGGCTCTCTAGTAAAAGGGCAGCTACGGCGGCGTGTTTTTTAGCGGATCGGTGATTACAATTTTGGAGCGGAGGAGTTTTTCCATGGCAGTGGATAAAAGCAAGGCGCTGGATACGGCGCTGGCGCAAATTGAAAAGCAGTTTGGCAAGGGCGCCGTTATGCGCCTGGGACAGAATCAGGCAATGCAGGTGGAAGCGATCTCCACCGGTTCTTTTTCTCTGGATATGGCGCTGGGAATCGGGGGCCTGCCCAGAGGGCGTATTGTAGAGGTGTACGGGCCGGAATCCTCCGGTAAAACGACGCTCGCGCTGCACTGCATCGCGCAGGGGCAGAAAAACGGCGGCTATGCCGCGTTTATCGACGTAGAGCATGCGCTCGACCCCATCTATGCCCGTGCGCTGGGGGTAGATGTGGACGCACTTCTTGTCTCGCAGCCTGATACCGGCGAGCAGGCGCTCGAAATCACCGAAGCGCTTGTGCGTTCCGGCGCGATCGATGTGATCGTGGTCGACTCGGTTGCGGCTCTGGTTCCCCGTGCGGAAATCGAGGGCGAAATGGGTGATTCCCACGTCGGCCTGCAGGCCCGCCTGATGTCGCAGGCGCTTCGCAAGCTGGCGGGCGCGATTTCAAAATCAAACTGCGTCGCCATTTTCATCAACCAGCTGCGTGAAAAGGTCGGCGTCATTTACGGCAGCCCCGAGGTAACACCCGGCGGCCGCGCCCTCAAATTTTACGCTTCCGTGCGAATCGACATCCGCAAGACCGAAACGCTGAAAAACGGTACCGAGCAGATTGGTTCGCGCACGCGCGCCAAGGTGGTCAAAAATAAAATCGCGCCTCCGTTCCGCGAGGCGGAGTTCGACGTGATGTATGGTCAGGGCATTTCCCGCGAGGGCGAGATTCTCGATCTTGCGTCTAAGCTCGACATTGTGCAGAAGAGCGGTGCGTGGTTCTCTTACGGCGAGACCCGCCTGGGCCAGGGCCGCGACAACTCCAAGGAGTTCTTGAAGGGCAATCCCGAGCTCATGGCAGAAATCGAGCAGAAGCTGCGCGAAAACGCCGACCGCCTGCCCTCGAAGGCGTCCGGTTCGCCCAAAAAGCCCGCGGCTCCCTCCGCGCCATCCGAAGCGGCCAAGCCGGTCGAGGTGGCGAAGCCTGTCGAAGCAGAGCAGGCAGTCGCGTCCAAATCTCCGGCTTCGGGCAGAGCGTCCTCCAAAGCGAACATCGATATTCTGGTGGATGACTGATGCTGATCACAGCGATCCAGCCCCATCGAAAGGGGCTTTCCCTGCTGGTGCTGGACGGCGAACCCGCCATGGAGCTGGATTCGGGCGTTCTTTACCGGGAGGGGGTTCGTATGGGGGCGGAGCTTTCCGACGAGGAGCTGTACCGTCTCTGTCACGAATCGAATGAGGTGCGGGCCAGGGAAAAGGCGCTGTACCTGCTGGAGCATAGAGCGCATTTTAAAAGAGAACTGGAAGAGAAGCTGCGCCGTGATTTTCCGCCCGAAGCGGCCCAATCGGCCGCCGACCGCATGGAAGAGCTGGGGCTTCTCGATGACGCCGCCTGCGGGCGGCAATTGGCTGGGGAGCTGCTGGGGCGAAAAGGCTTTTCGTCGTCGCGCGCGCGGCTGGAGCTGTGCCGTAAAGGGCTTGACCCTGCCTTGGCGCAGGAGATCGTCGAGGAGCTGGCCCCGCCGCCGGAGGATAAAATCCGGCAGCTACTGGAAAAGAAATACCCCCTTGCCGCAAGGGATGAAAAACAGCGGCGCAGAGCGGTGAACGCTCTGCAAAGGATGGGGTACCGCCTGCCGGAGATTCGGCAGGCGCTGCGCTGTCTGGATGAAACCATAGAATTGGATGAGGAGCAAATATGGCAATAACAGTGGGAATGGTCAGCCTGGGCTGCGCAAAAAACCGGGTAGACGGAGAAATGATGATGGCGACCCTGAAAAATGAGGGCTTCTGTCTGGTGAACGACGCGGCGCTGGCCGATGTCGCGATCGTAAATACCTGCGGATTTATCGACGACGCGAAACAGGAATCGATCGACGAAATCCTCGAGCTGGCCAAGCTCAAGCAGGAGGGACAGATTCGCGCCATTGTGGTCACGGGCTGTATGGCGGAGCGCTACCGTGAGGAAATCCGCAAGGAACTGCCTGAAGCGGACGCGGTGGTCGGCATCGGCGCCAACACGGAGATTGCCGACATCATCCGCCAAACGCTCGAGGGGCAGAACCCCGAATCCTTCCCGCCGAAGAACCGCCTGCCCCTGTACGGCGAGCGCGTTCACTCCACGCCCAGCTATTTTTCCTACATCAAGGTGGCGGAGGGCTGCGACAGCCGCTGCGCTTACTGTGCCATTCCCATGATTCGCGGGCGCTACCGCAGCCGCCCGATGGAAAGCATTGTGGAGGAGGCGAAAGGTCTCGCGGCGGACGGCACAAAAGAGATGATCCTGATCGCGCAGGATACCAGCCGTTATGGCGAGGACCTTTACGGCCGCCTGATGCTGCCGGCGCTGCTCGACCAGCTCTGTCAAATCGACGGTTTGCGCTGGATTCGTCTGTTATACTGTTATCCGGATTATATTACCGATGAACTGCTGGACACGATGGCCCGGCAGGAAAAGGTCGTCAAGTATATCGATCTGCCACTTCAGCACGTGTCCGGTCGGATGCTCAAATCCATGTACCGCGGCGGCAACCGCCAGTCCATTACGGCGCTGCTCCATAAAATCCGAGAGAAAGTTCCGGGCATTACGCTGCGTACCACGCTGATCACCGGCTTCCCCGGTGAAACGGAAGAGGATTTCACCGAGCTTTCCGAGTTCGTCAAGGAAATCCGGTTCCACCGCATGGGCTGTTTCGCCTATTCGCGGGAGGAAGGCACCGCAGCGGCGAAAATGCCGGACCAGATCGAAGAAGAGGTCAAGCTGCACCGCCGCGATCTTCTGATGGAGCAGCAGATGCGCATCATGGAGGAGCAGTGTCAGAAGGAAATCGGGGAAACCATCACGGTTTTGACCGAGGGCTTTGACCGCTACGCGGAGTGTTGGTTCGGGCGCAGCGAGCAGGACGCGCCCGAGATTGACGGCAAGGTGTTTTTCTTCGCAAAGGATCAGAAACCATACCCCGGGCAGTTCGCCCGTGTGAAAATCACGAATTTCATTGAATGCGATTTGATTGGGGAAGTGGAGGAGCTGTTATGAATCTGCCCAACAAGCTGACCATGT
Organism: Bacillota bacterium; assembly: GCA_023401495.1. Taxonomy (GTDB): domain Bacteria; phylum Bacillota; class Clostridia; order Oscillospirales; family Acutalibacteraceae; genus Faecalispora. The sequence goes on from JAEXDU010000130.1 coordinate 20,201, forward strand.
TCCGCCTGATACTGGTCCCGTTTTTTGTGGCGGTATTGCTGGCCCCGGCGCTGCCGCACCATTACCTGATTGCGGCGATCCTGTTTGCCGTGGCATCGTATACCGATCATCTCGACGGGATGCTGGCGCGAAAGAATAACCAGATCACGGATTTTGGAAAATTCATGGACCCGCTTGCGGACAAGGTGCTGGTTATCTCCGCGCTGGTCTGCTTTGTGGAACTGCACCTGGCCAACGTCTGGATGGTGCTGCTGATCATCGCGCGCGAATTCATGGTTACGTCCATCCGCCTTGTGGCGGCGGACAAAGGGCAGGTGATTGCCGCGAACAACTGGGGCAAGGCCAAAACCGTCAGTCAGATCATCGCGATTCTGGTCGTTTTGTTTTTGCAGTATTGGCTGGAGCTGGCTGTGGCGGGGGTATCGCTGCCCGTCACGGTGAATGAACCGCTCGCCTCGTTGCTGGGGCAGTTGCTGATTCTGATTGCCACGGCTCTTTCCGTGATATCCGGAGCGATCTATTTAAAGCAGAACTGGCACATTGTGAAGACGGCAGGATAAACGAATTGAAAAAAAGCTTTCTTCTTAAATGAAGAAAGCTTTTTCTATGGAGAAGATGAATATCCATCCGCAAAAAGCATTCTATTGCTGAAAAACGATCATTCTTTCAAAAAGAATGATCGTTTTTTTATATATGAAGCAAATTTACTTTTAATTTCAAGCTAGCTTCATTACAGAAATTTACAATGGAATTATAAAATAAGTTAATATTATAATTAGAAATATATTTATTAATGATTATTTTATGATTGATATACTAATAATTTTGGAGGCATTTACAATGAGCAATATCAAGAAGATAGTGTCATTATTGTTGGTAACGGTATTATTGGCAGGTTCTTCAGTGAGTGCGAGTACAGTGCAAGCTACGGGAAACAGAGCTGTATTTGCCCCAATTCCTTCGAATCAAAAGCTGGAATTGGTTTCGTCTACCAGAAAAGATTATCAAGAAAATGGATTTGATATCGTAGAAGAAACAAAGGTTTATGATGTGATTCCATCGAAGTCTTTCTCATTTGCCAGAGCAAATGCTGCAACTAAGGAAAAATTCGTTCAGAAAACGAAAAGTCTATCTCACTCCAATGTGGGCGAAGTGCTAATTTATACCCTAGATGCAACATTCGAGTATTCTCATGGAGGGGCAGTTAATTGCTATCGATATTATTCTTCATATGAAATTGTCCAGCCTGAGTGGGTTCAGTCATATGAAGAAACAGATATGAAACAAACTTCATCCAGTATGGGAACGAGAAAAGCTACGATTAAAACAAAGTACAAATTCGTAATCAGTAATGGTGGAAGTCTCAAAAAGACCTATACGCCCTCCAGCTCTGTTTGGTGTGATAACCGTGGTAATGTGGGAGGAAATTAAACTGGAATTTTTGAAAAAGGAGAATGGATATGCCGGAAGAAGCACTGAGTAATTGTTCAACCCCAAAGAGAACACGTTACAAATTATCTCCCCGAAAAAGACTTGCAATCCTTGGAGGAATCACGTTATTTTATCCGGCTTGTTTTCTATTGCAGCTGATTTCTATGGCCAGGGTGATCTTTCCTTACCAAGTAGAAGTAACGATTTTCTCTGATGAGTTTATGCAGTTCTATATCGTTGCTGCCCCCGCTTTGCTATTGTATCTAACAAGAGAACCCTCTCCTCAGGGTCCCCCCAAAATGCTCAAGTTACCATTGCTGCCAAGGGCGTTCCGTTTCCTTTTGGGAGGAGTACTTCTGTTGATGATATTTTGTGTCGGATGGATGTTCCGGTTGCCGGAATTCTTTATGCTTGATGCTTTTGCTGCAACACTTAGCATTGCAATGGTATTCTGCACCGTGGCTTTCTGTATTCTTGTTTTTAGGGACAGGTTCAAGACTAGCTGGCAGAAATCTGTTTGTTTTTTGCTCTGCTCGATTCAAGTGGTTTTAAGTTCCTATTTGCAGACTTTATCCAATATTAATTCAGATTGGTTACACAATCTGAAGGAGTGGCAATATGTTGCATGGGTAGCGACTTGGCCGCTGATAGAAGGAATCGCTTTGTGTGGACTGACCTGTATCATTATTCGAATCATTAAGACATGCAAAACAAATAAAGAGAAAAATTTTAACTGAATAGAGAAGTAGATATCGCTCTCAACCCCAAATATAGAATTGTTTTTATGGATGGATGAAGAAACTCCGTTTTAGTAAAAAGTCATTTTAGAGAAAAACAGAATACCCAAGAAGCGCACTGATTTGGTCTTAAATAAGCATTTCAAAGCGCTTTCGGAGAGGTCGCTTGACGATAGCTTTGATCGGTTCAGAAGATAACCCGATGACAGTTCCGATTTATCATCGCTGGGCAAGCTCTGCGCTAACAGACAGGTTGTGTCAGCCCAAAAATGCGGCGGAGCCGCACGAAAAACAGCGAGCCAACGAGAGCGCTCTGAAAATGCCCGCCGACAGACGGGATAACAGGACTGATTTCCCGATGAAACTCGGAGAGTGGGCATTTTCCATGGAGCGCCTTACGGATAGCTTTCGTTTGCACAATCAGAAACCGTTCCCCAAACGGATTCCAAAGGTGTCCTTTGGCGAGTCTTTGCTTACTTTCGCCTCGTAGCGAAAGTAAGTGCCCGCCCCGGCACGAGGGGCATGCCCTGCGCCAGCAGAATCCCCGCGGTATAGCCGCAAAGAAAAAATTCATCCCTTCATGAACTGAAAGACTCACGGTGGTTAAAAAATGAGCCAGCCCATCAAGTTTTTCAGAATTTTCACATCAAAACATATTAACCATATATGTTAAAACAAGAAATGCAGATCGATTTCTTTCTAAAATAGAAAAAAGAGACTGAAAATAAGAGGAAACCCCCAATGTAATACAGCTTTATTTCTTTTAAGATAAAAATATACTGCTAAAATGGCAAAAGCCCGGCCCTTTACAAGCCGAAGGGTTTGTTGTATACTGAATCTTGGCAACAATTTGACACAGCTGCATACAATAGTATTCAAATGCTGCAAGCGGGAGAAGTACCCGAAACAAACGCAACAGAGAGAAAGCGCCACCGGCTGCAAGCGCTTTTTGTGGGGAGTTCGGTGAAAATGCGCCCGTGTTCCGTAAAACGGAAAGCAGGCAGGGGGAACAGACGCCATGGCGCGTTCTCAGTATCTCTGCACGGTCAGGCACCGTTATGGCCTCTGAGTGATAAAACGGAGTGGAACCGCGGAATCTGCCGCCTCCGTCCCCTGTGGGGGACGAGAGGTGTTTTTTATTGCCGTTTTGTCAATGACTACAAATTGTATCGCCATAATGGAGGAATCGGGTATGTTCAAAAATTTAAAAGCAGAGCTGGATTCTATTATGGATCGGGATCCTGCAGCCAGAACCCGGTTAGAGGTTTTTCTGCTGTATTCGGGATTTCGAGCTGTGCGTTCCTATCGTTGGGCCAACTGGTTTTATCGCCATGACATGAAGCTGATTGCCAGATATATTTCTCAGCGGGCCCGCCATAAAACCGGGGTAGAGATTCACCCCGCAGCCAAAATCGGCAAAGGATTGTTTATCGACCACGGTATGGGCGTGGTGATCGGCGAAACGGCTGAGATCGGTGATTACTGCACGCTGTACCAGGGGGTGACTCTGGGCGGAACTGGTAAGGATCAGGGCAAGCGCCACCCAACCCTTGGCAACAATGTGATGGTGGGTTCCGGCGCAAAGATTCTGGGCCCGTTTAAGGTGGGGGACAATGCCCGTGTGGCGGCCGGCGCCGTCGTGCTCAGCGAGGTGCCCCCGGGAGCAACCGCCGTAGGTGTTCCGGCAAGGATTGTGCGCATCAATGGTGAGAAGTCCTACGAGCTGGATCAGATCAACGTATCCGATCCCGTTGAGCAGGAGATGGCCGATCTGCAGAATGTCTGCACGGCACTCGGTATGCAGGTTGAAATGCTGATGGATCGTCTGGAATCTTACCAGAAAGATCGGGCGAATAAAAAGGAACCGTGAATGAAAGGACTGCCCAGGGACTAAGATAAAATAGAATGACGGCGCAACTGCGCGGGAGGTTTTCTATGAAAATTTATAATACGCTGACAAGACAAAAGGAAGAGTTCATCCCGATCAAAGAGGGAGAAGCAAAGATTTATGCCTGCGGCCCCACCGTGTATAATTTTATTCATATCGGCAACGCCAGACCGATCTGTGTGTTTGATGTCCTGCGCCGTTATATGGAATACCGCGGTCTGAAGGTGACATACGTTCAGAATTTTACGGACATTGACGACAAGATCATCCGCAAGGCGAATGAAGAGGAAACAGATTACCTGACCGTTTCCCGCCAATATATCGAGGAGTACAAAACCGATGCTAAGGGCCTGAATGTGCGCCCCGCAACGGTTCATCCGCTGGCGACCGAAAGTATGGAGGATATCCTGCAGATCATCCAGTCTTTGGTGGAAAAGGGCTACGCCTATGCCGCCCCCAACGGCGACGTGTATTTCCGCACCAAGAAATTTGATGAATACGGGAAGCTGTCGCACCAGCCGCTGGACGATCTGCAGGCCGGCGCGCGCATCAGCGTGGATGAGGTGAAAGAGGACGCGATGGACTTTGCCGTGTGGAAGTCCGCCAAGCCCGGCGAGCCGAGCTGGGATTCCCCGTGGGGCAAGGGCCGTCCCGGCTGGCACATTGAGTGCTCCGCGATGGCACGCCACTTTTTGGGCGACACGATCGATATTCACTGTGGCGGTCAGGATTTGATCTTCCCCCACCACGAAAACGAGATCGCGCAGAGCGAGTGCTGTAACGGCGTTCCCTTTGCCCATTACTGGATGCACAACGGCTATATCAATGTCGACAACCATAAGATGAGCAAATCGCTGAACAACTTCTTCACCGTGCGTGAGGTCGCGAACGTGTACGGCTATGAGCCGATCCGCTTCTTGATGGTTTCATCGCAGTATCGCAGCCCCATCAATTACAGTATTGAGATCATCGAGCAGTGCAAATCCGCTCTGGATCGTCTTTATAACTGCCGCGACAATCTGACGTTCGCACGGGACAATGCGCCTGAGGGCCTGAAGGACGGCGAGCAGGAGCAGATCGATGCGCTCGATTCGTTCCGCCAGCGCTTCATCGCCGCGATGGACGACGACCTGAACACGGCCGATGCGATCTCGGTGCTGTTTGATCTGGCCCGCGAGATCAATACCAACCTGATCCCCGGCGAAAAGAGCAAGGAACTGTACAATGCGGCTCTCAAGCTGTACGGGGAGCTGGCAGACGTGCTGGGCCTGCTGTACCAGCGAAAGGATCAGTCGCTGGATGAGGAGATCGAGGCGTTGATTCAGCAGCGCACCGATGCGCGCAAAAACAAGGATTGGGCTACCGCCGACCGGATTCGCGATGAGCTGAAAGCCCGCCATGTGGTTCTGGAGGATACCCCCCAGGGCATTAAGTGGAAAATCGTAGAGTAATCCTGCCTTTCGCAGTGCGGGCAGCCGTTGCAACGCGGCTGTCCGCTTTCGCGCGTAGATGCCCGAGTGTATCTGGTTCGGCAGTCAAATCGCGGGTTTGAGTTTCAGCGGTTAAATGGATTGTGCGATACCGTGTTTTGGAAAGGAAGTAATTCAGGTGGCAAAGGAACATAAAACGAATGTGATGCGGATTCTGGATAAGGAAAAAATTTCGTATCAGTTTTATTTTTATTCTCACGAGGATGGCCTGATCGACGGCGTTTCTGTGGCGCATAAGCTGAATCAGCCGGTGGAGCAGGTGTTTAAAACGCTTGTGACGCGCGGCGCCAGCAAGAATTTTTATGTGTTTGTCATTCCGGTGGAACAGGAGCTGGACTTGAAAGCGGCGGCGCAGTCGGTCTCTGAAAAATCGGTGGAGATGATCCATGTCAGCGAAATCAACCAGATCACGGGTTATATCCGCGGTGGGTGCTCACCGATCGGCATGAAAAAGCAGTTTCGAACCGTGATCGATGAATCGTGTTTGCACTTGCCCACTATCATCGTCAGCGGTGGTAAAATCGGCACGCAGGTAGAGTTGGCTTCCTCCGATCTGATCTCGTTGATTGGGGCCTCCACTGCACAACTGTGTAAATAATCAATATGATTTGACAAAATGAGTGCAATTTTATATGATTGCAGTAGGAAAGGCTTCGGGAAAATTGGGAATGCAAATGGGAGAGAGTCAAGATGAAAGAGGAAAAGGCAACATTTGTTGTAAATGTGCTGTACCGCAATGCTTCCACCTGGCAGGGAAACCTGCACTGGCTGGAGGGTGATAAGGAAAGTGCCTTTCGCAGTGAAATTGAGCTGCTAAGCTTAATGGATAGTGTGCTGGACGTAAAAAAAGAAAAAGAAGAAGAGTCCGACTAATGTCATAGTATCGCTTTTGCAGGGTGTACGCCGATTCGGCGAAAAAGAACGGCTCTCTTTGTTCCCCAGCATTTTTTGCGAAAATTGTATTGACAAAACCAGATAAAAATGATATATTAGTCAAGCGCTCAATTTTGAGTCATGCTGGTGTAGCTCAGTTGGTAGAGCAGCTGATTTGTAATCAGCAGGTCGGGGGTTCGAATCCGTCCACCAGCTCCAC
>JAEXDU010000172.1 GCA_023401495.1 Bacillota bacterium
CGTTTTTTGTTAAAAACTACTTTATGAAATACGGAAAAATACATAAAAAGTCACGCTTTTTCAGCATCTCTTTCAACATAGTTGATTTTACAAAAAGCTATGGTATAATTGAAATAAAGAATGAGAAGGACTTTTTGAGGGATATTATCTTTTTTGGAGAAACGCTTTCCCCTGTGCTCAAAACGGATCTGCACAGGTGTGTGGTACCGGCCGGGCTGGGCGGAATATAGGCAAAGAGAGGGAGACATATTATTGCGGTAAGGGGAGAGGAAATGAATGATTTAAAACACTGGAAGCACGCATTGCTGATTGCGGTTATCGTGACTTTTTCCTCTCAGTTGTATTTTAATTTCTTTACGGATAACTTTCGTATTTCAGCGGCTGTCATCTTGTTTCCTGTTTTACTCATGACCATTGCCAAGGATCAGAATTCCGCGGCGATTGGCTGTGTGACCGGCGCGATGGTGTTTGTGGTGCGTCTGTTCCTGATCAGCTCGGGGATTGCGCAGCTGCAGGACAATGTGACGGTTGCGCTGATCGGCGGTCTGTTTTATGTGGCCTATGGATTGCTGTTTTCGGTTTTTATTAAAAACAAGCATACGATTCCGTTTCAGCGGATGATCGTTGGGATGGTGCTCAGCGATTTCTGCGCCAATATTTTTGAAGTTGGGCTGCGTACAAGCATGCGGTACAACAGCCTTGATACGCAGGTGTATTTTTATCTATTTGGAATTGCGGTAGTTCGTACGATTATTGCGGGTTCTATTCTGCTTGGTGAGCAGAATTATCGTGCTCTTATGAAGAAAATGGAGCACGAAAACCGCTATCAGCGCTTGTACCTGATGACGACGCGGCTGAAAAATGAAGTGTACTTCATGGAGAAAAATACCGATGAAATCGAGTCGGCGATGAGCAATGCCTATCGCCTGTATGAGAAGCTGTCGGGAATGGATTTACAGCCGGAGCTGAAGAAAACGGCGCTTTCGATCGCCCGCGATGTCCACGAGATCAAAAAGGATTATATCCGCATCATGCAGGGAATACAAAAAGAGATTGACGAGCAGTACAGCGAAGAAGAGATGGGGATTCGCGACCTGCTGCAAATATTAAAGGAATCCACTTATCGCCTGCTGGAGGCCCGCAGACTCGATATTCAGCTGGATTTTCAGGTGAAGGATGAGTTTGTCACCTGCGATCACTATGCACTGATGTTGGTTTTGATGAACCTGGTGAATAACGGCATCGAAGCGATTGAGAAAAAAGGGCAAAAGGGCTGGATTCTTGTTTCTGTAGAGAAGCAGGGCGATCAGTTTTGGTTTACAGTAACCGATAATGGGCCCGGAATTCCGAAGAAAGATATGGACAGGATCTTTCAGATGGGATTTTCCACAAAGTTTGATGAAGAAACGGGGAATATCTACCGGGGGGTAGGTCTGTCAGGGGTACAGATGACGGTAGAGGAAAAATTCCACGGTTCCATAGAAGTGAAATCAGAGCTTGGGGTTGGAACGGAATTCCGTGTAATGATCCCCGCGGAAATGCTGGAGGAAGAAATTGTATGAATTTTTATATTGTAGAAGACGATTTGTCGGTGATCAACAACCTGGAAGATATTATTGAAAGCCATAACCTGGGCAGCGTGTGCGGCGATTCGGAGGGCAAGGCCCCCAACCCGGCAGAGATTATGGCGTTGAATCCCGATGTGGTGCTGGTGGATTTCCTGATGCCCAATGTGGATGGAATCCAGGTGGTATCGGCTCTGCGCGAAATGGGCAGTACCGCCAAGTGCATCATGATCTCGCAGGTTTCGAACAAAGAGCTGATCATGAAAGCCTACAACGCAGGAGTAGATTTTTTTATCAGCAAGCCGATCAATGTGATCGAGATCAAGCGGGTGATTGAGAATATTACCCGGCAGATTCAGATGGAACAGACGCTGTCAAACATCCGCAAAATGTTTCAGGTGGATATGGGCGCCACACCAACCGCGGAAAAGGACGATAAGGATACCCCCGTGCGCAGGCTGCAGTATATTCTCAATCAGCTTGGCATGTCTGGTGAAAAGGGCTCCAAAGACATCATCACCGTTTGCCAGTATCTGTATGATCATGAGAAAACCAGTATGGCCGAAGAGAACATCGGCAAGCTGTGTGAAATCTTGAGTGATAATCCTAAGAGCATGGAGCAGCGAATCCGCCGTGCGATTGCAAAGGGTATGTCGAATCTGGCCAATCTGGGCATTGAGGATTTTATGAACGACACCTTTACGCGGTATTCCAGCACCCTGTTCTCGTTTGAAGGCATCAAGACGGAGATGGATTTCATCCGCGGCAAGCGTTCCTCCGGCGGAAAGATCAACATTAAAAAGTTCATTAACGGTCTTCTGGTATTTATGGATCAATAACGAAGAAAAGCGCTGTCCTGATCGGGCGGCGCTTATGCTATATTATTTGTATTTACTTTTGTAAGAAGTGTTTTTGCTAAAGCAGGAGCCTTTCGTTCGCGCGCGAGAGAATTGTTTTTTCTGTGGGATTTTCCGCGACGCGCATGCTGGCGCAGTTTGCCAGCAGAAGTCACACGGAGAGTTCGTAAAGATAGATTATAATGATTTATGATAGAAGGCTGCTTCCGTGTGGAAACAGCCAGCACACGCGTGACGAATGGAGCGCGAAGCGAAAGCTTTTCTCTGCGCTGCCCCGCGATCTGTCTGCAGGCTTAGCCTGCCTGCTATTCCCTTTTCATTATAATATAGAATATCAGAGGGAGTTCGCCACACAATTAGAAAACCCAGGCACTTCCAACGGAGAATGGAAATGCCTGGGTTTTCTTCAGTTAGCATGGTGAAATCAAATTAATAGGTATAGAAGCCTTTGCCGGTTTTTCTTCCCAGCACGCCGCCGCGAACCATTTTACGCAGCAAGGGATGCGGGCGGTATTTGGTGTCGCCCGTCTCGGACTGGAGAACCTCCATAATCGCAAGGCAAATGTCCAGGCCGATCAAATCGCCCAGAGCCAGCGGGCCCATGGGGTGGTTTGCGCCCAGCTGCATCGCGGTGTCAATATCTTCGGCAGAGGCGGTGCCGTCTGCGTAAATACCAATTGCTTCGTTGATCATCGGAACCAGGATGCGGTTTACAATAAAGCCTGCGGCATCCTTCGCGATAACCGGAGTCTTGCCAATCTCCTTGGCAATTTCAGAAATGCGGTCAACCAGATCCTGCGGAGTGTTCAGGCCGACTACGATTTCAATCAGCTTCATGACAGGGGCCGGGTTGAAGAAGTGCATGCCGATCACGGGGCGGTCCAGCTTGGAGGACAGCTCTGTTACGGACAGAGAGGATGTATTGGTGGAGAAGATGGTCTCCTTTTTGCAGATGCCCTGCAGAGCCAGGAACAGCTCGCGCTTGGCCTGCATATTTTCAATCGCAGCTTCCACAACCAGGTCGCAGTCTGCAACCTTTTCTTTCAGGCCGGTGGTGATTTTCGAGAGGATTGCATCCTTCTTCGCTTCTTCCATCTTTCCTTTGGAAACGAGCTTTTCCAAATTTGCCTGAATTTTCTTTTTGCCATTTTCAGCAAAGCTTTCCTGAATGTCGCACAGAACAACCTCGTAGCCCTCTGTGACGGCGAAAGCCTGAGCAATACCGGAGCCCATGGTTCCGGCGCCGATTACGCCAACTTTCATGTGAATGACCTCCTGTTTCTATCATTTCTCCTCCCGCGGGCAGCCGTTATAGCGGTATGTCTCCCTCGGGCAGATAACAGGTGCTTCGGAGCCGGGCGAAACCCGCCCGGGCGGCGGAGAACCATTCGAACCAAATGAAACGGGAGCGCCCGGGCGGATTGCTCCGCGCGGGACGCTTGACCGAACAGTGATTGATTAAGAACCTTACGCCGTGAACGGCAACAAGCTGTCGACGGCTGAAAGAACCTTCAAACTGAAAGCGGAGATATGTTTGCCGCTTGAGAATGAAATGTTTGGTTCCCTACAGATTCTTAAATTATAAGGCTTCCACGATGGTGGAAACGCCCATGCCGCCGCCTACGCACAGAGTGGCAAGGCCCTTACCGCCGCCGCGGCGCTGCAGCTCATACAGCAGGGTGCAGAGGATACGGCAGCCGGAAGCGCCAACGGGATGGCCGATCGCAATCGCGCCGCCGTTCGGGTTGACCTTCTCTTTGTCCCACTTCAGCTCCATGCCTACGGCCAGAGCCTGCGCGGCAAATGCTTCGTTGGCTTCGATGACTTCCATCTCGTCGATGCCCATATTGAGCTTTGTGAGCAGCTTCTGGGTGGAGAAAGCAGGTCCAATGCCCATGATCGCCGGGTCTACACCGGCCCAGGAGCCGCCAACCCATCTGGCGATGGGCTTTACGCCGAGTTCTTTCGCCTTTTCGGCGCTCATAACGATTACAGCGGCAGCGCCGTCGTTAATGCCGGAAGCATTCGCGGCGGTAACAGTGCCGTCTTTCAGAAATGCGGGCTTCAGGCCGCTGATGCCTTCAACCGTTACACCTGCGCGAGCCTGCTCGTCGGTAGAGAATACCGTTACAGCGCCCTTTTTGCCGGGGATCTCCAGCGGAGCGATTTCGGCGTCGAACTTGCCGGCCTTCTGTGCGGCTTCACATTTATTCTGGCTCCATACAGCAAATTCATCCTGCATCTCGCGGGTAATGCCGTATTTCTTTGCCACGTTTTCCGCGGTTACGCCCATGTGGTAGTCGTTGAACGCATCCCACAGAGCATCGTTTACCATGGTATCAACGATCTTGTTGTTGTTCATGCGGTAGCCGAAACGAGCCTGCTGCAGCGCATAAGGAGCAGCGGACATGTTCTCCATGCCGCCGGCGATGACGACGTCCGCTTCACCGGCACGGATGCGGGAAGCAGCAACGTTTACGCTCTGCAGACCAGAACCGCAAACCTGGTTCAGGGTCAGCGCGGGAACCTCCTGCGGCAGACCTGCAAAAATAGCAGCCTGGCGAACCACGTTCTGGCCCAGGCCAGCCTGGATAACGCAGCCCATGAGGACTTCATCTACGTCAGAACCTTTAATGCCGGCTCTTTTCAAAGCCTGCTCAATTACAAATGCGCCAAGGCGGGGCGCCGGTACGCCGACAAGGCTTCCTCCGAATTTACCAACTGCCGTTCTAACGGCACCTGCCAATACGATTTCTGTTGCCATAATGGTGCTAACCTCCTAAATTTTTTGGTGGGGTCACTCCGCTGCAAAACCAAGAATGCACTGCGGATTTTGAAATCAAAGACACCTGCCAAACATTTCACAATAAGGAATTCATTCTGAATCATGGAATCAATTCATACCTATTATCTCACTATCCAGACCAAAACACAAGGGCCGGCTGACTGGTTTTTTTAACAAAATGAATTTTGCTTTTTTAGTATTTTTGTCGTTTTCTAGACGCAGGGGAATATTTTGCGTGAGCTTGGTAAAAGAACAATTGCATATTGTGAAATTATCTTGTATGATGATAACCGTATTTTAGAGCAAAATGATTTGGAAATCGTGAAAAACCAACCAGAAACGATTCATTATCATAAAAAGAGGAGGTATTGAAATGGTACAAAGCTTGATACGTGCGATGGAGGTTCTCGAGCACCTGCGAAAAGCAGATAAATCCTGTTCGCTTGCGGAACTGTCGCAGATGTCCGGCCTGCCGTCGAGCACGGTTCACCGGATTCTGCAGACCTTTTGCAGCGCGAACTATGTGTCTCGCGACCCCAAAACACATCTTTATCGGCTGGGTACTGCCCTGATTCCGCTGGGAATGGCGGCGACGAGACGGCTGCGGCTGAGTGATTCCGCGAAGCCTGTGCTGAAGGATCTGATGAAAACCACAAAGGAAGATGTTTTCCTGATTATTATATCCGGCTATAGGGGCATGGTGCTCGAAAAAGTGGAGGGCCCGAATCCCCTGAAGGTGATCGAGCGCTTCGGCAACGAGGTGGACCTGCACTACGGCGGCAGCCGGCGCGCCCTGCTAGCCTTTCAGTCGGACAGCTTCATTCGTGGCTATATTCAGGAGCATCTGCGGGATGAGCCGGGATTTACGCCGGAAGAAGAAAAGAAGCTTTTGAACAGCCTGCTGCGCATTCGCGAGGAAGGCGTTGCAATTTCCCGTGGGGAATATATTCCAGATGCAGTGGGAATCGGTGCGCCGGTGTTCGATATGAACGGCAAGGCGGTCGCTTCCATCGGTCTGATCGCCCCGCAATCACGCACCACCAGAGCGCAGGAAGAGGAGTTCAAAGTACTGGTAAAGCAGCATGCAGCCCAATTATCCACTTTATTGGGGTTTGTCCAAAAATGACAATAATCCGCTGCCATTTTTATTTAAAATAAAGCTCTAATGTCTTGTTTTTTTATTGACACACAATTCAATTGATGCTATCATTTATTGAGAAAATTCCAAAAAATGAAATGAATTTCATAATACGGGAAACCAAGAGGGGGGATTTAGAGCATGCCAGTTGAGCAATTACTGCCGCTGTTGTTCTCAGGACTGACCGTGATACTGACGATTGCTATTCTTTCAACGCTGACCAAGATCAAGGCTGCGGTGGAAGAGTTGGCAGCAAGGCCTGTTGTGGCACCGGCGCCGCAGCCTGTGGACGATGGAACAGATGAGATTTATGCGGTTATTATGGCCACAATCAGCGAGGATTTGCAGATTCCGCTGGATCAGCTGCAGTTTAACAGCATCAGAGAGTATTAACACAAGAAAGCATCCGTTGTTTGAAAAGAATTATGTTGTGATAGGAGAGACCGATTATGAAATACTTGGCAAGAGTCAATGGCAAAGCATATGAGGTGGATGTGGAGCGCGCTCCCTCCGCTTACAAACCGATTCCCAGAGGAATCTACACTGGTGAGCTTCAGGCGGCTCCGGCCCCGGTAGCAGCTCCCGTAGCAGCTCCCGCCCCCGTAGCGGCAGCTCCGGCTCCCGCAGCAGCTCCTGCCCCTGCAGCAGCTCCCGCTCCCAAGAAGGCTCCCGCAGCAGCGGCGGCTGGCGACACCACCGTTAACTGCCCCATGCCCGGAACCATCCTGCAAGTGAAGGTTTCCGAAGGTCAGGCAGTCAAAGCGGGCGATACCCTGTTCGTCCTCGAGGCTATGAAGATGGAAAACGAGATCGTTGCTCCCTGCGACGGTACTGTGAAGAGCATTTCCGTCAACAAGGGCGATGCGGTACAGTCCAACGATCAGCTGGCTATTGTTGGCTGATTCTCCCCCCTCAGTTTTATATTTGCTGCCGGAGTCATCCGGCTTGCGCTGAAGTAACGGCTCGCAGGTTCTTATCGTGGAATGCATTCTAAGATGTGGATGGTTCACGGAAGAATCCAGTGCGGGCTTTTCAGCGGGTTTTATGAGGTTGCAAACAGAGGCGGATTTGTGCGTTTCCTGAAAATACAGCTTGGCAAACCGGAGTTTCTGTGTTAGAATATACAGTAAGCATGGGTGGCTTGTCCAAAAATTAACAAATCAGCTATTTCGCTGTATTTTTTCGATTTTTTCTGTTTTTTTCGGTAACTGCAAATAAATTCTGCCTTTTACAGTCCAAATTATTCTTATTTGAAAAAGGAGGCACCTGTCAATGGCTGAGCACGGTTACTCAATGCCCTCGTACTTTAAAAATATGCCGATCATTGGTTCGGCAAACCCCCAGGTGAACGCGGAGAACGAAGAAGAATTCCGCAAAGTGGAAAAGGAAATCGCAGATAAGATTGCCGAAATGCGCGAAAGCGGCCGTTCCGACGAATCTCTGCACCAGTCCGGCCAGATGACCGCTACCGACCGTATTGAGGCTCTGGTAGATCCCGGTTCGTTCCTGCCCCTGAACAGCCTGTATGATCCGGAGAGCAACTCTACCGGCAGCACCGGCATCATCAAGGGTCTGGGCAAAATCCGCGGCAAATGGGCGATGATCATCGCTTCCGATAACAAAAAGCTGGCCGGCGCATGGGTCGCAGGTCAGGCGGACAATCTGCTCCGCGGTTCCGACACCGCAAAATGCCTGAATGTCCCGCTCGTTTACATCCTGAACTGCAGTGGTGTTAAGCTCGACGAGCAGGAGAAAGTATACGCAAACCGCCGTGGCGGCGGCACCCCCTTCTTCCGCAATGCGGATCTGCAGCAGAACGGCATTCCGGTCATCGTAGGCATCTACGGCACCAACCCGGCCGGCGGCGGATACCACAGCATCAGCCCCACTATTCTGATCGCTCATGAGAAAGCCAACATGGCAGTCGGCGGCGCCGGCATCGTAGGCGGCATGAACCCGAAGGGCTATGTGGACGAAGAGGCTGCTCAGGCACTGATCGAGGCAACCAAGAAGCAGGTCAACGATCCGCCCGGAAACGTTGCGATTCACTACGGTGAGACAGGCTTCTTCCGTGAGGCTTACACCGAGGAAATGGGCGTTCTCGAAGCGATTCAGAAGTATATGGATGATATCCCGGCGTACAATTCGGAGTTCTTCCGTGTGGACTACCCGCAGGAGCCCAACTTTGAGCCCAGTGAGCTGTACAGCATCCTGACGATGAACACCAAGCGCCCTTACAATGTAGAGAACATCCTTGGCCGTGTGTTCGACGGCAGCCAGTTCGACGAGTACAAGAAGGGCTACGGCCCCGAGATCATCACCGGTATCGCCAAGGTAAACGGCCTGCTGGTTGGTGTCATCGCGAACTATCAGGGCATCCTGATGAACTACCCCGAGTATAAAGAGAACAGCGTCGGCGTCGGCGGAAAGCTGTATCGCCAGGGCCTGATCAAGATGAACGAATTTGTGACCCTGTGCGGCAGAGACCGTCTGCCCATCGTCTGGTTCCAGGATACCACCGGTATCGACGTCGGCAACGACGCGGAAAAAGCAGAGCTGCTCGGCCTTGGTCAGTCTCTGATTTATTCCATCCAGTCCGCTAAGGTGCCGCAGATTGAAATCACTCTGAGAAAGAGCACCGCCGCTGCCCACTATGTCATGGGCGGCCCGCAGGGCAATGATACCAACGCCTTTACCCTGGGCACCGCTGCCAGCGAAGTGAACGTTATGCACGGCGAAACCGCTGCGGCCGCCATGTATTCCCGCCGCCTGGTGAAAGACGCCAAGGAAGGCAAGGACCTGAAGCCCACCATCGACAAGATGAACGAGATGATCGAGGAATACCGCATTAAGTCCGGTCCGCTGTTCTGCGCTCAGCACGGCTTCCTGGATGAGATCATCGAGCTGACCAAGATCAGAGAGTACGTGATTGCGTTTGCTGAGTCTGCTTACCAGAATCCGCGTTCGTTCTGCGCGTTCCATCAGATGCTTCTGCCCAGAGCGATCCGCGATTACAACAACGTATTTGCACAGGCAGTTGAAAAATAATTCGGTTTCCGCCTGAGGCAGGAAATCGTGAATCGGGATTCCGGCGCATCGCCCAGTCAATCAAACAGTGTGGTATCCACCCTTACAAGTTGATGAAGGAAGTGCGCCGGGATTTTCCTTGAATCCCGGCTGAACAGGCCGGGCCCCGGCGAGGAAGCAACGCTTCACGCCGTCGGAGAATATTTCCGGAGCACCGGGAGCTCGGGGCGGGCCGCATCAGGCGGCCGGTTACCCGGGCACAGCATTATCTTTTGGATGAGGAGCTAAAATATGGATTGGAAAGATCTGTACGCGCAGCGAAAAATGACCGCAGAGGAAGCGGTGGCCCGCGTTCGTTCCGGCGACAGAGTGGTAACACCCAACGCGGCGGGCGCACCGGTTCATTTGATTAATGCACTGGTTGCGCGAAAAGACGATCTGAAGAACGTAGAAATTGCCCACATGGTACCTCTGGCAAAAGCACCGTACGCTGCGCCGGAGATGGAAGGGCACTTTATCCACAACTCCATTTTTGTAGGAGGCTCGACCCGGGCCACCATTGAGGCGGGCATCGGCGATTATACGCCCTGCTTTTTCCACAAAGTACCCGAGCTGTTTGATACCACTCTGCCGGTGGATGTGGCCTTGATCCACGTTTCTACCCCCGACGAGCACGGCTGCTGCAGCTACGGCGTAACGGTGGACTACCAAAAGCATGCCGCAGAAGTGGCAAAGCTGGTTATCGCGCAGGTGAATGAGAATATGCCCCGCACGCTGGGCGACTGTTTCATTCATGTGAGTGAGATGGACTGCATTGTGGAGTGCAACGATCCGATTCTCGAACTTGGCGCCCCCAAAATTACCGAGATTGAAAAGAAGATCGGCGGCCACTGCGCTGAGCTGATCAAGGACGGAGATACCCTGCAGCTGGGAATCGGTGCGATTCCGGACGCAGTGCTCCTGTTCCTCAAAGAGAAAAAGGATCTCGGTATCCATACGGAAATGTTCTCGGACGGCGTGGTCGAGCTGGTGGAAGCCGGCGTGATCAACAATTCCAAAAAGACGCTGCACAAAGGGAAGAGCGTTGCAACCTTCCTGATGGGCACGCGGCGTTTGTACGATTATGTTCATAACAATCCGGCGGTGGAAATGTACCCCGTCAATTATGTCAATGACCCTGTGGTCATCGCGAAGAACGACAATCTGGTGTCGATCAACTCCTGCGTACAGATCGACCTGCTGGGCCAGGTGGTATCCGAAAGCATCGGGCCGGTGCAGATCAGCGGCGTGGGCGGGCAGATCGACTTCATCCGCGGCGCTTCCATGAGCCGCGGCGGGCGTTCGATTCTGGCGATGAACTCCACGGCGGCGGGCGGCAAGGTTTCCAAAATCGTGCCGTTTATCGATCAGTGGTCGGCGGTAACCACCTCCCGCAACGACGTTCAGTTTGTTGTGACGGAGTACGGAATCGCGGAGCTGCGCGGACACACGATGCGTGACAGAGCCCGCAGCCTGATTGAGATTGCCCACCCGGATTTCCGTGATTCCTTGAAAGAGGAATTCGAAAAGCGTTTCCATACAAAATATTAAGAACAAAAACAAGAGGCCCTGCCGAATGCCGCAGGGAACAGTCAGGAGGGGACACAGATGAGCCTGGTTACATTTGAAGCAAAGCACGACAATCTCATCGGGATTCTGACCATGAACCGGCCCCAGGCGCTCAACGCGGTAAACCTGGAGGTTATGAAGGATCTGGAACAAGCACTGGAGCAGGCGAAGCAAAGCGGGATCCGCTGCCTGATCATCACCGGAGCCGGTGAGAAGGCTTTCGTAGCCGGTGCAGACATTGGCGAAATGCGCAATCTGACAAAGCCGCAGGGCGAAGAATTCGGCCTGCTTGGCGACAGGATTTATCATCTGGTAGAGCAGTTCCCCGCCCCTGTGATCGCGGCGGTCAACGGCTTTGCTCTGGGCGGCGGCTGCGAGCTTTCCCTCGCATGCGATATCCGCCTTGCGTCTGAAAAAGCGGTGTTCGCGCTTCCCGAGGTGGGCCTTGGCATCACTCCCGGTTGGGGCGGCATGCAGAAGCTTGCCAGGGCAATCGGCCCCGGCAAAGCGAAGGAAATGGTATTTACCGCCGGCAGAGTGAAGGCTGAAGAGGCCCTCGCAATCGGCCTGGTCAACGCGGTGTACGCGCCCGAAGAGCTGCTTGCAAAAGCGGAAGAGCTGGCGCTGAAGATCGCCGCAAACGCCCCGGTGGCTGTGCAGAATGCAAAGCGCGCCATGAACGAGAGCGTTGGCCTTGGTTTGTGGGAGGCTGCCGAGCTGGAGGCAAAATACTTTGGCGATTGTTTTGAAACCCAGGATCAGCGGGAAGCGATGGGAGCGTTTGTGGAGAAACGCAAACCAGCGCCGTTCGTTGGCAAATAAATCTTTCAACAATTAAAAATCAGGGGGATCGATATGAATTTTGAGCTGAACAACGAGCAGTCGATGGCTCGGGAAATGTTCGCGGCCTTTGCAGAAAAGGAAGTAAAGCCCTTAGCTCACGACATTGATGAGGAAGAGCGCTTTCCGGCAGAGACTGTTGAAAAAATGAAGAAGTACGGCTTTTTCGGCATTCCGTATCCGAAAGAGCTCGGCGGCCAGGGCTGCGATGTTCTGACCTACATCATGTGCGTAGAAGAGCTTTCCAAGGTTTGCGGCACAACGGGCGTTATCGTTTCCGCACATACCTCTCTTTGTGCTGACCCGATCTACAAGTACGGCACCAAAGAGCAGAAGGAAAAATATCTTGTACCGCTTGCTTCCGGCAAAAAGATCGGCGCGTTCGGTCTGACCGAGCCCGGCGCGGGCACCGATGCTTCCGGCCAGCAGACCAAGGCTGTGCTGGAGGACGACCACTATGTTCTTAACGGCAGCAAGATTTTCATCACCAACGGCGGCGTAGCCGACATTTATGTTGTGTTCGCCATGACCGATAAGTCCAAGGGCGTGAAGGGCATCTCCGCGTTTATCGTAGAGAAGGAATTCCCGGGCTTCTCCATCGGCAAAAAAGAGAAGAAGATGGGTATCCGCGGCTCCGCTACCACTGAGCTGGTATTTGAGAACTGCATCGTTCCCAAAGAGAACCTGCTGGGCCAGGAGGGCAAGGGCTTTACCGTTGCCATGACCACGCTGGACGGCGGCCGTATCGGTATTGCCGCGCAGGCGCTGGGCCTTGCCGAGGGTGCTCTGGATGAGACCGTCAAGTACGTAAAAGAGAGAAAGCAGTTCGGCCGTTCCATTGCTGCGTTCCAGAACACACAGTTCCGCCTTGCGGACATGAAGACGAAGATCGATGCTGCGAAGCTGCTCGTTTACCGTGCAGCGATGCTCAAGCAGGCCGGCGCGAAATTCTCTACCGAGGCCGCTATGGCGAAGCTGTTTGCAGCGGAAACCGCTATGTCTGTTACCACCGAGTGCGTACAGCTGTTCGGCGGCTACGGCTACACCAGAGAGTATCCCGTGGAGCGCATGATGCGCGACGCGAAGATCACCGAAATCTACGAAGGCACCAGTGAAGTGCAGCGCATGGTTATTTCCAACGCGCTTTTGAAATAAGGGGGGGGCACGCAGTGAAAATCGTTGTAAGCATCAAGCAGGTTCCGGATACCAATGAGGTAAAGCTGGACCAGGCGACAGGAACCCTGATTCGTGAAGGCGTTCCCAGCATTATCAATCCGGACGACAAGGCTGGCCTTGAGGCTGCCCTCCGTTTGAAAGACCAGGTCGGCGCGCATGTTACCGTTCTGACCATGGGCCCGCCCCAGGCGGCCATCGCTCTGCGCGAGGCTCTGGCAATGGGCGCAGATGAAGCGATCCTCGTGACCGACCGCGCATTCGGCGGCGCCGACACCTGGGCTACTTCCTCCACTCTGGCTTCCGCTATTGCGAAGCTGGATTATGATCTCATCATCACCGGCCGCCAGGCCATCGACGGCGATACCGCACAGGTTGGCCCGCAGATCGCCGAGCACCTCGGCCTGCCCAATGTCAGCTATGCGGAAGAGCTGTGGGTGGAAGGCGATACCCTCAAGGTAAAGCGCCAGTATGAAGACCGCTATCACATCATTCGCGTCAAAACCCCCTGCCTGATTACCGCTTTGGCCGAAATGAATGAACCCCGCTATATGACTCCCGGCGGCATTTTCGACGCCTTCCAGAAAGAAATCACCGAGTGGCACAGAGCCGACCTCGATGTTGACGACAGCAACATCGGCCTGAAGGGCTCCCCCACCCGCGTGAAGAAGTCCTTTACCAAGGCAGTTAAAGGACAGGGCACTGTTGTAACGATGGAGCCCGAAGAGTCAGCGAACTGGCTGACCGACCGTCTGCGTGAAAAATTCATTCTGTAGTAGGAAAGTGGTGAGGAATTATGAGTAACGAAGCATATAAGGGAATATTCGTATTTGCCCAGCAGGTGGACGGAAAACTGTCCAACGTTGCGCTGGAGCTGATCGGCAAAAGCAAAGCTTTGGCCAAAGATCTGAACACAGAAGTTACCGCCGTTGTTCTGGGTAACAAAATCGGCCATCTGCCGGAGCAGCTGGGCCGTTATGGCGCGGACCGCGTTGTCATCGCGGAGGATCCGATTCTGGAAACTTATACCACCGAGCCTTATGCGCATGTTATTACCGAAATCGTGAAAAAATATCAGCCTGAGATCGTTCTGTATGGCGCAACTGCCATCGGCCGTGACCTGGCTCCCCGTATTTCCGCCAGAGTACACACCGGCCTGACCGCCGACTGCACCTCGCTGGAAATCGAAGAGGGTACCGGCAACCTGCTGATGACCCGTCCCGCATTCGGCGGCAACATCATGGCAACCATCGCCTGCGCGGACTTCCGTCCCCAGATGGCGACCGTTCGCCCCGGCGTTATGCAGCGCCTGACTCCCGTGGACAACGCTCACCCGGTGGTAGATACCTTCTCCGTTCCGGATCTGGCCGAGCATGTCAACGTGGAAGTTGTTGAAGTGATCAAGAAGGTCAGCGAGAAGATGGATATTCAGGAAGCCAATGTTCTGGTTTCCGGCGGACGCGGCATGGGCTGCCCCGAGAATTTCAAGCTCCTCGAAGATCTGGCAGAAGTTCTGGGCGGCACAGTTTCCTCCTCCCGTACTGCGGTTGACGCAGGCTGGGTTGAGAAAGACCGCCAGGTTGGCCAGACCGGTAAAACGGTTCGCCCGAACCTGTATATTGCCTGCGGCATTTCCGGCGCCATCCAGCACTTGGCTGGCATGGAAGAGTCCGATGTGATCATCGCGATCAACAAAGATCCCAGCGCTCCCATCTTTGAGGTGGCGGACTACGGCGTTGTGGGTGACGTGATGAAGATCCTGCCGCTGTTCACAGAGCAGGTAAGAAAAGCTAAGGAAGAAAAAAGCAACGCCTGATTTATTTTAGGCTCTCAGTGCGGCAGCGCGCAAGGATTTTTGCATCTGGAGGCTTCCGCGCCGCCGCGCGGGCTTTCCCCGGCCCGATGCGAATCTGCGCGCGCTGTTGCGCTGAAAATTGCTTTTTTTCAGATGGAGCCGACCGGTTCTGCCAGCCGATTCCATCCATCATACTTATATTGGAGGTTTTACCGTGGGAAAAGTGTATACGCTATCTGAAGCAGTAGCCAAATTCGTAAACGACGGTGACAGTATCGCGTTCGGTGGCTTCACCACCAACAGAAAACCCTTTGCCGCTATCCATGAAATCCTCAGACAAGGGAAAAAGGACTTTATTTTGAATGCGGGTGCCAATGGCGGTGACGCGGATCTGCTCATCGGCTGCGGCCGCGTGAAGGCGTACGTTAACTGCTACACCGCTAACTCCGGCTACACCAACGTGTCAAGACGGTTCCGCGCAGCGATTGAGAACGGCGATATCCTTTTTGAGGATTACTCGCAGGACGCTGTTATGCTGATGTTCCATGCCGCTGCTCTGGGGTTCCCCTATGTTCCCAGCCGCTTGATGATGGGTACCGGCCTTGCTGATAAGTGGGGCATCTCCAAGGAGATCAGAAAGACCATCGACAAGCTGCCCGATGAAAAGTTCGTCATTGAGCAGAATCCCATGAAGCCCGAAGAGAAGCTGCTGCTCCTGCCTGTTCCGGAGATTGACGTTGCCGTCATTCATGTGCAGATGGCTTCCCCCGACGGAACCTGCCGCATTTTGGGCGACGAGTTCCAGGATACCGATATTGCGGGCGCCGCGAAGAAGGTCATTGTTACCTGCGAAGAGCTGGTTTCCGATGAATACATCCGCCGCGATCCCAACGCGAACACCATCCCCGGCTTCTGTGTGGATGCTATTGTTCATGCACCGAACGGAGCGCATCCGTCCCAGTGCTACGACTACTATGACTACGATTCCAAATATTATAAAGAATACGATGTTGCCTCCAAAACACAGGAAGCATTCGACGCTTTCTGCCAGGAGTGGGTATTCTCCACCCCGACACACGCGGATTACCTCAACAAGGTAGGCGGCGCAAGGCTGGCTAACCTCAAGGTCGTTCCGGGTCTCGGCTACCATGTTGATATGACGGCACAGGCAAAGGAGGAGAAGAAGTAATGGCAAACTATACGAATTACACCAACAAAGAAATGCAGGCAATTACGATTGCCCGCGCGATCACCAACGATCATATCGCGATTGTTGGGACAGGTCTTCCTCTCATCGGCGCAACTGTTGCCAAGAAGATATTTTCCCCCGGCTGCACACTCATCGTTGAGAGCGGCCTGATCGACTGCGATCCCATTCAGGTTCCTACCTCGGTCGGTGACTGCCGCTTCATGGCACACTGCGCGGTGCAGTGGCCTCCGGTTCGTTACATTGGCTTCCAGGCGAACGAGTGGCTGAAAGACAGAGATAGAATGATCGCCTTCATCGGCGGCGCTGAAATTGACCCCTACGGCAATGTCAACTCCACCTCCATGGGCGATTACAATCACCCGGATACCCGTTTCTCCGGCTCCGGCGGAGCGAACGGTATCGCAACGTATGTCGATACTGTTCTCATGATGCAGCACGAAAAGCGCCGCTTCACTGAGAAGATCGATTACATTACCAGCCCCGGCTGGATGGAAGGCGGCCTCGACGGACGCAAGAAGGCAGGCCTGCCCCAGAACCGCGGCCCGCTGATGGTTGTTACCGACAAGGGCGTCATGAAGTTTGACGAAACCACCAAGAGAATGTATCTGGCAGGCTACTACGAGTCCTCTTCCATTGAAGAGATCGTAGAGAACACCGGTTTTGAGATCGATACTTCCAGAGCAGAGCTGCTGGCTCCTCCCTCTCCGGAAGTCATCAAGGCGATCCGCGAAGAGATCGATCCCGGCCAGGTATTCATCAAAGTTCCGAAAGAGTAATTATATTCCATTTCATTCTTTGCACTGCAGCGGAGCCTTGTTTGGGGCTCCGCCGGCGGCGCAGAGTTTTTGAATGTTTGGCGGTTTCAGGCCGATTTGGTTTGGAGCGCCGATTCCCGGTTCAAAAAAGTCAATTGGTAGGAAGGTTACTATGGAAGCAAAGTATACGTTAGGCATTGACGTTGGTTCCACCACGTCTAAATGTGTGATTGTGAAGGACGGGCAGGAAATCGTCAGTAAATCTCTGGTTTCAGTGGGTGCCGGTACCAGCGGCCCCGAACGCGCGATCAAAGAGGTGCTGGATAACTGCGGAATGAAAAAAGAGGACATGAGCTTTATTCTTGGCACCGGCTATGGGCGTAATTCGCTTGACATCGTGGATGACCAGATGAGCGAGCTGAGCTGTCATGCAAAAGGCGCATACTACCTGTTTCCGGAGGTCCACACTGTCATTGATATTGGTGGACAGGACATGAAAGTGCTCCAGATTGACAATGGCGTTATGGTCAATTTCCAGATGAACGACAAGTGTGCCGCCGGCACAGGGCGGTTTCTCGATGTAATGGCCCGCGTGCTGGAAGTCAATGTCGCTGAACTGGGCGATCTGGGTGCAAAGTCCACCAAGCGGGTAGCGATCAGCTCTACCTGTACGGTTTTCGCCGAGAGCGAAGTGATCAGCCAGCTGGCACAGGGCAGCGATATGCACGACATCATCAACGGAATTCATCATTCCATTGCCGCCAAAATCACCGGACTGGCACGCCGTGTTGGCGTGCGTGATCAGGTCGTTATGACCGGCGGCGTCGCGCAGAACAAGGGCGTCGTTGCCGCCATGGAAGAGGAGCTGGGCCACAAGGTGTATACCTCTCCCCTGGCTCAGTATGGCGGTGCGCTTGGCGCTGCGCTGTTTGCGTACCAGAAGGCGACCCGAAAGAAAGATTGAACGCTGAGTATTTGGTGAGTTTTGAACGGTGTGGGAAGCTTTCCCGCACATTTGAAACCTTTTCTTAATTTTAATTGAAGGAGCGAGTGAACTATGGCAGAAATTGAAAAAACAGCACCCGCTGAGCAAGCTGCTCCCGCAGCCGCCGCAGCGCCTGCCAAGAAACCTGCAAAACCGGCCAGCCCCGGCGTTACCGCCCTGCGCAAGGTCGTTTCCGATGTTTATGCCGGCGCATGGGAAGCAAAGAAAGCTGGCCGCCCGGTGGGCTGGTCTTCTTCCAAATTCCCCTGTGAGATCGCAGAGGCCCTCGATCTGGCCGTTGTATATCCCGAGAATCAGGCCGCCGGTATCGCTGCTCAGCACGATGGCGAACGCCTGTGCGTGGAAGCCGAAAATCTTGGCTTTGACGCTGATATCTGTGGTTATGCCCGTATCAGCCTGGCCTATGCTTCCGGCGTGGAAACAACCAACGTGTCCCGTCAGATGCCGCAGCCTGACTTTGTTCTGTGCTGCAACAACATCTGTAACTGCATGACGAAATGGTACGAGAACATTGCTCGTATGCACAACATTCCGCTCATTATGATCGACGTTCCCTACAACAACACCACTCACGTGGACGAGAGCCAGGTGGCATACATTCGCGCCCAGTTCGAGGACGCAATCAAGCAGCTGGAAAAGATCTCTGGCAATAAGTTTGATGAAAAGAAGTTTGAGCAGGTATGTGCGAACGCAAACCGCACTGCGAAGGCATGGCTGAAGGTCTGTGACTATTGCCAGTACGAGCCCTCCCCGATGTCTGGTTTTGATCTGTTCAACCACATGGCGGACGTTGTTACCGCTCGCGGCAAGGAATCTACTGCCGAAGCGTTTGAGCTGCTGGCAACCGAGCTCGAGGAGCATGTGAAGAACGGCACCTCTACCCTGCCGTTTGAAGAGAAATACCGCATTATGTTCGAGGGTATTCCCTGCTGGCCCGATCTGAAGGCGCTGTTTAAGCCCCTGAAGGGCAGCGGCCTGAACGTAACCGCTGTTGTATACGCACCTGCGTTTGGTTTCGTATACGATGGACTGGATGATCTGTGTCGTGCATACTGCAAAGCCCCGAACAGCGTTTGCCTGGAACAGGGTGTTGAATGGCGTGAGGGCCTCTGCCGCGACAATAAGGTAGACGGCGTTCTGGTTCATTACAACCGCAGCTGCAAGCCGTGGTCCGGCTATATGCCCGAAATGCAGCGCCGCTTCACCGCCGATTTGGGCATTCCCTGCGCCGCGTTCGACGGCGACCAGGCGGATCCCCGCAACTTCAACGCCGCTCAGTACGAAACACGCGTACAGGGCCTTGTTGAAGCGATGGAAGCAACCAAAGCTGCGAAGGAGGGCTAACGAACATGAGTATCGAATCGATTATCAGTGAGCTGGCCAGTGTTGCTGCGCATCCCGGAAAGCAGCTGGCAGATTTTAAAGCACAGGGCAAAAAAGTGATCGGCCTTCTGCCCTACTATGCGCCCGAAGAGCTCGTTTATGCCGCGGGCATGGTTCCCATGGGCATCTGGGGCAGCAACGACAAGACCATCTCTATGGCGAAGGAATACTGCGCAACGTTCTACTGCACCATCGCGCAGCTGGGCCTTGAAATGCTGCTGGATGGTACGCTCGATCAGCTTGACGGCGTGATCACCCCCACCATTTGCGATACCCTGCGTCCGATGAGCCAGAACATCCGCGTGGCGATGGCCAAGTACGAGAAGATGCCTACCATCTTCCTGGCACATCCCCAGAACCGTAAGCCCGCTTACGGCCTGAAATTCTGTGTGGATCAGTACAACAACATCAGAAAAGCGCTGGAAGAAATCAGCGGCGCTCCGATTACGGACGAAGCGATTCAGAATGCGATTAAGGTATACAACAAGAGCCGTGCTGCCCGCCGCGAGTTTGTAAAGCTTGCAAGCGAGCACTGCGACGTGATCACCCCCACAAAGCGCAGCGCGGTGCTGAAGGCCTCTTGGTTCATGCTCAAGGATGAGTACACCGAGAAGCTTGAAGCGCTCAACGAAGAGCTCAAGAAGCTGCCTGCCTGTGACTGGAAGGGCGTGAAGATTGTCACCAGCGGTATCATCTGTGATAACCCGACCCTCCTCAAGATTTTTGAGGACAACAACGTTGCGATCGCTGCGGATGACGTTGCTCAGGAGAGCCGTTCCTTCCGCGCCGATGCTCCGGAGGATCAGGCAGACCCGATGATGGCTCTGGCTCTGCAGTTTGCAAGCCTTGACCACGACGTTCTGCTCTATGATGAGCATTCCTCTGAAAACCGCCGCGGCGAGTTCGTTGCCAACATGGTGAAAGAGAACGGCGCACAGGGTCTGATCCTGTTCATGCAGCAGTTCTGTGATCCGGAGGAGATGGAGTATCCCTCTCTGAAGAAGGCTCTGGACGAGGCCGGCGTAATGCACATCAAGCTGGGCATCGATCAGCAGATGCGCGACTTCGGTCAGGCTGCTACCGCGATTCAGGCTTTTGCCGACGTGCTCAAATCTCTGTAATTACATTTCTAAATGAAAAGCCCCTTCCGGGAACTTCCCGGAAGGGGCTTTTTTGCAGGCTGAGCCTGTACATAAGTCACGGCAGACTTTTCCCTTCTTTTATCCTGGTATGAAAGAACGAGTTTTTCTGTGGGGTGCCTTACATGGAATTTCTGCTAGCGCAGGGCTTGCCGGGCACTACCTTTCGCTACAAGGCGAAAGTAAGCAAATGCTCGCCAAAGGACACCTTTGGAATCCGTTTGGGGAACAAGCCCTGACTGCGCCAACAAAAGCTACTGAAAAGGCGCTCCAATGAAAATGCCCACTCTCCGGGATTCATCGAGAAATAAGTCTAGCTGTCCCGTCTGTCGGCGGGCATTTTCAGAGCGCTCTCGTTGGCTCGCAGTTTTTAGGTGCGGCTTTGCCGCATTTTTGCTGGATCTGGTTTTAAATGAATCAAAGCTATCGTCAGGCGGCCCTTCTGCGAGCTTTCGAGAGCGCTCTGAAAGAGACCGCCGCCGAACGAAAGCAGAAAACTTCCTTTTCGCACTGGCTAGGCGAGTGGGCGCTTTCATTGGAGCGCCTTTTCGGTGGCTTTCGGTGATGTTTTTGGAACTGTTCCCCAAAACGGATTCCAAAGGCGGAGCCTTGGCGAATCTTTGCTTCCTTTCTTTTCGTCAAGAAAGGCAGGGCCCGCCCCGGCCTGAGGGGCATGCCCTGCGCCAGCAGAATCCCTGCGGGATAGCCGCAAAGAAAAAAGGCTTCTTTATTCGAATAGACGAATTAAAGTGGTTTTTCCGCCGCTTACCCTAAGGGGTGAATCAAGGCCCAACCCTTGATTTTCTTGACAGGCAAATGCAAAAGCATTACAATGAAAACACATTAACCTGATTGGGAGAAAGGGAGGAATTTATGCGTGAAGTGACTCGAAAATCAGCAATTCCGGTATATGCGGCGGCAGTGCCGTGGCTTTTGGGGGCGCTGATTCTTCCGTTTTATCAGGCGTGGCATTTTGTGCTGGCCGCGGTCATTTCCGCAGCGGTTTACGTTGTGATGAGCCGCGTCTTCCCGGCGAAAACGATTCTGGTGCCGGAGGAGGAGCGCCCCGCAAATACGGGCGACGCCGGCGCGGACGCTTTGATCAACGACGGACGGGAGCAGCTCAAACGTCTGCGGGCGCTCGATGAAGAAATCGCCGACCCCGGTGTCAGCGCGCACATTGTGCGTATCTGCGGCATCTGCGGAAAGATTTTTGCATATTTGGAGAAGAATACAAGCAAAGCGACAAAGCTTCGCCTGTTTTTCAACTATTATCTGCCCACCACCGTCAAGCTGCTCGAAAGCTATGAGCGGATGGCTTCGCAGGACATTTCCGGGGAAAATATTGAATCCGCCATGCGCGGTGTGGAGGGGATCCTCTCAAGCATCGAAGAGGCGTTCGAAAAGCAGCTCGACCACCTGTTTGCCGATGAGGCGCTCGATATTTCCACAGATATTACCGTTTTAGAGAATATGATGGCCCGCGAGGGATTGACGAAGGACCAATTTGACAAGGACAGCAAATGAATCGAAGGAAAGGGTGTTTAAAACATGGAGCATCAGGAGTTTGTCCCCGATTTGACACTGGAGCCGGCCGAAGTTACCGTACAGGAGGATCAGCAGGAGGAACAGACGGCCGCCTCCACAACGCTGGATAAAAGCCAGCTGACGCCCGAGGAGCAGAAGCTGGTAAGCGCTTTCGCGCAGAAGATCGATCTGACAGATACCAATCAGGTTCTTCAGTTCGGCGCCGGCGCACAAAAGAAAATCGCCGATTTTTCGGGTTCCGCTCTTGCCAATGTCCGTACCAAAGACATGGGCGAGGTTGGCGGTATGCTCACCGATCTGGTGACGGAGCTGAAAGGTCTGGATATCAAGCCAGAAGAGAAAAAAGGTCTGTTTGGCTTTTTGAAAAAGACGAACAATCAGATTTCCGCGCTGAAAACAAAGTACGACAAGGTGGAGCTCAACGTGGATAAGATCACCACCACGCTGGAAAACCACCAGATCCAGCTCATGAAAGATATTGCGATGCTGGATAAAATGTATGAGCAGAACCTCAATTATTTTAAAGAGGTTTCGATGTATATTCTGGCCGGTAAGGAGCGCCTCGAGAGCGCGAAGCAGAACGAGCTGCGTCTGGCGCGCGAAAAAGCACAGCTTACCGGGCTGCCCGAGGACGCACAGGCCGCAAACGATC
Organism: Bacillota bacterium; assembly: GCA_023401495.1. Taxonomy (GTDB): domain Bacteria; phylum Bacillota; class Clostridia; order Oscillospirales; family Acutalibacteraceae; genus Faecalispora. Next base: position 22,482 of record JAEXDU010000172.1, read on the forward strand.
TGGCGAACCAGTGTAACCGCTTTGAAAAGAAGCTGCATGATCTGGAGCTGACCCGCATGATTTCAATTCAGATGGGCCCGCAGGTGCGCCTGATCCAGAACAATGACAGCCTGATGGCCGAAAAAATCCAGTCGTCGCTCGTGAACACGATTCCGCTGTGGAAAAGCCAGATGGTGCTGGCGCTCGGTCTTGCGCACTCTCAGCAGGCGCTGGAGGCACAGCGCAGTGTGACCGACATGACGAACCAGATGCTCCGGAAAAATGCCGAGATGCTCAAAATGGGCACGATTGAGACCGCGAAGGAATCTGAGCGTGGCATTGTAGATATTGAAACGCTGCAGCAGACGAACCAGGCGCTGATCTCCACACTGGAGGAAGTGCGCCGCATTCAGTCGGACGGTGCGCAGAAGCGCCGTGCCGCTGAGGTTGAGCTGGGCCGCATTGAGGGAGAACTCAAGCAGAAGCTGCTGGAACTGAGAGACTGATAGGCGGTTTGTAAACGCAAGGCAATTTTCTGTTTTGATAAAAACAGGCTGTGGCTGCGTTAAAATTCTTAGAATATATCCAGTGCGTGTGCTCTTTGGATATTTCTGCAATCTGCCTTGTCTCGGTCTGCTTTTCTTCAAAATATTCGGCATGTATGAATGGATAAACAAACTCTGAACAGGAGGAAACCATGGAGTGGCTTAAAAACCGGCGAACCGCATGGGTTATTTTGATTGCTGTTGTTGTGCTGTCGGTCCTCTTTGGCTCGGTTAGGTCGGTGTCGGGACTGCGTCAGCAGGCGGAGCAGACCTTTACGCAGGGAACGCGCGGCGACGGACTGGGAATTTCACATTACCTGGAATCAAGAGTCTCTCTTTCGGGAAACCTGATTACGGTAGCCGGGCGGTATCTGGACGCCAATGACGCGCGGATTACGGCGCTGCGGCAGGCAGCGGATGCGTTGGCGGGAGCCCAGACGCCGTCAGCCAAATACCAGGCCAATCTGAGTCTGGATTCTGCGTTCCAGTCTGTGTACGACGCGCTGGAGGGACAGTATCTGTCGCAGAAGGATATGGAGTACCGTACCCGCCTGTTAGCGGATTTTAAATCCCGCAATGCATCCATCAGCTATAGCGGCTATAATGGTCTGGCGCAGAATTTTAATGATAAGGTGCTGAGGTCAACCCCCGGGGGTGCGATGGCATTCGCTGTTGGGGTGAAACCTCTCGAGCTGTATACCATGACAGGGGGAGACAAATGAAAAAGCGCGTCAGTGTGCTTTTGGTTTTAACCGTGCTTCTGTCTGTTCTGTTCGCTCTGCCTGCTTCGGCAGAAGTGAACATACCGGAGCCGACCGATCAGTTTTACGTCAATGATTTTGCCGGTGTACTCAGCGATGAAACCAAGAACGGCATCATGTCCGCCAATATCAATCTGTACGAAAAAACTGGCGGGCAGATCGTCGTGACGACAGTGGATTTTCTGGACAACGCGGATATTTCCGATTACGGCTATGCCATGTTTAATCAGTGGAAGATCGGCTCGAAAGAGAAAAACAACGGCATTTTGCTGCTGCTGGCCATTGGCGACGACAATTACCGCGTGATCCCCGGCTACGGGATCGAGGATGAGCTCTCTGCAGGCGAGCTCAAGCAGATGCTCAACGAATACCTGGAGCCGGATTTTGCCGCCAAGGATTACGACGCGGGTGTGCAGAAAATGTTTACCGCGCTGGTAAATTGGTATGAAAGCAATTACGGCGTTTCCATCTCCAGCACCGCCGGGGCGCTGCCGGACCCCAAAGCAGAATATCAGGGCGGCGGCGGAGTCAATGAGTACGAAGGCCATCGCTCCGGCGGCATTTCGAAGATGTTCAGTTCCATCATTATGCTGATCATTCTGTTTGTTGTTTTCAGCTCCATCTTTTCCCGCAGACGCCGGTATCGCGGGTATCCCCCGTATGGCGGCGGATACGGCGGAAGAGGATATTCCGGCGGCGGTTCATGGTTCTGGCCGTTCTTTTTAGGCAACATGTGGGGTTCCAGCCGGCGCGGTGCGCCTCCCCCGCCCTGGGATGATAACCGCGACCATCACCACCATGATGATCATGACGATCACGATAACCACGGCGGATGGTTCGGCGGCGGTGGCGGATTCGGTGGCTTTGGAGGCGGCGGTGGCTTTGGCGGAGGCGGCGGTTTCAGCGGCGGTGGCGGCGGAAGCAGCGGCGGCGGAGCGGGCCGTTTTTAGGAATCCGCTTTTTCCCCAAGAACAGACCTTTTTTTCGCACGAAGTGATCTATATTTAAAATACAGTTGCCGCAGTGTGCGGGTATTTACAATAAAATCGGGAATTACGAGTAGAAAACGCCCCTTCCGGGGCTTTTCTGTACCGTTGATAAAGAATGTTTTTACGATCCGACAGATTATGAAATACTCTTAAATCATGAGGTATTCAGCATGGAAGCGAATTTCTCAACACCTGCTCAGGATTACTACGAGATTGTAAAACGTCAGACACAATTGCTTGGGGATCATGATCTATACACCGTCTGCCATTCTCTTCGGGTGGCCCGTACCAGTTATTTTGTTGCGCATCATCTGGGGCTTTCCTCCGATCAGTGCAGGCGCGTGTATTTGGCCGCCAATGCACACGACATCGGTAAAATCGGCGTTCCCGATGCGATTCTTCAAAAGAACGGGAGCCTGACGACGAGAGAATGGGCCATCATGAAGCAGCATCCCGCGCTGGGCGCGGGCATGCTGATGCAGTCTGCCTCTACGGAAGAAATTGCCTACATTGTGTGGTGCCACCATGAGCGCTATGATGGGACAGGCTACCCCAATGCGCTCTGCGGCGATCAGATTCCGCTGGAAGCGCGGATTATTGCGGTGTGCGATTCGTTTGACGCGATGAAGAGCAAGCGCGCTTACCGGGATTCTCTGCCCGATCAGACATGCCGGAATGAAATTGAGAAAAACATCGGAACCATGTACGACCCGGCGATCGCAGAACTGGTTTTGAGCAATTGGCAGATCATGCAGAAGCTGCAAAGTGCAAAGTGATAAAAATCGATCATGGCAGGCACCGGAATCTGGGTGCCTGCCATTTTTCTAAAACGAATGGTATAATCATAAATGTTATATACTTTTAGTTAATCGATTGTCAGGCGATTACACCCCGGAAAGGGAGAGAACTAGAACAGCTCAGGACGCAAAAAACTCTCCGCAGGACAAAGCGGAGAGTTTTCTCTTTTTATTTCATATTATAAACCGGGGCAGCAATTTATTCCCCGTCGGGACACTGCTCTGCATTGGCACCCTGATGGCGGTTCCAATATTCGCGCAGCTTTTGAAAGCTCTCGGCACTGATTGCATGCTCAAGGCGGCAGGCGTCCTCTTTGGCCACGGTTTCCTGTACACCGAGTTTCATCAACAACTCCGATAACAGGGTATGCCTTTCGTAGATTCGCTCCGCAATCTCCCGGCCGCTTTCCGTCAGTTCAATGTATCCGTTGTCATCCATCGTGATCAGGCCGTTTTCCCGGAACTGCTTCATCGCATGGCTCACGCTGGGCCGGGAAAAATTCATCTCGTTGGCAATATCAATGGAGCGAACTTCTCCTCTGCGGTTTTTCAGAACCAGAATCGTCTCCAGGTAATTTTCCGCGGATTCCTGTATTTTCACGCAAACTCCCCCTTTCGAAATTGTTATTTTATACCACAGGCGCATCGCGCCGTTGTGGTATATTATAAATTGATAGTATAATAGCCGTTTGCGGCTATTATACCATAAACCTGCACTTTTTACAACGCTCCAAAAAGCCGGAATTTGTTGACTTTTTTCTTAAAAAAACAATGGCAGGCAGTTGACACGTTTCGTTAGCTATGATAAACTAAAGACGCAAAAGGTTAGCATGCGCTAACTTTGTTCGATTCATCATAAAACCGAAGACGGCAAAATACAATTTGCCTAGGAGGTATCTATATGCCACTGACAATGGCGAAAGCCGGAGAAAAAAATTTAATTAAAAGAGTTACCGGCAAAGATGAGGTTCGCCGCTTTCTTGCATCCTTAGGGTTTGTGGAGGGCGAAAGCGTTACGGTGGTCAGTGAGATCGCCGGCAATATGATCCTGAATATCAAGGATACCCGGGTCGCTCTGGATAAATCCATGGCGAATCGGATCATGATATGAATATAAGGAAAGAGGTTGAGGCTTGATGAAGACGTTGAAGGAGGTTCAGATCGGGGATACCGTTACCGTGGTAAAACTCCACGGAACCGGCGCCGTAAAACGCAGGATTATGGACATGGGCATTACCAAAGGAGCCCAGGTGTTCGTGCGTAAAGTTGCCCCGCTGGGGGATCCGATTGAAGTGAAGGTTCGGGACTACGAACTGAGCCTGCGCAAAGCGGACGCGGAATTGATTGAAGTAAACTGACCGGATGCCCGATTCAGGGCTTTCAGGCAGTGCGGTGTTAGTCAAGACTTCCGCAGGAAAACGAGGAGGAACGAAACATGTCTATAAAATTAGCGCTTGCGGGCAACCCGAACTGTGGTAAAACCACTCTGTTCAACGAGTTGACCGGATCATCACAGTATGTGGGTAACTGGCCCGGAGTTACAGTTGAGAAAAAGGAAGGAAAGCTCAGAGGACATAAGGACGTTATCGTCACTGACCTGCCGGGTATTTATTCCCTTTCTCCCTACACTTTGGAGGAAGTTGTTACCCGGAATTACTTAATCCATGAGAACCCGGACGTCATCGTCAACCTGGTGGATGCTTCCAACCTGGAACGCAACCTGTACCTGACCACCCAGCTGGTGGAAATGGGCTTGCCGGTGGTTCTGGCTTTGAACATGATGGATATTGTCCGCAAGAACGGCGATACCATCGATTCCAAAAAGATCGGCGAAGCATTTGGCTGTCCGGTGGTGGAAATTTCCGCCCTGAAAGCCGAAGGCACCAAGGAGCTGATCTCTGCAGCCCTCAGCGCGGCACAGCAGAAGCCCCGCGCAATCGCCGCCACCTTCAGCGATAAGGTGGAAGCAGCCCTTGGGCAGATCGCACAGCAGCTGCCCGGCGCACTGAAGAACCGCCATCAGCGCTGGATGGCTATCAAGCTGTTTGAGCGCGATGAAAAGATGCTGGCCGAGGCCGGTCTTTCCGACGCCGACCGCGCAAGTCTTGAGGCGATCATCACCAAGTGTGAGGCTGAGCTGGACGACGATACCGAATCGATCATTACCAATGAACGATATGAATATATTGCCAAGGTGATTCATAAGAGCTACAAGAAGAAGATAGCCGGCCTGACCACCTCGGATAAAATTGACCGTGTTGTCACAAACCGCATTTTGGCTTTGCCGATTTTTGCGCTGATTATGTGGTTGGTGTACTATGTCTCTATCTCCACCGTCGGTACCGCGATGACTGACTGGGTCAATGACACCTTGTTCGGCGACGTGATTCCGCCCGCCGTTGAGGGCTTCCTTGTATCCGTCGGTACTGCCGATTGGCTGATTTCTCTGATTATGGACGGCATCATCGCCGGTGTGGGCGCCGTTCTCGGCTTCCTGCCCCAGATGCTGACCATGTTCCTGTTCCTGGCCATTTTGGAGGATTGCGGTTACATGGCGCGTATCGCGTTCATTATGGACCGTATTTTCCGCCGCTTCGGCCTGTCGGGCAAATCCTTTATCCCGATTCTGATCGGTACTGGCTGCGGCGTTCCCGGCATCATGGCTTCCCGTACGATTGAGAACGACCATGACCGCAAGCTGACCGTCATCACCACAACGTTTATTCCGTGCAGTGCAAAGCTGCCGATTATCGCCCTGATTGCGGGCGCTATGTTCCCCGATTCTACTTGGGTTGGGCCTTCGGCTTACTTCCTGGGAATCGGCGCGATCATCGTTTCGGGTATCATCCTGAAAAAGACCAGAGTGTTTGCCGGTGATCCTGCTCCGTTCGTTATGGAGCTTCCCGCTTACCACGTACCGGGCGCCAAGGGCGTTCTGATCCACATGTGGGACCGCGGCAAGGCCTTCATCAAAAAGGCCGGTACGATCATCCTGCTTGCAACCGTATTGGTCTGGTTCCTCAGCTCCTTCGGCTGGAATATGCAGATGGTTGACGTTGAAGATTCTATGCTGGCGACCCTCGGCAATTTCATTGCCCCGCTGTTTGCACCGCTTGGTTTTGACAACTGGAAGTTCGCTGTCGCAACCATTACCGGTTTGATCGCGAAAGAAAACGTAGTTGGCACTTTCGGTATCCTGTTCGGGTTTGCCGAGGTTGCCGAAGATGGCGCGGAAGTATGGAGCAGTCTGCAGGCTGCCGTTAGCCCTCTGGCCGCTTATGCTTTCCTCGCATTCAACCTGCTGTGCGCTCCTTGCTTTGCTGCAATCGGCGCGGCCCGCACCGAGCTTGGTTCCGCAAAATGGACCTGGTTCGCTGTTGGCTACCAGACTTTGTTCGCCTATATTATCGCTTTGATCATCTACCAGACCGGCAGCCTGATTAACGGCGGCGGCTTTGGATTCTGGACCGCGGTAGCATTTGTGTTGATTGCCGCACTGATTTATCTCTTGGTACGCAAACCGGCCGACATAAATTCCGCGGGCAAACGTTTAAACAGAAAGGTGTCTGCGTAAACTATGGCTACAATTATTATTTCCGTCATTGTTTTTGGAGGAATCGCTTTTGCCGCATATCAGACCTATCGCACCCACAAATCCGGTGGATGCAGCGGGTGCAGCGGCAACTGCGGCTGCTGCAGCCCGGAAGAGGAGCAAGCGCATCATCACAAGTGAGCCGCGGTGTTTCTGAAGACGAGGTTTCCTCTGTCACATTTCGATTCGACAATAGAGTTAGCTTTGCTAACTCTATTGTTTGAACCGCAAGTTAGTTGCATCTAACTTGCGGAATACATAAGCCTATTCATTGAGTTTTCAAAAAAGAAAGGATGGTAAGAAAAGTATGAGTGTTGTCATTATTGGGGGCCATGACCGAATGGTCTGTACCTACAAAGACATATGTAAGCAGTTCAACTGCAAAGCCAAGGTGTTTACGCAGCAGCCGGCAAATTTGAAAACACAAATTGGCTGCCCCGATCTTCTGGTCCTTTTTACCAGCACGGTATCGCATCAAATGGTGTATAGCGCGCTCCAGATGACGAAAAATACCGGAACGGCGGTCGTGCGTTCTCACAGCAGCAGTTCCTGCGCACTGAAAAGCATTCTGGCCGAGCATTGTTGCTGACCGAAAGTTCCCGAGCGCCGAATCCTGTTCACGAAGGGTATGATCGGATCATGCTGGAACGTTATTTAGTAGAATATTGTGCATCCACATTGGCCGGGCTGAAAACGGCGAGTCTTTTCAGTTATACCGGCGAAGAAAAAGAGTTGGTACTGGACTATCTCTCTAATTGGAACCAAATTTTGAACCCACGCGGCGTCTACCTGGAATTGCTGCACAGCAATTCAGCCCGCGAACTGATTTATGTTTATCGTGCCTCTGCTTTGACGGCAGATTTGAACCGCCCGGAGGCGATCCATTTTTTGAACGAATACGGTTATCCCATGGGCAGCTTATCGGACTGCCTGAATTATCTAAGGCAGCGGATTGCGCTGACTCAATCCTTCCCCCATGAAATCGGGCTGTTTTTAGGGTACCCGATTGAAGATGTGGCGGAATTTATCAAAAATCAGGGCCGCAACTGCAAATACTGCGGCATCTGGAAAGTATACCACAACGAAATCGAAGCAAAACGTCTCTTTGCTAAAATTGATAAATGCAGGGCAATTTATACCAAGCTGTTTTGCGGCGGACGATCGGTGCTTCAGCTGACCGTCGCTGCTTAATGATAATACGGATCTGAGATGAAAAAGAGTGCCCGGTTGTCTCTCCCGTTCCGGCGGGGGAGGCAGCCATTACGCTGCACTGTTTTCATTGAGGATCAGTATAATTTGAAGAAACTGGAAAGGCAGTGAAAGATTATGGCAAAATTGGCAGTAGTCTATTGGAGCGGCACAGGAAATACAGAAGCGATGGCAAACCTGGTGGCAGATGGCGCCCGGGAAGCCGGAGCGGATGTTTCGGTTTATACTTCCGCAGAATTCACTCCCGAGCTGGCCGATGAATTTGAGCACGTCGCATTCGGGTGCCCCTCTATGGGAGCGGAGCAGCTGGAAGAAAGCGAGTTCGAGCCCATGTTTGATTCCGTGAAAGAGAAGCTTTCCTCCAAGAAAGTGGCTCTGTTCGGCTCTTACGGCTGGGGCGACGGCGAGTGGATGAGAACCTGGGACAGCGACCTGCAGGGCGCCGGCGTACCGGTGATCGGCACTGTGATTGCGAACGAAGCCCCCGATGATGAAGCAGCCGAAAACTGCAAGGATCTGGGCAAGGCTCTCGCGAACGCATAACTCCCCAACATAAAGACAGTTTCCTCTGGATAGAATGGGAAAGACCGGGTTTCAGGACTCGGTCTTTTCTTTTTGATCGGTATCTCTGAAATTTTCCGCTGGATAAAGTGTTACTACAGGATTGGCCTCTTCCAATACCGATTCTTCCCCGTTTTGCTGCGCCCGGATTAACAGTTCAATTGCGTCTGCGACCTGAGCTGCTAAAGAGTAATACATGGCTTTGTAATCAGGCATACATTTCACCTCAGTTTTATTTTATGCAATTATCGCATAAAAGTCAATATGCAAAAACCGCATAAAGTACAATGCTTATGAGGTGATAAGCTTGTATCCGAGAATCAAAAATTTACGGGAAGACTGTGACTTCACCCAACAGCAGCTGGCGGAGGTGCTGAATATCAGTCAGGCGACCTATTCCCGATATGAAAGCGGAACGCTGGATATTCCCAGCTCGGCGCTGATTGCTTTGGCAAAATTTTATAAAACAAGCATTGATTATCTTTTAGGGCAGACAGATGAAAAGCCACCTTACCCTGCGCCCAAAAGAAAGCATGAGAAGAACGCTTCCCCCTGATAAAAGAAGAAGGAACAGCCTCCAATGGCATTGCCATTGGAGGCTGTTCCTTCTTTCCATATGGTTTCTGTTATCCCAACAGAATATCTGCAATCAAAATGTTCGAAACCAGAAAACCCTTTGGCGTAAAGCGGATGTTTTCCTCATCGCACACCACCAGTCCCCGTTCCACATAACGACGAGCTCTTTTCAAATACTCTTCCGGGAGGGGTCTGCCAAAACGGCTCTGATATTCCTTTTGCTGCAAGCCGCCGCACAGGCGAAGCTGCAGCATGGCGTATTCTTCCGGCGAACCGCCGTCGCCCTCGCAGATGTTGCGTGGCTCCTGCAGAAAGGCTTCCAGGTCGCCGGGGTAGTAATAGCGCCGGCCGTCGATGAACGAGTGTGCGGACGGCCCCGCCCCGTAATATTCTTCCGCATTCCAGTATTTCAGATTATGGCGGCTCTCATAGCCGGGAACAGCGAAGTTCGATACCTCATACTGGTGGAACCCGGCCTGCTCCAGCTCACGGCAGGCCAGCAGATACAGCTCCGCAGATTCATCTTCATCCGGCAGGATCATATCGTCTCGGCGGTCGTAATATACCGTGCCCTGCTCAATTTTGAGCAGGTAAGAGGAAACGTGCTGCACACCGCAATCGGCGCAGAAAGCGATCGACCGCTGAAGGCTTTCACTGGTCTGCTGTTGTACTGCCAGCATCAAATCGAGAGAAATGTTGTCGAACCCGGCCTGCTGTGCTTCCCGCACCGCCTGCCGCACCTGATCGATCGAGTGGCGGCGCCCCAGAAGGCGCAGTTCCTCCTCATCGGCGGACTGCAGGCCCATCGAAAGACGGTTGACTCCGGCTTTCCGCAGGGTTTCGAAAAATCCCGGTTCATATTCCCCGGGATTGACCTCCACTGTGATCTCCGCCCCGCTGAGGCCCCAGTTCTGCCGCACGGCGTCAAGCAGCCCGGCAATCCGGTTTGCGCCCAGCACAGAGGGGGTTCCGCCGCCGAAATACACGGTGTCCGCCTCGCGGTTCAGCCGTGTGGCAGCGGCGTACAGCAAACGCTTCATCTGCTCGGTGTAAGCGTCTTTCTCTTCTTCTTTGCCCCGGATCGAGTAAAAATCGCAGTAGGGGCATTTCGCTTTGCAGAATGGTACATGCAGATACAGACCTATAGGTGTGCGGCTCATAATCCCTCCGTTCGAAATGTTCGTCTATTCGTCCAGTTTCAAAACGCTCATGAATGCGTCCTGCGGTACCTCTACGGTGCCGAGCTGGCGCATGCGTTTTTTTCCTTCTTTCTGCTTTTCCAGCAGCTTTTTCTTTCGTGTGATGTCGCCGCCATAGCACTTGGCCAGAACGTCCTTGCGCATGGCCCGTACGGTTTCGCGCGCGATAATGCGGCCGCCGATGCATGCCTGAATCGGCACCTCAAAAAGCTGGCGCGGAATTTTCTCCGCCAGCTTCTCCGTCATTTTGCGTGCGCGGGGGTACGCCTTATCCGCGTGGATGATAAACGACAGCGCGTCCACCATTTCACCGTTCAGCAGAATATCGAGCTTGACGAGGTTCGATTTCTCGTAGCCGATCAGCTCGTAGTCAAACGACGCATAGCCGCGGGTGCGGCTTTTCAGCGCGTCAAAAAAGTCATAGATAATCTCATTGAGCGGCAGGGTGTAGTGAATGTCCACGCGGTCGGTATCCAGATATTTCATGTCCTGGAACACGCCGCGCCGTTCCTGGCAAAGCTCCATGATGTTTCCCACATATTCTGACGGCGAATAGATGTGCGCGTTCGTCATCGGCTCCTCCGCCATCGAGATCAGCGTCGGGTCGGGGTAGTTGGTGGGGTTGTCCACATAGACCACCTCGCCGTCCGTTTTGGTGATGCGGTACACAACGCTGGGCGCGGTCGTGACAAGATCAAGATCGTATTCGCGTTCCAGGCGCTCCTGAATGATCTCCATATGCAGCAGGCCCAGAAAGCCGCAGCGGAAACCGAAGCCCAGCGCGATCGAGGTCTCCGGTTCAAAGGAAAGCGCCGCGTCATTGAGCTGCAGGCGCTCAAGCGCCTCGCGCAGGTCGGAATAATGCGCGCCGTCCGCCGGGTATACGCCGCAGAACACCATTGGCTGCGCCGCACGGTAGCCGGGGAGCGGCTCCTTGGCCGGGCGATTTGCCAGCGTGACGGTGTCGCCTACGCGCGCCTCCTTGACCGCTTTGATCGAAGCGGAGATATAACCCACCTCGCCCGCATACAGGCTTTCGGTCGGCTCCATACCGGTCGCGCGCAGGTAGCCCACCTCCACTACGGTGAACTCACTGCCGGAGGCCATCATGTGGATTTGATCGCCGGCGCGCACCGTACCGTCCTTTACGCGGACATAGACGATGACCCCGCGGTAGGAATCGTAGTAGGAATCGAAAATCAGTGCCTGGAGCGGCGCTGTTTCGTCGCCTTCCGGCGGAGGGATGTCCTTCACGACGCGTTCCATCACCTGGTCGATGTTCAGGCCGGCTTTGGCCGAAACGCAGGGCGCGTCCTCTGCCGGCAGGCCGATCACATCCTCGATTTCCGCCTTCACCCGGTCCGGGTCGGCGCTGGGCAGATCGATCTTGTTGATCACCGGCACGATCTCCAGCCCGGCGTCGAGCGCCAGGTACGTGTTGGCCAGCGTCTGCGCCTCAATCCCCTGCGAGGCGTCCACCACCAGCAGTGCGCCCTCGCAGGCCGCCAAAGACCGCGATACCTCATAGTTGAAGTCCACGTGGCCGGGGGTATCGATCAGATTGAAAATATAGTCCTGCTCATCCTGGGCATGGTATACCAGCGTAACCGCGTGCGCCTTGATCGTAATGCCGCGTTCCCGCTCCAGATCCATGTTATCCAGAAGCTGATTTTCCATGTCCCGCAGTGCAACCGCTTTTGTCTGCTCTAAAATACGGTCGGCCAATGTGCTTTTTCCATGGTCAATATGGGCGATAATACTGAAATTTCTGATTCTGTTTCTTGGAATCGACATGCTGTCACCTGATTCTCCCAACTGCTCAAAATTGTGCGTGCTGAATCTTCAAATAAATTGGAATGATGTAATACAATATTATACCACAAATCCCGTGAATTGGAAAGAAAAATGTAGTTCAGCCGCGGCTGGCGGCTGGGAAAAAACGGTCGGAAAACTGGGAAAAGAGGTATAGATTTCCGGTGTTTGCTTATAATAAACACCGAATTCGTGTTACGCAGGAAAAGATCGGAGATGATTTGATTTGTGGAACCCATTCCGTCCCAAACAGGAGGAAAAGCAGAAACGGATCGATGAGGTGCTGGACCAGAGTTCCGGGCAGTCTGAAGCGGCCAACCAGAGCCAGGAGGAAGTCCTCTTCCCTTCTATGGAAGAAAACGGCCGGCGCTTTGAAGAGCTGTTCCAAGACAACGATACCATTATCTGCCGTAAAATACAAAACGCCTTTTATCCGTGGCTGGAATACCGGTTGTATTACAGCGACGGGATGGTCAGCTCAACCCTTCTGCACGACGGCGTGCTGCGCCCGTTGATCGAGTCGCGTGAAAAACCGGGGCGCGATCTGGCCGAAAGCCTGTCAAAGCAGATTCTCACCGCCAGCGATGTTCAGATCAGCGAGAAATGGAAGGACGTGTGCGACGGCGTTACCTACGGCGACGCGATTCTGTTTTTGCCGCACTCCTCCCGGGCGCTGATTCTGTCCGCCAAAAATTTTCAGCTGCGCGGAGTGGATGAGCCGGAAGCGGAAAGAGTTCTTTCGGGTCCGCGCGAGGGCTTTAACGAAAGCCTGCTCAATAATCTGACCCTGATCCGGCGCAGGCTGCGCACGCACGATTTAAAGCTCAAATTCCGCACCTTTGGCCGCCGTACCCAGACAAAGGCCTGTATCTGCTATCTGGACAGTCTCGTCAACAAGAACATATTGAAGCTCCTGGAAGAGAGGCTGAACAATATCGATATCGACGGCGTGCTGGACACGAACTATCTTTCCGAACTGGTTCGTGATTCCAACTTATCGCCGTTTCGCAGTACAGGCTATACCGAGCGGCCCGACGTGGTGGCTGCAAAGCTTCTGGAGGGGCGGATCGCTATTTTTCTTGACGGTACCCCGGTTGCTCTGACGGTGCCTTATTTGTTTATCGAAAATTTTCAGAGCAGCGAGGATTATTATCTCAACTTTTTCTATACCTCTTTTTCGCGCATGCTTCGCATCCTCGGATTTTTCATGACCATTACCG
>JAEXDU010000180.1 GCA_023401495.1 Bacillota bacterium
TCCGTGTGAAAGGCCGGGATCAGCGCAACGGTATCGGTATCGTTCTGCTGCTTGAAATACCATCCCTTAAAATAACCGCGTGGCCGTTTGAAACCGCCGACTACTTTCATGTGGGAATCTCCTCCAGATCGGTCTGGGCAGGGCCTTCGAGCAGGCCGCCCTTTGCGTCAAAACGGGAACCGTGACAGGGGCAATCCCAGCTTTTTTCATCGGGATTCCATTCCAATTGGCAGCCGAGATGCGGGCACTTGATCGAAACCGCCGTCACATCCCCCTGCTCCTCCTTATAGGCGCCCGCCTTCTTTCCGTCGGCAATTACCATGCCGCCGTGGCCGTCGGGCAGTGTTTGCGGCTCGGCCACGTCTGCGTCCGGCAGCGAAAACGTCTGTTTGGCAAGGCCCTTCACGGCCTGTCCCATTCCAGAGAGAAAGTTCTTGGCCGAAGCGCCCGGCGTAAAGCGCGACGGCGAAAACACCGGTGCAAACGGATTCTCAACCCCCGCAATCTGATCGGAAAGCAGAATGGCGGACACCATGCTGCTTGTCATTCCCCATTTGCCGAAACCGGTGGCAACATACCAATTCGGTGTGGAGGAAGAAAACTGCCCAATGTATGGGACACTGTCCAGAGTCATGCAGTCCTGTGCGGACCAATGGGCCAGCTCTTTGCTTTGCGGATAAAACAAAGCGGCTACTTCTCGCAGCATGTCATATTTTCCGCCGGTCTTGTTCTCGCCTGTGCGGTGATCTCCCCCGCCCAGCAAAAGGGTATCCCCATAGTTGCGCATCGAAAGGCCTTTTTCCCCGATGCCAAGGTACATGCCGTCGAGCTTTGCGGCATTCTGCAGCGCCAGCGCATAGCTGCGCTCCTGATACATGCGCATAAAGTAATAGCCCGGCGCATTGACAAACGGAAAGTGCGACGCAAAAACGATATGCTCCGCCGTCACGGTGCCGCGGTCAGTCACGACGTTTTTCCCTTCCACCGACAGAACCTTGGTTTTCTCATACACCGTAAGGGGCTCTGAAATCGCCTGCAAAAATTTCAGCGGATGGAACTGCGCCTGCCCGCCAAACTGGATTGCTGCCGCAATCTCAAAAGGAAGGGTGGCCTTCTTCGTCAGTTCCGCGTGGATTCCTGCCCGGCAGGCATACTCCACTTCCATCTCCAGAGCGGGAATATCCTCCCGATCGACGGAATACAGGTAAGCGGGGCGTTCCTCAAACTGGCAGTCGATCTGCTCCTGCGTGATCATCTGCCGATAGCGCCCGATGGCCTGCTGGTTGGCGGAGGCATACTGCTTCGCCTCTTCCTCGCTGAAATTCTGAAACAGCTTTGTATAGATCAGGTTATGCTGAGAAGTGATTTTTGCCGTTGTATTCTGTGTCTGCCCGCTCCCGATTCGGTTCGCTTCGAGCACGACGGATTCGATCCCTTTCTGCCGCAGCAGGCAGGCGGCCAAAATCCCCGCAAGACCGCCGCCGATGATGGCGACAGGCGCTGTGATATCCCCTGAAAGGGCCGGGCGTTCCCGAAAATCGGACGTTTCTCTCCAAATGGACTGCATAAAGTTCACCTCACGGATAGGCTGTGCAAAAATATGGAAAATAATCATCCGCGAGGAGCCTTTGGACAAAATGGCTCAGTCGCAGTCATCACAGCTTTTCCCGTTATGTACCGCAGCCGTACCGGCCTTTACCGCTGTTTCGTAGAACCGGATTTTCTTCTCGATCTTTTCAATATGCTGCTCCAGTTCGCGCATCTGCTGCTCGGCCCGGCGCCTCTGCTCCATAAACAACTCCAGGCGCTTTTGCAGCGTGGAATCCCCTTCTTTGCACCAATCCATAAACTGGCGGATCTCCCTGATCGTCATGCCCGTGTTTTTCAGGCAGGAGATCACCTCGATCCACTCGTAGTCATTCTCCTGAAAGGAACGGCATCCGGAGGAATCGCGCCCGATCGAAGGCAAAAGTCCTTCCTTTTCATAATACCGCAGGGTATACTCACTCAGGCCCGTGTGCTTTGAAGCCTCCGCAATTGTATCGCCCATTGAAAAATACCTCCTGATCACAGTCCGAATTTTGTCGGTTTCTCTGCTCCCTGTTATACCTTAGAGTGTCCTCAAAGTCAAGAACAAAAATTCTTGCCGTAAAGGGCTTGACTTTGAGCATACTCAAAGGGTTATAGTAGTAATACAGAAAAAAGACGGAGGTATTGAAATGCAATTTGATTATTTTGTACCCACGAAAATCTTGTTCGGAAAGGGCCAGCTTTCGAACCTGCACAACCAGAAGCTGCCCGGGAAAAAGGCGTTGATCGTGATTTCCTCCGGTAAATCCACCCGCAGCAACGGCTACCTGGCCAGAGTGGAAGAGCAGTTGGATTTGGCCGGAGTGTCGCACGCCGTATTTGACAAAATCCTCCCCAATCCCATCAAATCGCACGTGATGGAGGGCGCGGCGCTGGCCCGTTCCGAAGGCTGCGACTTTGTGGTGGGCCTTGGCGGCGGCAGCAGCATCGATGCGGCCAAGGCGATTGCGGTGATGGCCACCAACGAGGGGGATTACTGGGACTACGTCTCCGGCGGTTCGGGCCAGAGAAAACCTGTGCCGAACGATCCGCTGCCGATCGTGGCGATCACCACAACGGCGGGCACCGGAACCGAGGCCGACCCCTGGACCGTGACCACCAAGGAAGATACCAACGAAAAAATCGGGTTCGGGTATGAAAAAACCTTCCCGGTTCTGTCCATCGTAGACCCTGACCTGATGCTGACGGTGCCGCCCCACCTGACGGCATACCAGGGCTTTGACGCGCTGTTCCACAGCACGGAAGGCTATTTTGCCAAAACCGCAGACCCGATCAGCGACCTGTTTGCGCTGAAAGCGATCGAACTGGTCGGCAGAAGTCTTGCAAAAGCGGTGGCAGATGGAACGGACGAGGCAGCCCGCGCCGACGTTGCGCTGGCCAACACTCTGTCCGGCATGGTGGAGTCCCTCTCCTCCTGCACCTCGGAGCATAGCCTGGAGCATGCGCTCAGCGCGTTCCATCACGAGCTTCCCCACGGAGCCGGGCTGATTATGATCAGCAAGGCGTACTATACGCATTTTGCGAATACCCACGCCTGCGACGAGCGGATGATCGCGATGGCAAAGGCCCTCGGCAAAACCGACGCGTCCTCCGCCATGGATTTCGTCCATGCGCTCTGCGATCTGCAGTCGGCCTGCGGCGTAGCGGAGCTCAAAATGAGCGACTACGGGATCGACGGAGCCAATCTGGAAAAATACGCGGACAACGCCAGACAAACCATGGGCGGTCTGTTCCTGGCCGACCCCGTAAGGCTTTCCAGAGAAGACAGCATCCGCATTTTGCAGGAGTCCTTCCGGTAAGCGGCGGAAAATTATCCACAACAAACAAAGGACGTTTCGCTTTTGCCGGAATCCGGGAAAGAAGTTCAAAGAACCATCAGATCAGGCAGTTTGGCAAACGAAACAGCAAAAGACGGGCAATCGGCAGAAAGCCGATCGCCCGTCTTTTGTGTTTTAAAAGGCAGAGAGAACCCATCTTTCTCAAAACGCGGTTTGTAACAGCCCCAATTTTTTCAGGGCCAAAATGTATTGAGCCACACGGACATAGTTTTTCAGGTCCTCTTCATCCAGACCGCGAAAAGCATACATCTCATCCCAAAGCATGGTACTGCCCTCCGCTATAAAATAACCTGTCGTCAAATCAATTCCGATAAAAATTCTGGTGATGTCTCCACCCCAAATGTCGATCGGATCTTTATTTTCGCTTGTATAAAAGACTTCGCCATTCCCTGCGTTTTCAAGGAAAAATGTTCTTGGAACCGGAGCCATACCCATGGGTAGTTTTTCTTTGTACGGCTGATTTTGGGTAACGCTCAAGATTACTGCATCAGCGGCTTCTTTGTCCCATATCTCAGTTAGGATATACCTCTGTTGAAGATAGTCGAGCAATTCCCTGCCGGATTTTCTGTTTGGCTTGAGCTGATCTTTATACTGGATCCATATGGATTTGTATTCCTGCAACAACTCTTTGGTTGGCTCCCGCGTCAGCATGGTGTTCTCCTTTGCTTTTTCCTACTGATTCTGTCTTTTCAGGATGAAATTTCAATACAATCAGTATATTTGATTTCTTATAATCCTATTTGTCAACTTATTTTTCCGTTTTTTCTCTTTATTCGCTCCGCACGCGCTCCGTTTGGCTCGGCTTCTCTTTTCGAAAGCCGCAGGAAATCGCCTGCTCCGGGCACGCTTTCACACACTCGCCGCAGCGGATACATTCCAGAGCGTTCGGCGTCTGAAAGACGTCGATATCCATTTTGCAGGCCTTCGCGCACCACCCGCACCGGGTGCATTTTGTCTGATCAACCGAATAGCGGTAGAAGCTGATGGGGTTAAACAATGAGTAGAACGCGCCCAAGGGGCACAAATAGCGGCAGAACGGACGAAAAATCAGAATCGAGGCGACGATCACCACGATCAGGATCGCCATCTTCCACGTAAACAATAGGCCGACCGCGCTGCGCAGGGGTTTGTTGGCAAGCAGCAGCGGCACACCGCCCTCCAGCGTGCCGGCCGGGCAGATATATTTGCAGAAATACGGCGTCGATAGCCCGAATTCATTCACCGTGAGAATCGGCAGAAGGATCACAAACACGAGCAGAATACCGTATTTCAGCCATTTCAGAACACTGTTGACTCGTTTGGGAACCCTTCGTTTCGGGCTCGGGATCCGGTACAGCAGCTCCTGAATCCAGCCAAAGGGGCACAGCCAGCCGCACACAAAGCGCCCCAGCAGAATGCCGACGAAGACCAGAAAGCCCAGCACATACATCGACACGCCGTAGCGCGTGCTGCCTTCTACCGCCTGCATGGCGCCGATGGGGCACGCACCGAGCGCCCCGGGGCAGGAGTAGCAGTTCAGGCCCGGCACACACACGTTTTTCAGTTTTCCCCTGTAAATCTTGCCGCTGAAAAACCCCTGCACATTTGAGTTCGTCGTAAAGGCAAAAAGGGCCTGTACCCATTTTCTCTTATCCAATTCCGATGCACTCCAGGCAAATCTGAACCGCCTTCGCCAAAACGGTGCGATTCTCTCCGTTCCACAGGCCGATACCCATCATCACCACTGCCGCCGCGGCAATTCCCCACCGCAGCAATCGGCTGTTTCTGTCTGTTCGTTCCATGGCGTGCGCTCCTCCCGTTCCGGACAAAATTCCCTTAATTTAAAATTCCGTTGTATCTTAACCTTGTTGTTCAGATTCCAAAGCCGCGCTGCTTTCCCCGACACTCTGTTCCGCCGCGGAGGAAACCGCGGGGGTGCTCAGCGAATTCAGGCGTGAGGTCAGCTCTTCCTTGTATTTCTCAATGCCTCGCTTGCCGATCACGGCTTCGCCGACGATCTGCCCCTTGCTGTCAATAAATAAGGTGGTCGGCACTCCAGAAATATGGCCATCCATATATTCCGTCAGGGAATCATCCGGCACCCAGTTTTCGTAAGTGACCCCGGTCTTTGAGACCAGCTGCTCTGCGGTCTGCTTGTTTTGTTCCCCAAAAACATCCGTTACCACTCCGACCAGGCGCGTTCCTTCCGGCATCTCTTTGCTCAGCTTTTCCAAATCCGGCATCTCTTCCACGCACGGGCTGCAGAAGGTTCCCCAGAAATTCACCATCGTAAGCTGATATTTTTCAAACGATTTGCTGTCGACCGGATTGCCGTTTAAATCCGTTGTAGAGAAGCTCGGGAAGGTTCCCGTGTTCGCGGCCTCCCGAACCATCAGCGCAATGCTCTGCCGGATAGTTGGCAGCATTTTCAGAACACGCTGATACTCTTCTTTGGTGTCGTCATCCATGCCGGCCTCATTGGGCGCGGGAGCCGCGTAAACGTACACCACACCGCTCTTTCTTCCCAGCTCCTGCGAATTGGCGATGCCGGTAATTTCATCGGCAGTGTGGCCCTCCTGTTCCCAGATATCCCATTCATTTTCATCGTAGTACTGAAGAACAAACAGAGAAACCGCCGATTTTTCCGGCTGAAAAACAAGGGAGGTTCCGTCTTTGGGAATGAAATTTCCAGTCTTTCCGCTCAAATCCATCTGACTGTAGGAAAGGGTGTGGCTGGTCAGTTCCTTTTGCGGCAGATCAATGCTGATGCCCATTACCGGGTCTGTATAGGTCGTATATTCCGTTTTCTCCGGAGGCTTAGTGGAATCGCATGCGGCCAAAAAGAACAGAGAAAGCACGGCGGCGACAAGCAGGAATATCCCTCTTTTTCTCATAATTGTTTCTCCTTTTTATGCTTTTGCAGTATCTTATCAAATCCAATTGCCCGATATACCAGAAAGTCCAAAAGAACTGCCCAAAGCATTGCGGCCCGTTCCCTGGAGCGAGTAGTTTCTCATCGTTTGGCGGGTACAGCCCTATATTACCATGATTTTGCCCACATGAGAATACCCGAAGGCACCTCAATCTGTTATTTTTCCCACGAGCGTTTCAAATGCACATCCGCTTTTTGGCAAAACAAGGCCGCCCGTTCTTTCGAAACGGGCGGCCTTGGCAGAATTTATTTCTTTTTCACGGGGAAACAAACCTCTGTGACGAGTTCATCCGGATTCTGTGTCTGAGCGGGGCTGACATGATAGATACTGAACATCGGCCCATCAAAATCATAGTGATTGTCCTTTACCCAATTAGCGACAGCCTGATAAACATCGCCGACCTGCTCATAGCTACCCTGGTAGGTCGCAGAAGCAATCTGTATGGGCGGAACGGTTTTAAACACGACGTTTTCCGTATTGTTATAGCTGCCCTCTACGGAAAGCTGAATTTCCACATCCGGATCGATATCCTTGTATCCTTCATCATAAAAGATTGCCATCGCGTTGCAGGGGGTGGCAAACTGCACGTTCTGCGGGCCAAGCTCACGCCGGAGCTGTTCCCAGAGGATTCCCTCCTGATCATAAGCGGGAATGATTTTTCGGACGCTTGCCACAGTTCTTTCAGGAATTTCTTTGAGTGTCACCATATATTCCATCACATTTTCATCCTTTCCAAGTCGGGTGATGGCTGTTTCCAGAAGCAGTAACTGCCTGCCGATTTTCTCTTCCTGTTCCAGCATTTCTGCCCGCTTGAGCAGAAGATACTGCCGGAAGGCCTCGGGATCACGATACGTTTTCAGGATTTCGGCCGTGACTGAGAGGCCGAACCCCATTTCCCTGAGCGCGTGAATCCGGTTTGCAATCGGAAGCTGCGTTTCGCTGTAATACCGATAGCCTGTTACGGAATCAATGCTTTCCGGCACGAGCAAACCGATTTCATCATAATGCCGCAGCATGCGGATGCTGATTCTGGACAGCTTTGAAAAATCACCTATTTTCAGCATGTTCGTTCCCTCACATATATGTGTTTTTTTGAGCTCACTACCAGTATAAAGTATCTCACTGTGTGAGAGTCAATAGGTATTTTAAAAATTTTTCGAATACAATTAAATTACAAAAAATTATTAGCGTTGGAAATATTCATAGGGGTGATTTTCCCTTTACTGTATCAAAAAACCTACCCTGCATGTTTCATTTTCAGCTCACACCCTGCCCGACGATTTTTCCGATTGATTTGCCGGATAATAACCGGGCGGTCTATATCGCAGCAGGAATGCTGTGCCGAAGCCCATCCGTTTGCTTTAACTATACAACCTAAAAAAGCAGCCCTGACGCCATAATGGCGTCAGGGCTGCTCGTTCCTCCTTTTCCTATACCAGCCCCAGCAGGCGCACGGTATTTGCTACGATCATGCACAAAATGATTCCCGTAGCCGTCGGGATGGCAAAGGACGCAAGGGTCCATTTCAGGCTTTGCGTTTCTTTTCGCACAGTCAGGCAGGTGGTGCCGCAAGGCCAGTGCAGCAGACAGAACAGCATGGCGCAAACGGCCGTCAGCCACGTCCAGCCGTTGTTGACAAGCAGAGTGTGAAGCTCAGAGAGGCTTTCTAATTCGGTCAGCGATCCGGTCGCCATATAGCTCATGATGAGAATGGGCACGACGATTTCATTTGCCGGGAAGCCCAGAATAAACGCCATCAGGATATATCCATCCAGCCCCATCAGCCTTGCAAACGGGTCGAGAAATGCCGCACAATGGGCGAGAATGCTCGTATCGCCAATGGAAATATTGGCCAGCACCCAAATCACCAGGCCCGCGGGCGCGGCAACGACAATGGCCCGGCCCAGCACAAACAGTGTGCGGTCAAAAATAGAGCGCACGATCACCTTACCGA
>JAEXDU010000242.1 GCA_023401495.1 Bacillota bacterium
GGAACGGGTCGGGTAAACCAAAAAGCTCTTCGCTTTTGCGAAGAGCTTTTTTTATTGATTGAATAGATGAGAATTTTTTGATAAGCCCTTATGAATGTTTACTGCAACCTCTTAAAAATACCTTAGAATCACGGTTTTCCGCATATCGTCTCATGTCTTGTCCCGCTCCTTTATATCGTGGTTTTGTAAAGCTGGGCGCCATTTTGGGGCACCACAAATTGGAAGGAGAACAAGCGGGGTAACACACATTTGGATAGTGCTCTGATATTTCCGCCCGGTTATTGTACAATCAAATAAAATTTTTTAAGGGGCTTGACATTTCATTGCATGATATTTATAATTAGAATTAATCTAATTCTAGATTTAGGAGCATTACAATGACAAAAAACGCTAGAATGATTTTAGATGTGATTCAGAATTCCGATACGCATTTAACTGCCGAACAAATCTATTTACAACTAAAAGATTGTGATGCCAAGCTTGTCTTGGCAACGGTTTACAACAATCTCAATTTGCTATATAAAGAGGGGCTGATCAAAAAGGTGTCCATAGAAGGCTATCCCGACAGATTTGATAAGGCAACGAAGCATGACCATTTGGTTTGTAAATATTGTGGGAAGTTATCTGATATCTGCCTGGACGATTTAACAGAACGACTGAATGCTCAGTTGGAAGAACCCATTCTGGACTATGACTTGAAAATACACTACATTTGCCCGGAGTGCAAACAAAAACAGCATTCCTCAGAGCACAAGCCAGAAATCATATAGGTCACACAGCAAAAGAAAAATTGCTTGGACAATATCAATTTTAAAGGAGGAATTTTTATGCGTTCCATTACCAAATTAAACATCCAGTATGCCCACCGTTTTTTGAATTATGAAGGGGAAGCGCAGTATCTTCACGGACATACCGGGCTGCTTACCATTGAAGTTGAGGGTGATGTCGATGCCAGAACAGGATTTGTTTATCCCTGCAACAGCATCAAACGGATTGCCTGGGATTTCCTGAAAAACTTTGATCATGCCCTGATTTTGCAGGAAGAAGATCCGCTGCTGCCGGAGATTCTCAAAGTTTACGAGGCACAGGGGATTCGAAATGGCGCCGAAACGAATACGATGGTTGGGGAACCTTTCGAAAACGAATTGGCGAAAGCTTATCCGGAGTGTCGTTTGGTCGTTGTCAAAAAAGTTGCTACCTGCGAGAATCTGATTGAGGTATTCTATAGCCTTTTGAAAGATAAAGTCAATATCAAAAAAATGACTTTTGCGTCCGGTGACAACTGCGCTTCTGCTGAGTTTTAATTTTAAACGAAATTCCGATGCTGCAAAGTAAAGGAATGAGCTTACACACATTTTTAAAGATCATAACAAAACATGGCGGCATCAAAAGATGCCGCCATGTTTTGTTATTCTATGCTGCCGCTGCGGGTCAGCTTTCCTGTAAAAAAGGCAGGATAACCCGGTATTCTTCCAGCAGGCGTTCCATCGGGTATCTGCCGCGGTTCGCGGGGCTGGTGGAGGGCAAAGGGATAAACGGCAGAGCTATATCGGGCAGCCAGGCGGAACGGTAAAAAGAAGCCGCTTTGCCGCCGGTGGTAAACACCGCCCGAAGCTCGGCCGTCTGCAGGATCGGGGTCAGGTCATTCAGGGCCGGTTCCGAAATACTGGAATCGTCCGCCCCCTCGATGGAACAGCTTTTCAGTACGTCCCACAGGGCGATTCTGTTTTTGAGAAGAAAATCCGTTTTTTCCTGATTCGTTTTCGGGAGGTCGCAGCCGAGCAGAGCGGCAAGCACCGGCCAGAATCGGTTCTGCGGGTGGGCATAATAAAAAGCCTGTTCCCTGGATTTGGGGGACGGGATCGAACCGAGAATCAGGATTTTGGAGTTTTCGTTATAGATAGGGGGGATGGTATGTTCAACAATGCTTTTCATGCAGTGTCTGCTTTGCCAGATTCAGCAAAGCCTCCTTTTCATTTGGAATTTTTCCGTTGATGACTGCATCCAGCAGCCTTGTCAGCAGCGCGCCTACCTTTGGCCCGGGAGGAATGCCGAGAGCAATCAGGTCGTTCCCGCTCACATTTAAATCCTTTAGGGAAAAGCACTGCCGCTCTGACAGGATCTGTTCCAAAATCGGGCGTACGGCGTCGATCTGATCCAGCCGGTCGCGGTAAGCGGGATTCTGGGCAAGGCTGTCCGCCCGTTTGATCTCCAGCAGGGCGCGAAAATCCTCTTCGCCCATTCGGTTCAGCCGCCGGCGAATCCATGCGGCGCAGGGCTGCAGAGGCATGTCGTGTATGCGGACCAGTGTGCTGACCCGGCGGATGGTCTTTCCGTCCAGCCGAAGCCGGTAGAGCGCCTGCTCTGCCAGCTGTACGCTGACTGCGCCGTGCCCGTAAAAATGCCCGACTCCCTTTTTGTCACTGGTAAAGGTGTGGGGTTTGCCGCTGTCGTGCAGCAAAATGGCAAGGCGAAGCACAGGGTCGGCAGGCGTTGCGTCCAGCGCGTGCAGCGTATGCTCCCAAACGTCGTAAATGTGGTGCGGATTGTGCTGCTCAAAGCCGATCATCGGCAAAATTTCCGGCAGAATCTGCCCGATGACCAGCGGGAATTCCCGCAGAATCTGCGCGGCGTTTTGTCCGCACAGCAGCTTGACCAGCTCGGCGCTGATCCTTTCTTTGGCAATGTGATCCAGCAGCTCCCGATGGGTGTTCATGCTCTGTGCCGTTTTTTTATCCGGATGGAGTCCAAGCACAGCGCAGAAACGCAATCCGCGCAGAATCCGCAGAGCGTCCTCTTCAAAACGGCGGTCGGGGTCTCCCACGCACCGCAGGATTTTTTGCCGCAGGTCCTCCTGTCCGCCAAAGCAATCGATCAGTCCGTTCTGCTCGGAATAGGCCATGGCGTTGATCGTGAAATCCCTGCGGGACAGATCGTCCGTCAGGCTGCCGGTAAAGCAGACGCTGTCCGGCCGCCGGTTGTCGGAGTATGTGCCGTCGATGCGGTAGGTGGTGATTTCCACCGCCATCCCGCTGGAAAGCGCGGTGACGGTGCCATGCCTCAGTCCGGTTTCCAGCAGCCTCAGGTCAGACAGAGCCAGCTTCACTTCCTCCGGCCTGGCCGAGGTGGTGATGTCCCAATCTTTCGGGGAAAGGCCGAGCAGGCTGTCTCGAACGCATCCGCCCACGACAGAGGCTTCATATCCTGCCGTATTGAAGCGATGCAGAATTTCCTGCACCGGGAAAGGAATATCCAGTTTCATAAGTACGCCTACTTTCTGTAAGCAGATATCGTGAAATATTTGAATGGTATCTTTACCTTATTCTGTTTTGATAACCAAATTATGAAGTGGTTTCTTTACAGCGATATCACAGAGCTTCTGCTGGCGCGGAACTTGCCCCTCATACTGGGGCAGGCCTGCGCCAGCAGAATTTCTATACGGAGAATCCGTAGAAAAAATTCATTCTTTTACATTTTTATATTGATTATACCATAAAAAGCCGACCGCGTTAATAAGTCAGCCCCACTTTTGTCATGACATCCCCAATCAGCATCAAAATACTCGGGATGGGTACTTCCAGATTGCGCAGGATGGCTACAGAACAAACGATCACGAATAAAACGCCGTAAATGATCAGATCGCGCTTGTTCTTTTCCCGGATTAAGGGAGGAAGATCGATGGCGAGAATGATGAGAAAAACCAATATCAGTAAAAACATAGCCCGTCTCCTTTCTTTCAAACGGACTGCGACCGGTAAGACCCGGAGCCGGAGGACTTGGGTCTGGACTGCGATTGGGAATCCCGGCCCTGCTTTGCTCCGGACGACGAACCGGATTTTGACTGGGATTTGGAATCCCCCTGTTCCTTGGAATCAGAGGGTGATTTGGAATCCGACTGCTTTCCTGCGTCGGAAGGGGATTTTGAGCCGGATTGTGATCCGGAACCGGACTGCGGTGAGGCTGCGGATTTTGATTCGGAGGAACCGCTTTGATTCTCACTTCCGGTTTGTCTTTTGCGGGTCATCCCGCGGAATTTGGCAATGATCAAAGTGACCAGCGGCAGAATGATCTCAAAGATCGGCCAGACCAGCGGGACGATCTTCTGCCCGGATTCATTGTGGGCCAGAGAGTTTGGGTACAGAATAAAGCCGGAGGTGACCGCCAAAGCGCCGATCAGCAGAATCAAGCGGCGGTGATCCTGAAAGCGCAAAATCTGTTTTGCACTGATCACCGTCACATAATAGAGCCATGTGACTTTAAAAAATAACAGAGCGATCAGAATAAAGGCGAATACAATTTCCATGCGGCTGAGTGTCTGGGTGACGCTGACCATGCGCAGAGTCTCGAAAGATGGCATGGAAAATAGAGAAATCGTGTTCCCAAGCACGGCGATGTCGCGCATGACAACGAGAAGAATCGTGATGCAGCCGATGACGACCCCGCCGAAGAAAACGGGGAAGAAGCCGCGTTTCCCGGTTTGTACATGGTTTGTCGTCATTAAAAAGATGACGACTTCGGCAAATGGAATCGTGATGACGATATTGGTGGATTGAACATACTTTTTGGGTTTCAGGTCCATCATTGGCAAAAAGTTTTCAAAATCCATCAGATTCAATGTGAGAATGATCGTCGCGATGACAATCAGCAGGCAGATCACCGTCATGAAAAAGCCGTACTTTACCATCTGGCGCAGCCCGCCCACATAAACGGCCCAGGCCGAAGTCAAGAGAAAGGTAAACGAGAGAACGACCAGCGGTGTCTGGGGCATGATGGTCGCTTTGACAAACTCGCTTAAATCGCTCAGGTTCAATGAGGTTAAAATGAAAAAGAACAGTACATACAATCCGCAGAAAAAATTGCCCAGGTATTTTCCGTATATCGTCTGCAGAATCCCGAACAGATTTTTGGAGGGGAAGCTCTCAATCAGTCTGGCGTATACCCAAACCACAGGGCAGCAGATGATCAGGGCAAACAGAACGACGATCCAGGAGTCCTGACGGGTGATCGAAACAAAGAAAGAGGACAGCAGGGACGAAGACTGAATATAGCAAGCCACGGCAAACATAAAATCCAGACCGTGGACCTTTTTCGATTCCGCTTTCATTCATGACCCTCTCTCATATTCAAAGATTCCGAAATTTTACCGCTGGAGCCCAGATTCGTTTCTACCTCCAGTTCCAATCGGACTTTGGGGTAGATGCTGGCCCAGGCGTCCTCCATCGTTTTCCACTCCTTCGGCTGGTATTTGTGAATATGGGCGCCGATTCCGTAAATATCGGCCTGCAGGCGCTGCGACTCTGCAAAGCAGGCTTTGATTTTGGTTTCCAGATCCTCTTTCGCCTTTTCATTGACCAGTGAAATCACCTTGTTGATATCCATACTGCGAAAATTCTGCAAGGCACCGATGGTGAGGGTTGTGTTTACCTTTAGTTTAAAGGTGACATTTCCTTGGTCATCGAGCTGAATTTCCTGCTTACAGATCGATTTCGTGATTTTCAGATCGGCGTTGCCAAGCTCTGTTACAAGCTGAACACTGCCGCCGTTGACTTCTCCCATACTGAGGATATAGCCCTGCATTTGATACATATCCATCATTCCAACCAGAACGTCGTCCTTAAAAACGGCCATGCCGCTGAAATTAAGGGACTGCAGGCCATCCTCTTCTTTCCGTTCCACCACCAGCGTTACGGGAGCAGTCGAACGGTCCACCAGCCGAGAGGTGAACTGCAGCATGTTGGTGCTGGAATAAGGGGAAATTGCCCGCTCGTTCATAATCATTCTGGACAGGGCGACAGAAGGAATTTTGTCCTGCACGGTTTCGGTGGTCAGAATGGATCTCGCGTCGTTTTTGGCGACCAGAACCCAAACCTCCATGCGGGTTTCCGTATTTCTCATAAAGCTGTCCAGATATGGTTTTACCCCGGATTTCGCCACATCACTGCCGAAGATAATCACCTGATTATGCTGTAAAAAAAGTTGACGGCTGTTTCCATACCGAAGCGCATCGATTCCGCCCAGAACAAATCGATCTTGCGCTTCCCGGATCAAATAGGGAGCAGCTTCCCCTCCGCCGCCCTCTTTTTTTGAGCCGTTCTGAACCGATGCGATCTGGAAGCTGAGATCCAGATTCCCGGGCTCCCTGCTTGAATCGATTCCTACGCCGGTGACAATGGAAAGACTGTCCAGCTCCCTGTTGTCCCAGCATCCCGTTGTGCACAGAAGGGTGCTGCACAAAAGCATAGCGAAAATAAGCTTGAGCTTTTGCTTCATGATCCATCCCCCTCTGTTCCGGAATTAGACATTCCGCCGCTGGCGCTTGCGGTAGGGCGGGGATCGGGAGGAATGAAAAACTTTCTGCGGGTCATATCGTGCTTTGCAATACGCGCCGGGCGCTTTGTCATGAACCACAGGGGCATGCGGACAACGCTGTCCTCCAGGTCTCTTGAAAACGAGAGGCCATTAAAATAGGTAACCCCAAAGGAGGAAAGTGCCCCCAGATGAACCAGAAGCGCCAAAAAGCACAGGCAGATTCCATAGCCTCCCAGCGCGGCGGCAAAGGCCATTGTGATCAGGCGCAAAATGGACATGGAGTCATTCTGCTCCGGGATGATAAAACCGGCCACAGTGGTTAGCGCGATCGTGATGACCATCGGCGCGCCCACCAGGCCGGCGGAGACGGCGGCGTCGCCCATAATCAGCGCGCCGACGATACTGACGGCCTGGCCGACCGGGCGCGGCAGCCGCAGACCGGCCTCCCGCAATATTTCAAAGGAGAAGATCATGATTAGCGCTTCAAAAAACGCGGGGAACGGGGTGCCCTCGCGCGCGCTTGCGATCGTCAGCAGCAAAGTCGTCGGGATCAGCTCCTGATGATAGGTGGTCAGCGCAATATAAATCCCGGGGAAAAAAACAGAGATAAAGTAGGCGATATAGCGCAGGATGCGCATCAGGCTGGCAAACAGCGGGCGGACATAGTAATCCTCCGCGGTCTGGAAGGTTTCGATAAACAACAGGGGAGCGGTCAGTACAAAGGGGCTGCCGTCCGTAATGATGGCGACTCTGCCTTCCAGTATTTTCGCCGCGGCTACATCCGGCTTTTCCGTGTAACCCACGGTGGAAAAAATCGAAAATGGGGCATCCTCAATGTATTCCTCCAAATATCCGGCATCCAGAACAGAGTCCACATCCAGACGTGACAGTCTGTCGCGCACCTCTTGTACCACCTGCGGATTCGCAACGCCTTCCAGATACGAGATACACACGTTTGTCAGGGTCTTTCGCCCAATTGTCATCTGCTCCATGCGCAGGCTGGGGCTTTTGATTTTTCGGCGAAGCAGAGAAGTGTTTGTCCGAAAATTTTCAGTAAAGCCTTCTCGCGGGCCGCGCACAACGGATTCTGTCTCCGGCTCGGTAACGCCGCGCTTTTCCCAGCCCTTGGCGCTGACGCTCAGGCCGATCGCGCATCCTTCTACCAATAGCACGGCGTCGCCGGACAGTATTCCGGCGGCCACCTGCGAAAGCTTCAGCAAAATCTGTGTATCGCCGGAGCAAAGAACTTTTTCCCTCAGCTGGCTGATGCGTTCTCTTCCGTCCTGCCGGGAAGACGGGACGGTGTATTCCATCGATAAAATGGGGTACAGGATTTCATCTGAAATCACCTTCTGGTTGATCATTCCGTCCACAAACATCAGTGCTGCCGGGCACTCTCTGTTCTTGCCGAGACGAAACCGGTGTGTTTTGATGTCGCCGCTCTTTCCCAGCAGATTTTCAATGTATGTCAGATTCTCCTCAAGCTGATCCATTATTTCCGGATCCTTGGGATCCTTTTTCTTTTCCGGTTCCTGTTTTTTTTCGCTTTTCTGCTGCGTGCTGCTGTTCTGGCGGTGGCTGTAAAAGCCGATTTTACGCTGAAGCAGATCCCATATCATGGATGTTCCTTCCTTTCCCAAGGATATTTTTCTAGTATTGCAGAAAAGAATAGAATCATACGGAATCGTGACCAGCGGTGCTTATTTTTCTTGTTTGCTGTCTTTTTTGCACCATATATATGATGTATATTGACATTCGGCACAAGATAGTGTATATTAATAACAGAATCCGAGAAGGGGGGATCTACATGAACGAGAACGTTACCGTTACCGGCGGGGTATTGGATGACAAGGAACTGATGAATTACATTGAGCATGTAAGAGAGAGTCATCCGGGCCGGCACATCAAGTCTATGGAAATAGAGCTCGACGGAGAGTATGTCAATTTGAAATATGAGCTTGAGCCGGTATCTTTTGATCGAATTCGGCGAATTACCGGTTACCTGGTGGGCGGCACAGACCGCTGGAACGACGCGAAGCTGGCCGAGCTGAACGACCGTGTGGTTCACGGCATGGGCAGATCTTTCACCTGACAACCTGTCAAAAAAACAAAATCCACCGAATAAAGCACGATGATACAAGAAATGAAAACACTGATGCTGCAAATGGCGGCATCAGCGTTTTGTAGTCTGGAGAAATGAGGAACAGCAAGCATAGGAAGTGTGGCCACATATCCCCACTATTGTTTGCTCGGTGGTCTGCCAAACCTTATCCGTTTTCTTTGGGTGCAGCTAACTTTCAGCATAGATACAACCAATAAAGCAAAACCATAATAATATCAAATACGCATTTGTGGCAAAAAGTGAAAGAGAGGATTTTTCATGAAACGCATCCCCCGTGAGGATATTATTGTACGGGATTCTATGTTGCTGCCATTCAGGGGGAGTGAGCTATGGGGAATTGAACTGGATTCACTCTCGACTCATACAGAAGTGGCAATTGAAAAATTTGAGCGAGATATTAAGTATGCGTGCAGATCTTCCACCACATCGAAAATTGCCATACATGTAAAAGATACGCAGCTGAATCATGCCTTTGTCACAGCTATTGTTGGCGGTCTTAACAGCAGTGACGGAAATATTAGAAAGGTTGCTTTTATTGGAGTAGAGTGGCTATATAAAATAAAACTCTCTAAATTGTTGCGCAAGAGCACAACAGGGATAGAGTTCTGCTTTTTTCGTGACTATGAAAAAGCGAAAGAATGGCTAATCCCTTAATTAGCTTTCGATATAGAAGATAAAAAAGGCGAGAAACAATTCT
Organism: Bacillota bacterium; assembly: GCA_023401495.1. Classification (GTDB taxonomy): domain Bacteria; phylum Bacillota; class Clostridia; order Oscillospirales; family Acutalibacteraceae; genus Faecalispora. The sequence continues at coordinate 9,129 of JAEXDU010000242.1, forward strand.
CGCCTTTTTTGCGTTCGTAGTCAACCACCGGCTGTGCCGGTGGGGTAAATGCTTTAGTTTTGCCGAAATTCCTTTTCCCTGTTCGTTATCTTTAAGGCCAACTATAAGCGCACAAGGATAACAGATGTTTTGCCGTTTTAACGGCGGTGGGGCAGGAGATGCGAATGGAAAAACATTCAGTGCGTCTTTAGATGCTTGCCTGTACGATGCCTTTCTAGGGCGTTCTAAAGCTACCAGCTTAGCTGGTAGTCCTGACTTGAAAGAAACGGAACAACAAGCATAACAAGTGTAGCCGCATATGCGTAAAACGTTCAGTTGAGAGGTTCTCAAACCCTGTGCTTTTTTCAGATGTGGTCTCAAAAGACTTTTTTTATTTCATCATCGACATGATTGGTGAAATGATGCTATCGTGATAAAATAACATACATGAAATGAAAAAAGCTCACATGGAGGATCGTTTGCCTTTATGGGATTCGATATTTTTTACACGTAAAAGTCGAGCATTGGCAAAACAGCTTTGGTATGATGTAGAAGCGAAGGGAGGAAAGGCCATGCTGCAAGAACTGAACCGCGCCGTTGAGTATATCGAAGAACATTTGACTGACGAACTGTATTTGGAAAAAATATCTGAACATGTCGGAATCTCGGATTATCACTTTAGGACGGTGTTCTTTTATCTTGCTGGAATGACATTGAGTGAGTATGTAAAAAGCAGGAGGTTGTCGCAGGCCAATCAGGATTTGCTGATGGGAGAAAAAGTCACGGACATTGCCTATAAATATGGCTATGGGTCAATGGATGGCTTTGCCCGTGCATACAAAAAATGGAGCGGCTTTTTGCCCTCGGATGCAGTCAAAAAAAGAATCAGCAAGCCCTTTCCCAAGCTTTCGTTTGTCATCACAATCAAAGGGGGAAATACAATGGAATGTAGAATCGAAGAAAAGCCGGCATTTTATCTGGCTGGTGTAAGCAAGCGGGTTCCCATGCAATTTGAAGGTATCAACAACGCGATTGTAGATCTTGCAATGAGCATTACCAAAGAACAAAGAGAAGAAATGCATGCGCTGCAAAACATGGAGCCTCATCAAATCGTCAATGCTTCTTATGAAGCAGACGCCGGCTTTTTGAAAGAAGAAGGTGAGCTGACCCATCTGATCGGTGTGCTGACCACAAAAGAAGAGGTAAGCGACCGGTTGATGAAAGTTCCGGTAGAAGCCTGCGTTTGGGCAGTTTTTCCGAATGAGGGGCCGTTCCCCTTCACGCTGCAAAATACCATGGCGCGAATCTATTCCGAATGGCTGCCCACTTCCGATTATGAGGTCCTTAACATGCCTGCTTTTTCCTTTTCAAAAATGGATGAGCATAAAAAGGATTACGCTTACAGCGAAGTTTGGACACCGGTTCGAAAGAAAAAATGAATTTGTTTGTGTATCATCTGTTTTCACAATCTAAGGCGTAAAACGGCGAGGAGGCATCCTTGCCGTTTTATTATTTTGTTCTGTGCTTTACGGCGGGTTCTTTTTTACATGACAAAGGAAAAGGGAGCCAACCATCGGTTGACTCCCTTTTCTAAAACACCCATGCAATCAAATTCCAAAAGCATCGCCCGAATCTTTTGGAACACATGGGATATTTTTATCAGACCCCCGCCAGAACGGGTCACTTCTGCAGAGCAGAAGTTTATGTATATGCCACAATAATAGCACGATTTTATCACGCTGTCAATTCTTTTTACACAAATCCAACTCGATTTTAATTGCCTCCATCACCTGTTCCCAGGGCGGAGTTTTTGTGTCGATCACGTCGATCCGATTGCTCAGGCGATTCTTTGAGATGCAGCGCATCTGCTCTACGAGAATGACTCCCCTCACGGGGCAGTCCGGCTTTAAACGGCGGATATAAATGTGGGTGGGCAGCTTTGCTTTTGTCTCGTCGGTAATCGGCGCCACAATCGTAGTGGGGCTGTGCAGGTTGCCCTTGTCGTTCTGCAGTACGATGGCCGGTCGGAATTTATCCTGTTCAGACCCAATGTTTCGGCCGAAGTTACAGTGGTAAATTTCTCCCTTTTTAACGACCAGTGAATTCGGTGGGTTGCGAAACTTGTATTTGTACTTTTCCTCAAACCACAGCGCATAGTCGGTGACCTCGGCCAGCCATCGGGCACTGTGATTTTTCAGCCTGCCGTCTTCGGAAATCATCTGTAAAAGCCGCGCAAACGTATCTCTGATATCCTGCATTCGCGCTTTTTCTGTGTCAGCCGGCACCAAAGGCCCCCCTTTTATCAAAATCATCAGACCCACGCTTTTTTCAGCGGCGGGCTGCCAAATGGGAATACAAAATGAGTGATGGGTACCATTTTCCATCATTTTGATCAAATAATCCCTGTGCGCCGCTCGGTTTGGCCAGGCCAGACCGGCAATGCGCAAAATCAATTTTGTAAACTCAATGGATTGCATTCTTCTTTCATCTATATTACGACAACTTTTCATTCTAGTAAATATGTTTCTGGATTATTCAGCGATATTCTTTGAATATTTTTGATGCGCACTGCTTTTTGTGTGAAAAACCTGCCGCAAAGAGGACCGCTAAAATTTTTACATTCAGTCAAAATCTTCCCTTGCTGCTCATAGAATGAAGTATCACAACTGAATCAGCAATGTGCTTAGAAACGGCGGTTTCTCCTTTGTGCAGGCGGGGAGAAACCGGCTTCATTCTGAAAGCCGCATGCTGTAACAGAAAATTCAGCAGCAAACGGAGGGGCTGGACATGTCGTTTGGATTGGCGCTTTCAGGCGGGGGAATTCGCGGGGCGGCGCATGTAGGGGTGCTTTTGGCGCTGGAGGAAGCGGGCATGGTGCCCGACTCGATTGCGGGCGCCAGCGCGGGAGGAATTGTGGCAGGGCTCTACGCGGCGGGGTATTCCGCGCACGAGCTGCGCGGGATTGTGCAGGAGCTGGTAGGGGGAGGGCGTTCTCTGCTGGACCCGGACTACTTGGGACTATTGCGGGCGGTGCCGCAGCTGCTGACCGGCAGAGAGGTGAAGCTTTCGGGATTTTTAAAGGGCAATCGGCTGGAGGATTACCTGTGCGGGCTGACGGGCGGAAAGATGATGCGTGATCTGAATATGCTCACGGTGATTCCCTGTGCGGATCTCACCTCCGGCCTGACGATCGCGTGCACCAGTCATCTGCGCGGCGTTCAGCAGATGGAGCGCGTGCGCTGGAGCTCGGGCCTGCGCATCTGCGAGGTGCTGCGGGCTACCTCGGCGGTGCCGGCGGTGTTCCGCCCGAAACTGATTGGCGATCTGTGCCTGGTAGACGGCGGCGTGACGGATGTGCTGCCGGTGAATCTTCTGATCGCCGCGGGGGAACCGAATGTGCTGGCGGTAGATGTGGGCAAGGAGTACCGCATGCCGGAGCAGATCAATATCTGGGAGGTGGCCACCCATTCTCTGTCTGTGATGCAGGAGCGTCTGCAGGAATGTGTGGCGCACGGTGAGAAACTGCAACTGATCCCGCACCTGCCGGATCATACCCGGCTTCTGGACTTCGGCAAAATGGAAGCCTGCATGGAGGCGGGCTATGAGGAAACAAAGCGGAAAATGCCTGAGATCAAGCGCTTGTTTTCTCCGTCGTACCCCGGCTCCCGGCGGGTGTTCCGCACCCGGCCTTAGGCTGTTAGGTACCGTGTTTTTGAAGAAAAAAACATGTCGTTCATCGGTTAGACCGATCTTCTTTTTCTGAAAAATCCCCCGGCATTTCGCAGTGGAGCATCTCCGTGCGAAATGCCGGGGGATTGCCTTTGAAGACAGTGAAGGAACCCGAGGAACAGCGCGGATGGCTAACGGACAAGCCATGTGTCCTACAGCGGCTGTAATCCACCGATAGAACAGTGATGGGCAATATGAAATGATCGTAATTGATCAAAAATTTCCACCTTTTGTTTTTGAAAAGAGATTGACATAGTGACTCTTCGGTCATATAATGTGACCAGCGAGTCATTGTTCTTGATATAGGAGGAGAAAGCATTGCCGAAAAAAACCTTCCACCGTCTTGACG
>JAEXDU010000030.1 GCA_023401495.1 Bacillota bacterium
CTTCCGCGCAAGACCACTCGATCAAATCGTAAATATCCTTAAAATGGTAATAAAAAGTCATACGACTGATTCCGCAATCTTCCGTGATGTCCAAAATCGTGATTTTGTTGACCGGCTTTTTCAGCAGCATTCTCTTCAGGGATTCTTCCAGCGCTCGCTTGGTTATTTGTGACATACGATGACCTTTCCTGTTATAATCTTACGGCCAAAGCCTACATGGGCCGCAATTGTGAAAATGATGTGCTTAGGATTCTTTTGGCTTCTTAATTGATAAGCGGCCTGCAGTTTTCCACTGCTGCCAAGAATCCTGTTTGCCTGTTTTTCTTATTATAGCATCTGTTATTATTCCATTCAATCACCATAATACAAGATACAAGTACTGAGCAACGCATCGCACATAACAGAACATGCCGCCGGAAAGGGAGGCTTTTCCCCTTTGCACTGTAAAAGCAGAATCCATAGAAAAGCCGACCGGACTATGCTATACTGAAAAATATGAAAAAAAATCCCGTTTCAGAATGAGCTTTTCTGAAACGGGTGAAATGCAGGCAGATATGCCACTTTTTTATTGAGGAGGTCATTCCATTGAATCCATATATTTGGTTCATGCTTATCTCAACAGTGGTATGCGTGATCCTGCTGATATACGCCGTTGCAAACCACAATTCGGAACGATCTTTTTTTCTGATCTTCTCCTTCATCTGTACCTTTCTGTATACCTTCGGCTATCTGCTGGAGATCATTTCTCCCACACTGGAAGCCGCTTTTATCGGGGTACGGGTACAAAAAATGGGTTCACCGTTCCTTGTGCTCCTGAACTATCTGTTTGTGCGGGATGTTTATGGGGAAAAGCGGTTCCGTTTTCGCACACTGTGCCTGCTCTTTGCATTTCCTGTTTTCAACCTGTTCACCGCCCAGGCCTTTCCACTGGTGCGGCTGCACTATACCCATATTGAATATTTTTGGAACGGCATGATCGCCAACTGCCAGGGGTACCCGGGCCCGGTGAATTATCTGGCCACCGCGTACAGCTTTGTGTTCGTCTTTTTCAATATTCGGCGTATTCTGAGCCACCTGAGAGGTGCAGGCAAGCAGCAAAGGAGCCAGGGCCTTTGCCTGCTGGCATCGATTCTGATTCCGCTCGTAGTCAACATTTACCACAACCTCTCCGCCAATCAGCTTCGGCTGGACCTGAATCCCTTTGCGGTTTCGGTTTCTCTGGCGCTGCTTCTATATTCTGTCCGGATTCAAAACCTGCTCAACGCGGTGCCGCTGGCACGGGCTCAGGTGATTGAATCCATGGTGGACGCCTTCATCGTGTGCGGCAAGGATTTCAGCTTTCTGGATGCGAACCGGGCGGCCAAGCAGTTATTCCCCGAGCTGAACACCCTGCAGCCCGGTGACCCCATGGAGCAGGTGAAGCGGTTTGAACGGGAGAATGAATTGTGTCTTCAAATCGACGGTGAAGCACGGTTTTACAAGGTGACCCAGACCCATATCCTGCAAAACAACAAAAGCAGCGCCATCTGTATTGTGTTCCACGATATTACCGAGAAAGAAAACCAACTGCAAAAGCTGTATGGCAAAGCGACCTTCGACCCTTTGATGCACATTTACAACCGGGCTACTTTTTTTGACCGTGCCAATTTTACGCTGAGTTCGGACAAAGCGAAAAATTGCCCCTATGCCTTGCTGATGATAGACCTGGATCATTTCAAGTCTGTAAACGACACTTACGGTCATTCCTGCGGCGACACCGTGCTGGAAACCGTCGCTGTGATTGTGAAAGGCCACTTTCGCAAGAACGATCTGGTGGGGCGCTACGGCGGGGAGGAAATTGTCGTTCTGCTGGAAAACATCTCTGCCAGCCAGATGCGCGCCGCAGTGGAAAAGCTTCGTACCAACATTGAAAACACGATCATTCCCTATCAGGGAAACGAGCTGAAGGTTACGGTCAGCATCGGGATGGCACACTCCCCCGCCGGGAGTGTGCATTCGCTGGAGGAGCTGTTGGTTCAGGCGGATTCGGCGCTGTACAAGGCAAAAAACGACGGGCGCAACCGCGCCTGGCCGTATGGAGAATAGAATGTTTTCAGCCGGGTTCCTAAAGACACATTTGCACCGATATTGGACGGCGACGCACAAAGCGGAGCAATTCACCTGAACGTTTGATGCTCTGCGGCTGGTCACGGAAAGCTGCGGAAAATTTATATTCACGGAACCAATCAGAAAAAGGGGAAAGTTTTATTTAACATTGGAATTCTTCAAAAAGCCGCTCCGCTGACCTGAAAAATCAGCAGGGCGGCTTTTTTGTGGACCCCAAAATTGAGCTTTCCATAAAACAAATCCTCCAATCAAGACATTTACAATGGATCGTCATCGTCCGGCATTGTGCGGAACGATTGTGATCTTTGTAAATACCCTGATTGGAGGAATGAAAACTATCAACGTCTTCTTATTTCTGGTGCTCGCGGATGTACTGCGCCATCTTCAAATCTTCACGCTTGATGTGGTTGACCAGCCAGCCGCCGATCGCGGTATTGACCTTGGCCACAAGTGCTATGTTCGCTCCATTCTGGTTCAGCTCCTGCTGAAGCTCGCGAATGGTCTTTTTGTATTCCTCATGGAATTTATGGTGCTTGTCGTACTCCGGGTACGCATACTGGCGCTGCAGTCTTTCCTCATCGGAGAAATGCTTGTCCACATATTTGCTCAGAAAATCGAGCGTTTTGCTGATCTCCACACGCCCCTGGCCCTTGGAGCAGGCCTCTAATAATGCGTTGATCGCGTCAAACAGCTGCTTGTGCTGTGTATCGATCATACTGTTATTGGTAACCAGGTCACTTGTCAATGTATAAGCCATCAATAGCACTCCTCTATGTTCAGGCGCGGCGGGCGCTTGTTCGCACCCGCTGAGCCCTGTATTCCATTCATTTGAGAGCCGCAAATAAAGACGATTCTGCTTTACAGCTCCGCTTTCCACAAACCGTGCAGATTGCAGAACGCGTAAACCACCGCGTGAGAAGTCTCTCCCTCGCGGTACACAAAATTGCAGGGATTGGCTTCACAGTTGGGCACGATCTCATCATTTTCGCCCGCGAAAATTTCTTCGTGAGCCTCGCCCGGATGATAAGTAAATTCCGCCCTCGGCTTGTCGCCCGGGTGCAGCTTTACAATTTCCAGCCGATCGCCGTCTTCCAACGCAATCCACTCGATATAATGCTCGGCGGTCATCGGGTGCGCCACAGAGCCAACCTCAACGATCAGATGGCCATTCTCCACATGAGCTACCGGCACATGCTTCTCGTGCGCGGCGTCGGTTACATTGGCCTGCAGCTGTACCATCGGGTCCCCGCAGCAGACCAATGTGCCGCCCCCAAAACCGATGAGCGCCACCAGATTCCCACAATGCTTACACTGATAAAAAACAGCAGATTTCATATTTTCCACTCCTTTTTCATGTTTGGAAACAGCCGCTCCGCCCCAAAGCCGCGACAGCCGCCGCAGGACAAATTGCAGCCGTTCTGTTTGATTGAATGAGACTTCTTGCCAGAAATTTCAATTTCATCTTATCGCTTTTTCGACCAAAACGCAAGGGTTTTCCGCCGATTTGAGGAAATAAATAATAATCATTCTTTATTTTAAGAAATTTCTCTACATAATTGAAACTTTACAGCCTTTCCGCTCCATCTGGCGGAAAACAGCGTCACCGCCGCAGGAAAGCGCAAAAACGCCGGCCTGCAAAGCAGACCGGCGAGTCATCCAAAACCGCGCGGCGGCATGGCGTTATTATGCTTTTGCCGTCTTGGCCATGGAACGCAGGAATTTAACCGCTTCCGTCCCGGCCTTTGCGCCCTCGTAAACCGCTTTGGAAACCTGAAGCAGACCCCCGGTGCAGTCCCCGGCCGCGTAAAGCCCCGGAATATTCGTCGCCATGTTTTCATCGACGACGATCTTGTTGTTTTCCACTTCCGCCCCAAGCTTGCGGGCAAGATCGGTACTGCCGGCCACGCCGACGGCCACGAATGCGCCCTCCGCAGACAGGGAGGTACCATCCTCAAAGCGCACGCCGCTCAGAACCTGATCGCCGTCGAGCGACTGGATCTCTTTTGTGCACAGCCCGATGCCCTCCGGCACGGAGGCGAGCATTTTCTTGCCGTTCGTGAGAACCGTAACGGATTTTGAGGTGTGCAGCAGCTCGAGCGCTTCGTGAATGGCGTAGTCGCCGTTGCCCAGAACCACTACCTCTTTGCCGCGGTAGAAAAAACCGTCGCACACGGCGCAGTAGCTCACACCGTGACCTTCCAGCTCCTGCAGGCCGCGGATGCGCGGTGCGGAACGGGTGGAGCCCGTCGCGAGAATCAGCGCGTCTGCCGGGTATTCGCCAAGAGTGGTCTTGACTGTCAGGCGCCCGTCATACGAAATGCCGACCACCTCATCCTCCACCATCTGGGCGCCCAGGCGCTTTGCCTGCTGGAGCCCGGTCTGCACCAGCTCTGTTCCGGTGATCGGCTCGGGGAATCCATAGTAATTCTCGATCTTCTCCACCTTTTCGAGCGTCCCATTGTCTTTGCCGATAATTGTCGTTGCCATTCCGGCGCGCAGGGTATAAAGAGCGGCGGAGATGCCAGCGGGGCCTCTGCCGACGATCACGATGTTTGCCATGATTGAGCCTCTCCTTTTCCGATTTCGATGTTCGATGGAATTTTATTCTAGTATAGTATATCATTTTCAAAAAGAAAAGTATCGTGATCAAGTTACAAATCTCATTTTCTCGATAGAAACAATCAAAGGGCCGTGCGCGCGGTCCTGAAAAACTGTCGGAATCACAGTGGTTTTCTCGCAGAAATCGGTATATAATAAATTTGCGGCAGGAAAATTTTGCCGTTTACTTGAACAAACAAAACATAACCCAGCGTCTGTAAGGAGGATTCTTATGCCGGAACGAATGCCTGCGCTGTTTGTGGGACATGGCTCCCCAATGAACGCGGTGGAAAACAACAAATATACGAAAAAGTGGCAGGAAATCGGCCGTCAGCTGGCACGCCCCCGGGCCATCCTGATGATCTCGGCGCACTGGTATACCCACGGAACCAGAATCATGGATACCAAAACGCCGCGGATGGTGTATGATATGTACGGCTTCCCGGAAGAGCTGTACCGGGTGCATTATCCCTCGCCCGGCTCGCCGGAGCTGGCCGCCCGCGCGCAGGATCTGCTCTCGGTTCCCGTGCAGACAGACAACAGCTGGGGGATTGACCACGGCGCGTGGTCTGTGCTGTGCCACCTGTTTCCCGAGGCCAACATCCCCGTGGTTCAGCTGAGTGTGGACGGCACCGCCGGCGCACAGGCGCATTTTCAGATGGGGCAGGACCTGTCTGCCCTGCGGGATGAGGGCGTTATGATCATCGGCAGCGGAAACATCGTGCATAACCTGGCAAGAATCCAATGGGAAGCGGAGAGCGGATTTTCGTGGGCCGAGGAATTTGACGGCTATATTCGGGACAAAATCGAAAAGAGAGAATTCCCCGATGTGGTGGATTACAGAAAAGCCGGTTCCTGCGCCAAAATGGCGTTCCCGATGCCCGACCACTTTTATCCCCTGCTGTATGTTCTGGGGGCATCGAGCGAGGAAGATCAGCTGACTGTTTTTAACGAGGATTGTCTGATGGGTTCGCTGTCTATGACCAGCTACCTGTTTCAGCCATAAATGAGAGCGGCCCTGTGGAGCCGTACTGAAAGTGAAAGGAGCAATTGTATTATGGATACCATTAAAATTGTAGGATTTACCGGAAGCCTTCGCAAAGGCTCTTATAATCGCGGCGCGCTGCGTGCGGCCAAGGAACTGATGCCCGAGGGCGCCGAGCTTGAAATTCTGGATCTTTCCGCGATTCCTTTTTTCAATCAGGATCTGGAAGGCGGCGAGCTGCCGGCCCCTGTGACGGAGTTTAAGAAAAAGGTTGCCGAGGCCGACGCTCTGCTGATCGCAACCCCCGAATACAACTATTCGATTCCCCCTGTGCTGAAAAACGCGCTGGACTGGGCGTCCCGCGACGCCGCGAAGCCGCTTTCCGGCAAGCCCGCGGCGCTCTTCAGCGTTTCCAGCAGCGCGCTGGGCGGCGCCCGCGCACAGTATCATCTGCGCCAGGTAGCCGTGATCCTGAACCTGAAGCTTTTGAACCAGCCCGAGGTCTTTGTCGCATTCGCGCGGGAAAAGTTTGACGCCGACGGCAACCTGCAAGACGAGCATACGAAAAAATATCTGTCTGGCCTTGTGAACGCACTGGTCGATCTGGCCAGGGCAGAGAAATAATTCAGGCCGAAACCCATGCAATTCGGATGGAGAAAGCAATCCATGGAAAACAGCAGCAAACAATTACCGCCCTCCTCCCGGCGAGCACGCAGTCTGCGCGTATCGCTGACGCCGCAGGAGCGGGAGCAGTTTGAACAGTACGCGCGGCAGCTTCTGGATCACCCGCAGGTGCTTCAAATGGAGCATTTTATTCAGCACGGCTCGGTCAGCTGCCTGGAGCACAGCGTGGCGGTCGCCGAGCTCAGCTTCTGGATTTGCCGCAGGCTGGGATTACGTGCTGATTTGAACAGCCTGGTGCGCGGCGCGCTGCTGCATGACTTTTTTCTGTATGACTGGCATGAAAAGGCTCCGGACCGCCCCGGGCTGCACGGCTTTACGCATCCCAAGGCAGCGCTGAAAAACGCCGAGCGGCTGTTTCCGCTGAGCGAGCGGGAACGCGACATCATTGAAAAGCACATGTGGCCCCTCACACTCGGGAGCTGCCCCAGATTCCGCGAATCCGCGGTTGTCTGTGCGGCAGACAAATGCTGCTCCCTGTGGGAAACCTTCTTCTGCCGTTCCACCAAGGAACCCTGAACAGACAGACGATGATAAAAAGGCGGACTGTATTAATCATACCGCCCGCTTTTTCTATTTTGTCCGTCACTCATCAAAAACACCCGGTCGCCCGAAAGGGCATACCGGGTGTTTTTCTTTTTACGTTCATGCCGTCATTTTTAGGAAAGCGTCCGCAAAGCGGTTTCTTTGCTGCGGGCTTCCAAGCGGCGGGCTCGCGCCCGCTCCTTAATCAGGATTTCACGCAGCGTCTGCAGGCGAAAACGGTTGTAGCGCTGAATGCACACAAACGGCAGATTCCCAAGAAAAATCAGCCCGGAGAACACCAGGCCCATCACCCACGAAGAATTGACGATGATAACCACAACCACACAGATACAGTTTTTCAAATGCATCCATTCCCCGCGGCAGGTTTCGAGCATGAACTCATCGATATATTCCGGAGAAACGCGCGTCAGGTGCTTTTTCGAGAAGCCGTCTTTTCCAATATATTGGGGGACGCTGTCTTTCCACAACTGAATTTTCAGATAAGTGCGGTACCACCGGCCGTTTTGCTCCCAGCGGAATGCCTGATAACGGTTTTTCGAGGGATCAAACGTCTGCTTCGGCAGTTTAACGCAGGCAAAAAACACCACACAGTGCCACATGGTGATCATCATGACATTCCATACGATCGCGTGAGTCAGAGTAGCATTCTTGAACATAACAATTCCTTCTTCAAAAAATAGCAGCAAGTGCTTTTGGTCAAATCATCCATCATCGAATCGGCTTCAGAAAATCCAACCCCTATTTTCGGAAGCACTGGGCGAATGATCCTATGCTCTCGGACGCCCAAATCTCTGCTTTCGCTTACGCCAAGAGGATACTAATATCATAGTCTTTTTTACAACAATAATGTTAATAAAATATGAACGAAATGTTTCTTCCGGCGCTTTCGGCCGTTATATTGCGGCTTTGCGGCGTGGTGTGGTAATATAAGAAAAAAGCGGTTCTTCCATATTCCCCCAAAATGGAAAGGGCGTTCTGAATGAAAATACGATGCCTGCTTATTATGATTGTATGCGCTGTTCTGATTGGTTATCCCTGCCATGTCGCTGCGGCGGCGGCGGAATATTTTTCTGCTGCCCTTTCCGCCGAATCCGTTTACCCCGGCGAAACCGTACGCGTAGAGCTTTCGGCGAATTCCGGCGCGCTGGCCGAGGGCGAACAGCCCGCCGCATTCCGTGCACGACTGGAGTATGACAGCGCGCGTCTGCATTTTTTGCGGACAGAAACTTCGGATCAGATTCAAAGCGGTGCGTTTCAGTTTTATGACGACGGAGAGAGTGTGACTGGAGTGTATGCCTGCGATGGCCTTTCGGCGCCCAAACTGAACGGCGTGTGCATCACCTTCGTTTTTGCCGTACCAGAGGATGCCGACCCCGGCTCCGCCGGCATCGCAGTCCATGTTGACCAAACCGCCGACTGGACTGAGCGCCTGCTGCCGCAGTACGACAGAGAAACACCGCTCTCCTTTTCCATCAAGCCCGCTTTGTCACAGGATGCGAGTCTGCTGAGCCTGGTGCCTTCCACCGGCAGGCTGCGCCCCGATTTTTCGTCCGATATCGCCGAATATGAGCTGCGGGTCGGATCAAATATCAGCTC
>JAEXDU010000034.1 GCA_023401495.1 Bacillota bacterium
ATGCAGCGTTTGCCGCAGGAATGCGTCGTATTTGAGGATTTGCCGGATGCCCTGCGCGGCGCGCGGGACGGCGGCTTTTACACGGTGGGAGTGTTCGATTCTTACAGTAAAGACGAAGAAATGCGTCTGCGCCAGATGTCAGATCGCTTTATTTACGATTTCCGCGAGCTTCTGTAACGCTTTTTTCCGGCAGAGGAAATTCCTTTTACAGCACGGCATGAAAATCCCTTCCTCCTGTTTCGGCGGAAAAGGAGTGTATAAGCGGAGCACGAAGCATGAAGTGCTTGCTCCACTTTTCTTAGTCAGCTGCCGGATACTGCGGTGTAATTCCTGTCATTAGCTTTGATTCGGCCGCCCTGCTTTTGGGCGGCCGTTTTGATTCTGCGCAAAGGTTCAAATTTTCTTTACAGTCTCTTCTTAAAACTCTCATTCAAACGCCATATTTCGTACACATCGCTCCGGTACACTGAAATCATCAAAAAACAATCCGCTGTTCCTTTCACATAAGATGTTGTCGGCGTTAAAATACCTGCACGCTCCTCCTGTGAGGATTACAATACATTTTTCATCTTCCTTTCTGTGGAGCCGCCCTTTAAAAAAGGGCGGTTTTCCATATTGCGGCTGTCATTTCATCTTTAAATAATGGGAGCTTAACAGGCCGCGCGGCAGTCCGTTTTTATAAGCGTCTGTGCATATCCGAATAACCAGCGCCGATACTATGGGCGAGGTGATGATTGTGTCAAAACAGAGCGCATATTTTAAAGTGCCGGGGCTCGACGGAAAGCATGAGATCAAAAAAATCAAGCAGGGGCTCGACGAAATCGCGGGCGTTTTATCCGTGAGTGCAAATGGCCAAAAGGATCAGGTTGCAGTGGATTACGACAGCAGTGGAACCAATGTATCCGCAATCGAAAAGCATCTGCGCAATATTGGCGTCGACGCCCAGTTGATCAGCAACCAGGATCACGTCATGTGATGAATCATCCTGTCTGAAGCTGCTTTTGCATGCTCAAAAACGCGATGGAGATTCCTCTTTCTTCTGCCGAATCCCTCACCGGCGGGCACGGATAAACTTCAGGAATCTGTGCAAGCTAATTTTGAGGTGATAGTTGTGATGGAAAGCGGTACAAACGGTCTGATTTATCCTTTTGCTTTTCGGGATCTTTTCGGGAAGGACTCCGGCCTGGAGAATGTCTTTTTATCCTTGCCGGAGGATGCGCAAAAGGCGATTCTCAAGGAAGAAATCCGTTCTGAAGCGGATCTTCAAGATTGTATTGAAAGATATAAACTGAAACAATAGCGAGGAAATCATATGGGACCCAAGAAAAATCAGCGGATATGGCCTGCGGACGAAGACAGTGAAAAGCCGATTCCGGAGGATATTTATCCTGTTATCGACACCGATCTGGCGCGGGACAATCTGGAAAACAACATTCCCGATGCGGACCTGCAGGATTTATGATTCCGCTTATCTGAAAAGATAGTATGTATATAAAAACGCACTTCACAAAAGTGAGGTGCGTTTTTTGTGTGCAGGCCCAAACTTAATGGAACAGGGACATGGTGAGGAATAAGGTAGACATCAGGGAGGAAACAAGAGAAACTACGGTAATCTGTGTATTAATGGAAGGGCCCGCCGTATCTTTAAAAGGATCGCCTACTGTGTCGCCTACAACGGCAGCTTTATGTGCGCTGCTGCCTTTTCCGCCATTGTGCCCGGATTCGATGAATTTTTTGGAGTTGTCCCAGAGCCCGCCGGCGTTGCTCATGAACAGGGCCAGCAGGAGTCCGCTGACGATGTTTCCGGTCAAGAATCCGCCGATGGCTTCCACACCGCCGACAAAGCCGACGATAATGGTAGAAAGAATCGCCATCAGTCCGGCAGGGATCAATTCCTTGAGAGCACCGTGCGTGGCAATTTCAATGCACTTGTCATATTCGGGCTCCACATTGGGGTCGCCTTCTTTCAGGCCGACGATTTCGCGGAACTGACGGTGGATTTCCGCGATCATTCTTTGCGCGTTGCGGTCAACACCCAGCATCAGCATAGCACTGAATACCGCGGGGATCGATGCGCCGACCAGCATTCCGAAAAAGACGGTGGGATTCATGATGTCGAAGCCGGTAATCGGGACAAATCCGGCAATGGAAGCCCCCGCTTCGTTTACTTCGCTGATAAAGGCCCCCAACAGCGCAATGACTGTCAGACCGGCCGCGCCGATCGCAAAGCCCTTGGTTACCGCCTTTACGGTATTTCCGGCGCTGTCCAGCGAATCGGTAATATCGAGGACCTCGTCCCCTAAATTGCCCATTTCAGCCAGTCCGCGGGCGTTGTCAACAATCGGGCCATAGGCGTCGTTTGAGATGATCATTCCCACGATAGAGAGCATGCCGACTGCCGACATCGCGATTCCAAACATGGGGTAGCCGCCGCCCAGGGGTTCGCAGATTTTGTAAGCGGCCAGAGCGGAAATGCCGATGCCGATCATGGCAGGCAGAGTGCTGATGAATCCATAGGATACGCCGGAGAGAATGGTAAAGGCCGGGCCGGTTTCAGAAGCATTTGCGACCTGATGCACCGGCGGCTTCGTGTCGTCGGTAAAATAGTCGCTGGCGATGCCGATCACGACTCCGACCAGCAGGCCGATGATGCTGGCGCCCCAGATTCTCCATTCCAGACCGAAAAACCAGGTGGCAAGCGCGGTTAAAACGGCAAAAATAGCGGTGGTGACATATGTACTGCTGTTTAACGCTCTGGTCGGATTCCCGTTTTTTCCCATTCTGGCGGTTGCCACGCCGATGATCGAGGCCAACAGGCCGATCGCCGCATAGCAGAATACGGTAGCGGAATTTTGAGAGCCGCCGACGGCCTTATCCAAAGAAACGGCCATTACCAGCGCCGCGGCCATAGAGGCGACGTTCGAATCAAACAGGTCTGCGCCCATACCGGCGACATCGCCCACGTTATCGCCGACGTTGTCCGCAATGACAGCCGGATTTCGGGGATCATCCTCCGGGATTCCAAGCTCGACTTTGCCAACCAGGTCGGCGCTGATGTCTGCCGTCTTGGTGAAAATACCGCCGCCTGCCTTTGCGAACAGAGCAAGTGAGCTTGCGCCGAAGCTGAAGCCCAACAGGGAAGTGGTGTTGTTCGTCAGAAAGAATACCAGAGAAACGCCCAGCAAAGTGCTGCCGACGACGGCCATGCCCATCACAGCGCCGCCGCGGAATCCGCACATGAAGGAGGGCTGGATTCCCTTTTGTGCCGCTTCCGCTGTCTTTTTGTTGGCAATGGTTG
>JAEXDU010000035.1 GCA_023401495.1 Bacillota bacterium
TGCGCGAGTCAATTTCTGTCCTCAGGGAGCTGCCTGACTGGACGGTACCGAGCCTGCACGAAGCGCTGTTGGCGTTGGCTCAGCGGCTCGAGGTGAAAAACGGTACGCTTCTTTGGCCCGTTCGAATTGCGGCGGCAGGCCAGACCGTTACACCGGGTGGCGCGATGGAGATTCTGGCCATTCTTGGCCGGGAAGAGTCCCTGCGCCGGTTGGAGCTGGGCCTGAAAAAATGTGAAGGGTAATGGGGAGAATACGATGAGCGAAGAAAAAAGAGAACCGTTGAATCCGGAATCTGCCGGTAATTTTATTCATGAATTCGTTACGGAGGATATCGCGCCGGGCGGGCGCTTCGAGGGCAAGCGCGTTCATACCCGTTTTCCTCCCGAGCCGAACGGCTATCTTCATATTGGCCATGCGAAAGCAATCTGCATCGATTTCGGCACTGCGGAAAAGTTCGGCGGCATTTGCAATCTGCGCATGGATGACACGAATCCCAGCAAGGAAGATACCGAATATGTCGATGCCATTCAGGAGGATATTCACTGGCTTGGCTACGATTGGGACGACCGTTTTTATTATGCCTCGGATTATTTCGAAACCATGTATCAGCTTGCAGAAAAATTAATTGAAAAAGGCCTTGCGTATGTATGCCAGCTGACGCCTGATCAGATGAGGGAAAACCGCGGCGATCTGAAAAATCCGGCAGTCAGCCCGTATCGTGACCGCCCGGCGGAGGAAAGCCTTGATCTGTTCCGCAAAATGCGGGCCGGGGAATTCCCGGACGGCACCATGACGCTGCGGGCAAGGATCGATCTGGCTTCCGGCAACTTTAACATGCGCGACCCTGTTTTGTACCGCATCAGCCACACCTCTCACCACAGAACCGGCGACGCATGGTGCATTTACCCCATGTACGACTACGCGCATCCCATTGAGGACGCGATGGAGGATATTACGCATTCGCTGTGCTCCTTGGAATTTGAAGATCACCGCCCGCTGTACGACTGGGTGATTCAGAATGTAGATCTGCCCTCGAAGCCCCGCCAGATTGAGTTTGCACGTCTTGGCATTAACAATACGGTCATGAGCAAGCGCCGCCTGCGGCTTCTGGTAGAGCGGGAATTCGTTTCCGGCTGGGACGATCCCCGTATGCCCACTTTGTGCGGCCTGCGCCGCCGCGGCTATACGCCGGCCTCCGTCCGTAACTTTATTGAGCGCCTGGGCGTATCCAAAGTGAACAGCACGGTGGAGTATGCCTTCTTGGAGCATTGCCTGCGCGAGGACCTGAACCTGAACGCACAGCGTGTGATGTGCGTGCTCGATCCGATCAAGCTGATCATCACCAATTATCCGGAGGATCAGGTGGAAGAGTTCGAGGTGGAGAATAACCCGAATCGCCTCGAGGACGGAACGCGCAGGGTTGATTTTTCACGGGAAGTCTGGATTGAGCGCGACGACTTTACCGAAACGCCGCCGAAAGGCTATTTCCGTTTGTTCCCCGGGAACGAGGTTCGTCTGAAAACGACGTATATTGTTCGCTGCACCGGCTGCAAAAAGGATGAAAACGGCAATGTGGTAGAGGTGTATGCGGAATACGACCCTGCTACCCGCGGCGGCAATACGCCGGACGGCAGAAAGGTGAAGGGAACCATTCATTGGGTCAATGCGGCGTCTGCTGTTTCGGCAGAGGTTCGCCTGTACGACAACCTGTTTACCGTTCCCGATCCGGAAGCAGGCGAGTTTTTAGAGCTTTTGAATCCGGATTCGCTGACGGTTCTGAAAGACTGCAAGGTAGAGCCCGATGTGGCAAAAGCCTCTGCGCCCGCTTCGTTCCAGTTCATGCGACAGGGTTATTTCTGCCCGGATCTTGACAGTACGCCGGAGCATCCGATCTTTAACCGTTCGGTTTCGCTCAAAGACAGCTTCAATAAGAAATAAAAACAGCTTGCCCCGGCCTGCAGTACGCAAAGCCGGGGCATTTCTAACGCCGCAGTTTCAGCTGGCGGCAAAATCGGCGCGCGCCGGTGTATTACCAGGCGCTGCGCTTTCACTTTTTCTTGGTAAACTCGGGGAAAAAGCTGTCTGGATTCTGTTTGAATTGCTCAACAGGGTCCAGTTCAGGGCTGCTCTTATCCGATTTTCCGTAATATCCCATCCAACGGGGCACCGGATTTTGCTCAGGATTTTTGCAGTCGTAAATCTTGGTTCTGATCTCCATGTTTCCACCTCCGCACAGATGCTGGTATGAATATATTATGCAGCTCCGGTAAAATCTGTCAGCCGTGGACAAGCGGAATTTACGGAAATTTTCGCTTGAAAGCTTTTCCAATCTTTGCAAAAATGATATAATGTACCTGTTGGTATCAGGCGCTGTACTGTACTGACGAATCCATGTGTTTTAGGCGGCAGGCCGTTCTGTCTGCTGCCGTGCGATATCCAAAAAGAAAGAGTGAGGTGAAACAACATGCAGAAAAGCTTATCGATTGCCAGCTTTGTTTTGGGAATTGCGGCGACAATGGTCAGCATCGCTTTGACTGTGCTCCAGATTGTCAGCCTGAAAAAGAGCCGCTGAGTCATTCACCAATCAAAGAAAGCATATCCGGCGCGGCAGGCTGAAAATGGCCCCGGCGCCGGTTTTCTTTACAGAAAAGGGGGATTGTATGAAGCTGCTGCATCTGGCGGATTTGCACATCGGCAAACGGGTCAATGAATTCAGTATGCTGGAGGATCAGCGCGCCATATTAAAGCAGATTTTAGACATTGCGGAGCAGGAGAAGCCCGACGCCGTCCTGATTGCCGGGGACGTTTACGATAAGACCATTCCGCCCGGGGAGGCGGTTTCGGTTCTGGATGACTTTCTGACCGGTCTGGCGTTTTTAAAGCTGCCGGTTTTTATGATCTGCGGGAACCACGATTCCGCGGAGCGTCTGAGCTTCGGCAGCCGGATTCTGCGCCGCCAGGGGATTACGATCGCCGCGGCCTATGACGGCGCCTTAGAACCGGTTCTGCTGCACGATGAATACAGTCCGGTGGAGCTGTATCTGCTGCCGTTTATCAAACCCGCTCTGGCAGCCCCGTTTTTCCCTGAACAGGAGCTGGAAAGCACCGAGGACGCCGTGCGTTCCATTTTGGAATCGGTGCCCGATCAGCCGGACTGCCGCAGGGTGCTGGTCGCGCATCAGTTCGTGACCAACCGGGGGGAACTGCCGCAGCAGTCGGATTCTGAAACCGCATATGTCGGTGGGTCGGACGCGGTGGACGCTTCGGTTTTCCACGCCTTTGATTATGTGGCGCTGGGGCATCTGCACGGCCCGCAGAAAATGCTGCGGGATACCATTCGATATGCAGGTTCCCCACTCAAATATTCCTTTTCAGAAAGCCGGCAGAAAAAATCCGTGACGATCGTCGAGCTGTTGGAAAAGGGGAATACCCTGGTTCGCCAGATTCCCCTTGTTCCGCTGCGCGATATGCGCGAAATCCGCGGCCCGATCGATCAGCTCACCGACCCGCAGGTTGTGAATTCCACGAATCCGGAGGATTACATCCACGCCACTTTGACGGATACGGAAGAGCTGATGGACCCCATCGGCCGCCTGCGCAGATTTTACCCGAATATCATGCGGCTGGATTTTGAAAACCGCCTCAGCAGGGAAATCAAGCTAAAAAATGCCGCGTCGGGGGAAGACCTTTCTCAAAAAACGACGATGGAGCTGTTTGAGGATTTCTTCCAGATGCAAAACCAGAAGGAAATGACGCCAGAGCAGACCCAGGTGATGGAGTCGCTGTTTTGCAGCAGTCAGGAGGAGACGCGATGAAACCAAAGCATTTAACCGTCAGCGCGTTCGGCCCCTTTGCAAGCAGGGTGGAGATTCCGTTTGAGCAGTTCGGCTCTATGGGGCTGTTTTTGATTACGGGGGATACCGGCGCGGGAAAAACGACGCTGTTTGATGCGATTTCTTTCGCACTGTTTGGCGAATCGAGCGGTACCGTGCGCCCGGTAGAGAGCCTGCGCAGCGATTTTGCACGCCCGGAGGAAAAAACCTATGTGGAGTTGTCTTTTCTGCACCGCGGTCAGGAATATTTTTTGCGAAGAAACCCGAAGTACCTCCGCCCCAAAAAAAGCGGCGAAGGGGTTACGGACGAGCCTGCCGATGCGTCGCTGGCCTTCCCGGACGGCAAAGTGATCACCGGGAACGTGCGGGTGACCGGTGCGGTCACCGAACTTTTGGGGATCGATTATAAGCAGTTCAAGCAGATTGCCATGATCGCGCAGGGGGAGTTCTTAAAGCTGCTGCTGGCGGATCACCGCGAGCGGGCAGAGATTTTTCGCCGTGTATTTGGCACAGCCCCGCTGGAAGCGGTACAGCTGGAACTGAAAAAGCGGGAAAAAGCGGCCAGAATCGAGTGGGAGGACTCCTGTAAAGCAATATTGCAGTACACAGGTAATCTGCTTTACAGCGAGGAGCAAACCGCCGAATCTCTGGTGCAGGAATGGGCGGCTGAGCAGAATCTGCACCGCATGGATGAAATGACTGTATTTTGGGACAAGATGCTGCGGGAGGATGAAGCGCTTCTCAAAGTCCAGAAGCTTCAGCAGGAAAAGCTGCAGGAAGCGGATGCGAAGCTGATTGCCGAACTCACTCGTGCGGAGCAGATCAACCGGATGTTCCGCGAGCTGGAGCAGGCCCTGCTCCGCCATGAAGAGCTGTTGAAACAAGAACCGCAGATCCGGCAGACAGAACAGCTGGCCCGCAGGGCCGGCGCCGCTGCGGAGCGTGTGCTGCCGTATGAAAGAATCTACTGTTCCGCGAAGGAAAATGCAGAACGTCTGGAAAACGGAATCCGAACTTCCAGCGAGCGTTCGCTTCTTTTGGAAAATCAGCTCAAACAGTTAGAAGCAAACTGGAGCAGAGAGCAGGAGGCCGAACCGCAGCGAACAGCGCTTGCGGAGCGCCTGACGGGCCTGCGCTCCGCTTTGCCGGATTATGCGAATTATAAAGCGCTGACGCAGCAGCAGAGGGATTTGGAGCGAGCGCTTTCGCAGAATATCACTCGTTTGGAGCAAGTGACCAAACGAAAGGAAGTGCTTACCCAAAAGCGCGACGAGCGCCAGGTGCTGCTGTCGCAGTCCGCAGATGCGCCGGTTTCTCTGGTGAAATGCGAAAAAGAGAAAGAGACTGCCGAAACGCTGCGCGCTAATCTGCTTTTGCTGCACGATATGGCGAAACGTCTGGAAGCGATGGAAGCGGAACAGAAGCGTGTACAGCGGGAATATCTGGCCGCCGATGAGGAGTACAGCAGAATTTACCGCCTGTGCGAGGAAAAGGAGCGCCTGTATTTTGACCAGCAGGCTGGCGTTTTGGCCGGGCGTCTGCGTCCGGGGGAGCCATGCCCGGTCTGCGGCTCGAAAGAACACCCTCAAAAAGCGACGATGATCGGCGGCGCTCCGGATGAACAGGCGCTGCAGCGGCTGCGCGGGCAGCGGGAGCAGGCAGAGGCCCGCCGGCGCGAGACCAGCTCGCAGGCGCATGGGAAAGAGGTAGAGGTACAGTCCGCCCGGCAAGAGCTCTACCGGCAATGGCGGCAGATTCTGCCGGAGGTTGTCCCGCAGGAAGAACTCCCCGCGCTCAAAGCCCAAATCATTACACTTGGTACCGAAAACACCGGGCGAAAAAAGACTCTGGAACAGAAGTATGGCGAGCTCAAACAGCTTTGCGACAACCGTGAGCTCTGGACAAAAGAACTCGATGAAACGCAGCGTCTTTTAAAAGAATGCGAGCCGCTCGTGCAGCGCGAAACAGAGGAACAGTCGCGCCTTGCTTCGCAGGTAAGCGCAAAGCAGGCGGAGGCGGCTCTGGTGCGGGGAAAACTGCCCTGCGAATCGGAGGAAGAGCTGCGGCGGCAGATTGCCGAGTCTGAAACCAGCTTGGGAGAGATGAAAAAACGGCTTCAGGAGAGTGAAGCCGCTCTCACCAAAGGCCGCAACGAATTGGACAGCGTTCGTGCTGTCCTGAAAGAAAACACAAACCAGCTGGTAGAGCAGAAACAAAGGCTGGAACAAACCGAACAGGATTACCGCAGGACGCTGGAAGAAAACCAGTTCAGCGAAGAGGAATACCGGGCCGCGCTGTCGAATCAGGGCAGAGTGGAAGCCTGGCGGAACGAGGTGCAGGCCTTTGCGGAAAGCCAGCGTTTTACCGAAGAGACGATTCGCCGCCTGAGGGAAGAAACAACGGAGAAAAGCCCGGTGGATTCCGAAAAGCTGGCCTTGCGGCAAGAGGAGCTGAAACAGGAAAAATCCATTTTGGACGAACAGGTTTCTCAGACCTCCCAGCGCTTTCACGGGAATCAGAGGATTTTGCAGAAGCTGGAAGACGCTTTGCGGCAGAAAGAGAAGCTGGAGCATCGGTATCTGATGCTTTCCTCCCTCTCTAAAACGGCAAACGGTGAGCTGCCCGAACGCCAGAAGCTGGCGTTCGAACAGTATGTGCAGGCTGCGTATTTTCAAAAGGTGATCCAGGCGGCCAATCAGCGCATGAGCCGGATGACGAACGGCCGGTTTGAGCTTCTGCGCAAGGAAATCCCCGAGGATAACCGCAGTCAGTCCGGTCTGGAGCTGGATGTGATGGATTACTATACCGGCAAGCTGCGCTCCGTGCGCTCCCTATCGGGCGGGGAATCCTTCAAGGCGTCGCTGTCTTTGGCCTTAGGCTTGTCCGACGTGATTCAGAGCTACGCCGGCGGGGTACAGATCGACACCATGTTTATCGATGAGGGCTTCGGAACGCTCGATTCGGAATCCCTGGATCAGGCAATCTCCGCGCTGGCGGCGCTCACGACCGGCGACCGCCTGGTCGGCATCATCTCTCACGTGCCGGAGCTGAAAGAAAAAATCGATAAAAAAATTACGATTCGAAAAAGTGTGACCGGCAGTACAGCTGTTCTGACCAGCCGCTGAAGACAATGGATCGGAATCTGCTTTTCAAAATAAAAACAGGAAATTCTTCCCCGCCGAAAGCGGGGAAGAACGGAGAGAATCCTATTAAAATTAAAATAATCGCGGCGTCAGGCGGAGGTAAGCAGATGCTCGGCGAAAATCTTGATGCCGATCAGAATCAGGATGATTCCTCCGGCGATTTCGGCGCGGCCTGAAAGCAGGCATCCGAATTTTCTGCCAAGATATACTCCCGCAAAGCAAAGCACAAGTGTGATGATTCCAATCAGCGAAACCGAAAAGATCATCTGCGGCACACTTTGAATTCCCACGGAAGAGGGCAGAATAATCCCCGTGGCCAGCGCATCTATGCTGGTTGCCACCGCCTGAATCAGCAGGGCGCGTTTTCCCACAGTGTGGCATCTGGCCTCTGCGGCGTGTTCCCCAAAACACGATTCCCAGATCATCTGCGTGCCCAAATAGGTCAGCAGCAGCAAAGCGAGCCAGTGCTCGATATGTATCAAGAGATCGGCCCCCGCCGTTCCTAAGGCCCAGCCAAGACAGGGCATAAACGCCTGAAAAATTCCAAAGGTCAGGCCGACCTTCAGGGCAAATCCGGGCGTTACCTTTCGTACGGCGGTTCCATTTGCGACGGAGGCTGCCAGCGCATCCATAGAAAGGCCGACAGCAATTCCCACAAGGGAGAAATAGTCCATACGCAGCTTCCCTTCGTGTTAATTTTAAGTTTGCTTCTGAAAAGAATATATTGGGGAACGACTGGAATTATGAGGGCTTTTACTAAAACAACAGAGGGGAAGAACAGAAATTTCTGTTCTTCCCCTCTGTTGTTATTTCGTGTTGAAGTCTACCCAGTCCTTGGCTTCCTCTACATTTTCGTCAGATGGCATAGCCGCTTTCGTTTTGCTGTAGCGTTTGTCCGGATAGGTAATGGGAATGGTATAACTGTCCGTGTCCTCCCGTTCCGGTCCGGGACCGGTCACTTTTGCGGCGGAATTCAGCCGATTGCGCTGACTAGGCTCATCTTTGTCTCTTCTGTGAAATAGCATACGTAACACCTCCGCATTTATTGTGCGACATCACATCGGAAAAATACGCACTTTCGTTTGCTACTACGGTAAAAACATGATAAAATGAATACAAAGCATGTGGCTTTATTCCAATATTATTTTCTAAAAAAATTATATTACTCCGGCGTTTTGTATATGTGACAAAATATAAAATTCGAACCGGAATGATGGGCAAAGAGGGAAGAGCTTATGATCAGTATTCTGGACTATGGGGCGGGCAATTTAAAAAGCGTGGTCAACGCATTCCGGTTTATCGGCGCAGAGGTGGAAATTACCCACGACGCCGGCCGGCTGATGCGGGCGCAGGCGGCTGTTTTGCCGGGCGTCGGTTCGTTCGGGGATGCCGCGGCTTCCCTGCGGCAATCCGGGCTTTGGCAGCCGGCACTGGATTTCATTGCGGGCGGCCGGCCGTTTTTGGGCATCTGCCTTGGCATGCAGCTGCTCTTTGAAGAGAGCGAGGAATCCCCGAGGGTAAAAGGACTTTCCGTATTTCCCGGGAAAATCTGCCGCATCCCCGATGGCGAGGGCCTGAAAATTCCGCATATCGGCTGGAACTCTTTAACCCTTGACCAGACGGATGGCCTGTTCAATGGGGTACCGGATCAGTCTTACGTTTATTTTGTCCATTCCTATTATCTGCACTCACCCAAACGAAAAATTGTGTCCTCACACACGCAGTACGGCGTAGAAATCGATGCCTCGGTGCAGTCCGGGAATGTGTTTGCCACCCAGTTCCATCCGGAAAAAAGCGGACAGGCCGGTCTGCAGATGCTGAAAAATTTTGCGCGGATGGCGGAAACCGGCCGGGAAGGGAAGGGGAGCTGCTGATGTATGCCAAACGAATTATCCCGTGCCTGGATGTCAATAACGGGCGCGTGGTCAAGGGAACCAATTTTGTCAATTTGAGGGACGCGGGCGACCCGGTAGAGGCCGCGATTCTGTACGATAAGCAGGGTGCGGACGAGCTGGTGTTTCTGGATATCACCGCGACCGTGCAGGAACGCGGAACGATTGTCGATCTGGTTCAGCGGGTTGCGGAGCGCATTTTCATTCCGTTTACGGTAGGCGGCGGCATCCGCTCGGTGGAGGATTTCACCCAGCTGCTGCGCGCGGGGGCAGATAAGGTTTCGGTCAACTCCGCGGCGGTGCGCAATCCGTCGCTGATCAGCGAGGCGGCCCAAAAATTCGGCAGTCAGTGCGTGGTTTGCGCCATCGACGCAAAACGGACGCCCTCCGGCGGCTGGACGGTTTACCTCAACGGCGGCCGGATCGATACGGGCATAGACGCCGTAGAGTGGGCGAAACGTGCGGTTTCCTTAGGCGCAGGTGAAATTCTGCTGACGAGCATGGACTGCGACGGAACAAAGGACGGGTATGATCTGGAGCTGACCTCCGCCATTTCCGATCAAGTGGGCGTTCCGGTCATCGCCTCCGGCGGAGCCGGGAGCCTGGAGGACTTTTACGACGCTTTTACCAAGGGGAAGGCCGACGCCGTTCTGGCGGCTTCCCTGTTCCATTTTGGGGAAATTACCATCCCGGAGCTGAAAGAATACCTCAAAGAAAAACACATTCCCGTCCGATTCTGATCGGCGGGCACTCCAAAGCGGATTCCAGCTCTCTGGAATCCGCTTCTTTTTCCGATTATTTCCCGCTTTATGGATAGATTTGCCGGACACGGCATAAGAATTAGCAAGTTCTGTTCCTCTGGGTCAAACCGTGTGTGCCGGGGAATGGTGTCAATTCGGTTAATTTTTGAAAAAACCGGGAGTACCGGTTTTCTATGCTGGAGGTGTAGGAAAGGTGAATTGGAAAAAACAAACAATCTCTGTGCTGTTGTCCGCCTGCGTCCTGATTTCCGCCGTGGCTCCCGCAATGGCGATTTCGGACGAAGAGGTAAAGGCCCCTGCGGCAATTCTGGTGGAAGCAAAGACCGGCAAGGTTCTGTATGAGAAGAATTCCCATGAAAAGCGTCCGGCCGCTTCGATTACCAAGGTCATGACACTCCTGCTGGTCATGGAGGCAATCGATTCCGGCAAAATCGCGCTGACCGATACGGTCTCCGCCAGTGCCCACGCAGCTTCTATGGGCGGATCGGATATTTGGCTGCAGCAAGGGGAAACCATGTCTGTCAACGATCTAATCAAGGCGACCGTGATCATGAGCGCGAACGACGCCGCTGTGGCCCTTGCGGAACACGTGGCGGGTACCGAGGATGATTTTCTGCGCATGATGAATGATAGGGCCAAGGAGCTGGGGATGAACGACACCACGTTCAAAAACTGCAACGGCCTGGACGAGGAAGGCCACCTGACCTCGGCGAACGACGTCGCCCTGATGTCCGCAGAGCTGCTCAAGCACGAAAAGATCACAGAGTATACCCTTACGTGGATCGACCATGTGCGCGACGGCAAGACACAGCTGGTCAACACCAATAAGCTGATCAAAAGCTATAAGGGAATCACAGGCCTGAAAACGGGAACCACAGGCAAAGCGGGCAGCTGTATCAGCGCTTCCGCCACCAGGGGCCAGGTCAGCCTGATTGCGGTCATTTTGGGAAGCTCAACGACAGACGACCGCTTCTCTTCGGCGGCAAAGCTTCTGGACTACGGATTTGCCAACTGGTCGATGGCCACTCCCGAAAAGCCGGAGCTGCAGAAGGTTCCTGTAACGAACGGCATGCAGTCCTCGGTAGAGCCAGAAACAACCGATAACCCCGCTCTGCTGGTGCCGAAGGGCAAAGAATCCGAGGTAGTCAGCCAGATCGTGGTGGCAGATTCGCTGGAAGCCCCCGTCGAACCCGGGCAGATCATTGGTAAAATCACGTATAAGCTGGGGGACGAAACGCTTCTGGAAACCGACATCCGCGCCAAAGCAGCAGTGGAAAAAATGACGTTCTTTTCCGTATTCCGCCTGCTTTGTATGGGAATGGTATGCTTCTGATTGGTAATTTCAACCGAAATTATTCGTAAAATCTTGCGGCCGCCGCCTTGCAAATACTGCTAAGATATTGTAAAATAAACAAAAGGATTCAGAAAATGACAGGAGGTTAGCATTCATGTCTGTAAAGCTTGACGCACAGCATCTGTCCGGTTTTATGAATTCAGGCGAACTGGAAGCGATTGGGCCACAGGTAAAGCTTGCGCACGAGCTGCTTCATTCCAAAAGCGGCCCCGGCAGCGATTTTCTTGGTTGGCTTGATTTGCCCAGCGAGTACGATAAGGAAGAATTTTCACGCATTCAGTCTGCAGCGGCGAAAATCCGTTCGAATACCGATGTTTTTGTTGTCATCGGCATCGGCGGTTCTTACCTTGGCGCTCGAGCTGCGATTGAGTTTTTAAAATCCCCGTACTATAATTCGATGAAAAAAGACACGCCGGATATTTATTTTGCCGGCAACAGCATCAGCTCCAGCGCACTGGCGGAGCTTCTTTCCATCTGTGAGGGGAAAGACGTGTCCATCAACATGATCTCGAAGTCCGGCACGACGACCGAGCCGGCCATCGCGTTTCGTGTGTTCCGTGAGCTATTGGAGAAAAAGTATGGCAAAGAGGGCGCCCGCGAAAGGATCTACTGTACCACAGACCATGCGCGCGGAACCCTGAAAAAACTGGCGGATCAGGAAGGCTACGAAACCTTTGTGGTACCGGATGACGTCGGCGGACGTTATTCCGTGCTCACCGCGGTGGGGCTTCTTCCGATTGCGGTCAGCGGTGCTGATCTCAACGAACTGATGCAGGGTGCTTTACAGGCAAGAGACGAATATTCGAATCCTGATTTACAACAAAATTCATGTTATCAATACGCAGCCATTCGCAATCTGTTTTACAGAAAGGGCAAAACAGTCGAACTCTTGGCCAGCTATGAGCCTTGCTTTGCCGTAATGTGTGAATGGTGGAAGCAGCTTTATGGCGAAAGCGAAGGAAAGGATCAAAAAGGTCTGTTCCCGGCTTCCGTTATTTTTTCGACCGATTTGCATTCCATGGGCCAGTATGTGCAGGACGGCCGCCGGATTCTGCTTGAAACGGTGGTTCTGTTTGAGCACGCCAAACAGGAAATCACGCTTGGCAACGACCCGGAGAATGTGGACGGATTGAACTTCCTTCAGGGGAATACGATGTCCTATATCAACGAAAAAGCCTTTGAAGGAACTGTTTTGGCTCATGTAGACGGCGGTGTTCCCAACATTGTGCTGCGGGTACCGGATTTTTCAGAGAAATCGCTTGGCGGCCTGATTTATTTCTTCGAAAAGGCCTGCGCGGTTTCCGGTTATCTGCTGGGCGTCAATCCATTTGACCAGCCCGGCGTGGAAAGCTACAAGAAAAACATGTTTGCACTTTTGGGCAAGCCCGGGTACGAGGCCGAAAAGGCTGCTTTGGAGGCACGTCTGAAACATTGAAAGATTCTTTGCTTTCAGGATTGAAATCCGCATTTTGCGGAAATACTAAAAAATAGCAGGAGGAGTTTTGATATGGTCACTCTCATCATTGGTAAGAAAGGTTCCGGAAAGACAAAAAAGTTAATTGAAATGGCGAATGCCGCTGTCAAAAAATCGGACGGCAACGTGGTGGTAATCGAAAAGGGTCTCAAGCTCACTTACGATATCTCCCACAGGGCCAGACTGGTTGACATCGATGCTTATGGAGTGCAGGGCATGGATGGCCTGTATGGCTTCATCAGCGGCATCTGCGCTGGAAACTATGATGTGACCGACCTCTTTATTGATTCCACGTTGAAAATCATCGGTTCCGATTCCGCGGTTTTGTCCTCTCTTGTAGAGAAGGCGAACGCTCTGTCTGAACTGGCCAATACCAAAATCCTTCTTTCCGTTTCTTTGGACCAGAACGAGCTTCCCGAAGGCATCAAAGCAGAGATCGCAGAGATCTGATTCGCTTTGCTTTCGATCACAGTTTTAGAATGTCAGTGTTGTAAAGTAAGCTGCTGGCAGTTTTTACTGCCGGCAGCGCTTTTGTGCAAAAAGACAGCGAGGAGATCATCTGTATGTCGTTTAGAAATCTGCCGGAAGCCAGGCGCGAGGAAAACGGGATCACTTATTTTTTGCGGGACCCCGTAACGGTGAACGGTCAGGAGCATCAGCGGTATGCGATTCAGACGCACTTTGTACAGCGCGGCGAGTCGTATGTGGAGCTGGTAAGAAAGTATGTTCAGCCCTTACATGAGCCCGGGGATATTTTGTCCCTGAGTGAGAAGATCATTTCCATGTGCCAGAATAACGTGGTCGAGAAGAAGGACGTAAAAATCGGCTTTTGGGCGCGCTTTTTATCCAAGTTTGCTTCTTCGAACAATCACGGGATCGCCATGGACGAGCCGTACAAGCTTCAGCTGGCGATCAACCTGGCGGGCCTGCCCAGAATCCTTTTGGCGTCGTTCTGCTCCGCAGTGACGAAGCTGTTTGGAATCCACGGCGTGTTTTACAAGATCGCCGGGCATGGGATCGACGGAATCGACGGATTCTACATGGGTTCTTCGTTTGAGCTGTACCATGATCTGGCTTTGCTCAATCCAAAGGAACCGGTCAAGGTCTGCAACGACATCCAGCAGGAGCTCGGCATCGACTGTCTGCTGGTGGACGCCAATGACCTGAGTGTCGTCATCTTCGGAAAATCCGATACGCTGGCCTCGGTGCCAGACCAGGATTTGATCGCGATGATCAAGGACAACCCTGCCGGACAATCGGATGAACTGACCCCGCTGATTTTGATAAAAAAAGCAGATTTATCCTGATTTCTTGTTGACAAAAGAGAAGCAAGTCGATATAATAGCATATTGTAGTGTCGAGGTAAAATGATATGATTCTTGAACTGAAAAAGATCATGCTGAGTGACGGTGAGGTTCTCCCGTTTTCTTATGAAATGTCTTTCTCCTCTATCACTGTGAACGGTCTTTATCCGTTTGTTTCTCCCGTTGCGGTAACAGGAACAGTTCAAAGTCATGCGGGCTCCGCAAAGCTGGACGCCCGGGTATCCTTTGATTTTGAAATCCCCTGCGATCGCTGCACGACCGAGTTCCGCACCCATTACGATCTTTCTTTTTCACACGTTGTGGTGTCCTCTTTAACGGACGGGGACAGCGACCTGTACATTGTCGCAGAGGATTATCGTTTGGATTTGGATACGCTGCTGCGGGAGGATATTTTGTTGGAGCTGCCCACCAGATTTTTGTGTTCACCGGATTGCAAGGGCCTGTGCCCACAATGCGGACAAAACCTGAATCAGGGGATGTGCCAATGTGTTTCCCGGCAGACAGACCCTCGTTTGGCGGTTCTGAAACAACTGATAGATTAATCTAAAGATATAAGGAGGTGCTGATAATGGCGGTACCAAAGAGAAAATTATCCAGCGCAAGACAGAATAAGAGACGTTCCAACGTTTGGAAGCTGAGCGCCCCCGCTCTGGCGAGATGTCCGAAATGCGGTGAGTACAAACTGGCTCACAGAGTTTGCGGCAGCTGCGGTTACTATAACGGCAGAGATGTATTGAAAAAAGAAGCTTGATTTCTTTATCATTTTCGCAGAGAACAGAGAAGGAGAGATCCTTCTCTGTTTTTTCTTGACCGAAAATTCCCGTGTTCGGCAAGTTTCCCGCACATACAAAGGCGGGGGGAAAGCTCCCGAAGCAGGGAAGAAGGCAGCGGAAATCTTTCTGCACAAAACGGGGAAAGTGATTTGTATTTTTATAGTGGAATTACTTGACGAATCACCAATTAAATGCCATAATCAAACATGTTAAAACGCGATGGCTTTGAATGGTTTTGGGCAAAATAGAATGTCAGAACTTTATCACAAAGTGATACAAAAGCCTTGGGGCAGAAGCAAAGCGGACAGACGGATTTTACTCGCATCCGGAATTTGATTTGCGGCTTTGGTGTTCCGCGCTGCCTAAAAATGAGATTGATAAAGGCTGCGTCACGCAGCAATAGGAGGAAGAAACATTTGATCAAACCGATTGTGGCGGTTGTCGGCCGGCCGAACGTGGGGAAGTCCACTTTGTTCAATAAGCTGATCGGCCAGCGCCTTTCTATAGTAGAGGACACTCCCGGTGTTACCAGAGACCGTATCTTTGGCGACTGCGAATGGGGAAATCACAAATTCAGTCTGGTGGATACCGGCGGTATTGAGCCGGAATCGAAGGACATTATTCTGTCGCAAATGCGGGCGCAGGCTCAGCTTGCGATCGATTCTGCGGACGTGATTATCATGGTGACGGATCTGCATTCCGGCGTGGTAGCGACGGATGTAGAGGTTGCGGCGATGCTGCAGAAAAGCGGCCGCCCGGTCATTCTGTGCGTGAATAAATGCGACCGGATCGGTGAGCCGTCGCCGGAATTTTATGAATTTTATAACTTGGGACTCGGAGAGCCTGTTGCCGTTTCCTCTGTTCATGGCCATGGCACAGGTGATCTGCTGGACCGCGTTGTCGAGTTCTTCCCGGAGGAGACAGGCGAGGAGGATGAGGGAGAGATCATTCGTGTTGCCGTCATCGGAAAGCCGAACGTGGGAAAATCCTCTCTGATCAACTATGTGGCTGGTGAAAACCGCAGCATCGTTTCGGATGTGGCCGGTACGACCCGCGACGCGATCGATACCAAAATTGAAAATGAATCCGGCACCTTTATTTTGATTGATACAGCTGGAATCCGCCGCCAGAACAAAGTGGAGGATTCCATTGAGCGTTACAGCATCCTTCGTGCCGAAATGGCCATTGAGCGTTCAGACGTCTGCGTGATCATGATCGACGCTACCGTCGGCTTTACCGAGCAGGACTCCAAGGTGGCGGGCCGCGCCCATGAAGCGGGCAAGGGCTGCGTGATTGCGGTCAACAAATGGGACGCAGTGGAGAAGGATGGCCACACCATGAACGACTACCGCAAGCAGCTGGAAAAGGATTTTTCCTTTATGTCCTATGCGCCCATCATCTTTATTTCCGCCCACACGGGGCAGAGGGTAGATAAACTCTTTGAAACCATTCATCATGTAGCCAGTATGAATTCCCTGCGCATCAGTACTGGCGTACTCAATGATATTCTGGCACAGGCGACGGCGCGTGTGCAGCCGCCTACGGATAAGGGCAAGCGCCTGAAGATCTACTACATTACCCAGGCGTCCGTAAAGCCGCCGACCTTTATTTGTTTTGTCAATTCTGCGGATTTGTTCCATTTTTCCTATCAGCGTTATCTGGAAAACCGAATTCGCGAAACCTTTGGACTGGAGGGCACTCCGATCCGAATGGTCGTTCGGGAGCGCGGGGACAAATAAGGAGGAGGGTTTTCTTTGGAGAATCTACAAAATATCATTCTGGCAATCGTACTGACTGCTTTGGTGGCATATTTGCTTGGCAGCGTCAATTCTTCCATTCTGATTACCCGAATATTCGGTCAAAAGACCGATATTCGCCAAATGGGCAGCGGAAATGCCGGCGCGACAAACGTGCTGCGTTCTGTCGGCAGACTGCCTGCGGCCCTGACCTTTATCTTTGACTTTTTAAAATGTGTTCTGGCCGTTCTGGCCGGCCGGGCAATTTTCAGCTACTTCTTCCAAATTCCCGCCATCTCGCCTATGGTGATCGAGCAGACGGGTGCTTACATTGCCGGAATCGTGTGTATTTTGGGCCATATTTATCCCTTATACTTCGGCTTCCGGGGCGGCAAAGGAGTGACAACCTCCATTGCGATGATCATGATTATTGACTGGCGCGTTTCCCTGATCGTTTGGGCGGCTTTCTTCCTCGCGGTGTTCTGTTCCAAAATGGTCTCTTTGGGGTCGGTATGCGGTGCGGGCATCTACCCGTTTGCAACCTTCTTCCTGACCTTTTTCTACGATTACCGTTCCAGCGCCACGGTACCGCTGTCTTATGTTGTGGTCGCCACGGTTTCTTCGTTTATCATCGGGTGCATTGTGATCATCAAGCACCGGGGGAATATCAAGCGGATTCTGGACGGGACGGAAAAGAAAGTCAGCCTGCGTTCCCGCAAGGCTCCGCCGCAGTAATTCCTCTCATCACGATACGGTCAATTCGCTTTAAAACAGTCCGCTGAAAGTACAGTGACCTCTTTCCCAGCCGTAAGCGGGGGAAAGAGGTCAGCAGCTTTTTAAAAGCGGTACAACGATAAAAAACTCTTCCCCGCCATCAATGCAGGGAAGAGTTTTTTAGGTTTTATAGTCAATGTATGATAACGTTAGAGTAGAAAGGAATACAGCGGTTTTGCCGAGAGAGGGAGGAGACTCGGGCGTTATTCCTCTCGGGGCGGCAGTTTGTTCTCCTGTCCTCCGTATAGGACGCCGTTTTTCAGCGTTGCTTCATCATGCCAGATTTTTTCTTCCGACAGAGAGGTTTCGATCAGCTCGATCAGTGTGCCGTTGATCTGTACCATGGCGCAGCGGTAGCCGGCAAAAGGCTCGTACAGGGGCATGACAATTTCTTTTTCTTTCAATGCGGAAGCAATATCGCTGACCTTGAAAGCAATATGGGGCTCCGTCTGAATTCTCATGTCCAGTGGTGAGTTTTCTCCAAAAGCATGCCATTCGATCGGAAGAGAGAATTCGTTTCTCATATCCAATGAGTACATGTCAAAGAGAGGGCTGTATTTCACATCCTTGTAATTTCGAATGCTTTCCAGTGCCACAGGTTTCCCGATATGATGAAACAGGAGTTCAGTATGATCTGCCATTGCTGTTTCCTCCAAACAAACTCTGCGAATCAAATTCTCTACAAAAAAAAGAAAAAGGAACCTGCATCAGGCTCCTCTAAACTTTCCGGTTTTACGTCATCAAACTGCGCGGGTCACTTTGTTGGAACGTAAACAACGGGTGCAGGCGTAAATACGCTTCGGACTGCCGTTAACAACTGCCTTTACGCGTTTTACATTGGGCTTCCAAGTTCTGTTCGCACGTCTGTGAGAATGAGAAACTTTTATACCGAAAGCAATATCCTTGCCACAAACCTCACACTTCGCCATGTGTCTGCACCTCCTTTAAAGGGCTTTAAACTACGAAGAATATTCTAGCAAATCTAAAGGCTAAATGCAAGCTTTTTTTCACTCATTTACGCAGGAATTGCAAAAATCAGCCAAAATCCGGGTGTTCCGCCGTATGACGAGCCCGATCAGCGGGGAACATTCTCTTGTCTTTTATTGGAAAACGTATTATAATGCTAACAAATCATACACTTTTACGTACAGGCAGCGCTGTCACTTTATTGCGCAAGGCCCGGCCGTTTTTTCCTATCCTTGGGGGGAAAACGGTAGGAACGGTCCCTGCGGAAAAATAGAAGTACAGTAATATGGCTGCCGTTCTGCGAAAGGCGGTAAAAATGCTTTATCAGGTAATTCAATCCATTTTCAGAGGCGTTCCCATCAATATGATCAGTGTGCTCATGCAGATTTTGGCTGTTCTGGTCATCATTTTTTGCGTACTGCCTATACACGAATATGCGCACGGCTGGATGGCGAAAAAGCTGGGGGACAATACCGCAGCTTATCAGGGCCGCCTGACGATCAATCCGCTGGCCAGCATCGACCCGCTGGGAGCGCTCGCGATTCTGCTGTTTGGCTTTGGCTGGGCCAAGCCCGTTCCGGTGGACACACGCAATTTTAAAAATCCCAAGCGCGATATGGCGATTACCGCTCTGGCGGGGCCGGTTTCCAATATTCTGGCCGCATTGGTGGGCGCGATCCTTCTGAATGTGATTTTCCTATTTCAGGGAAGCATCCCGCAGTCGATTCAGTTTGGGGTCGCGGTGTTTTTCGGGTATTATATCAATATCAATGTCATGCTGGCGGTATTTAATCTGATTCCGCTGCCGCCGCTCGACGGCTCCAGAGTTCTGGCGGCATTTCTCTCTGACCGTGCGATGTATCGGTACTATCAGAACCAGCGGATGATCATGCTGGCACTGTTTGCGCTGCTGTTTCTCGGCTTTCTGAATGAGCCGCTTTACCTGATGCAGTCGTGGGTGAGATCCGGAATCATATGGCTTGCTGATCTTCCGTTTGTCCTGTTCGGTGCATAACAGATGGAAAAGCTGGAGTATCATCTGGACGTGTTTGATGGCCCTCTTGATCTGCTTTTGTCTCTGATCGCCAAAAACAAGGTGGAAATCTGCGACATCTCGATTTCCGATCTGCTCGACCAGTACATGGGGCAGATGGAAAAAATGCAGGAGCAGCAGATGGAGGTTTCCAGCGAGTTCTTGGAGATGGCCGCGCGTCTGGTGTATTTAAAGACCGTTTCTCTGCTCCCGAAGAATGAAGAAGCAGAAGAGCTGCGCCGGGAACTGACCGGGCAGCTGATGGAATACCAGGAATGGAAGCGGACGGCGCAGGCCCTGGGCGGGCTCTTTTCGTGGGATTCGTTTGTCCGGCAGCCGGCGCCCCTGCCGCCGGAACGGGTGTACAGCCGTTCCCATCATCCGGACGAGCTTCTCGCGGCGTATCTGAGCGCGGCGGGGAGGGGGAAACGCTTTTTGCCTCCCCCGGCGACATCCTTTGATGGAATTGTGACCCGCAAGCCGGTTTCGGTCGCTTCGCGGATTGTTTTTGTGCTCCGCCGCTTGTGGAAGAAAAGACGGATGCCGTTTCATGACCTTCTGTGGGAAAGCCGGCAGAAATCAGACCTGGTCGCGACCTTTCTGGCGGTGCTGGAGCTGGTGAAAAATCACCGCGTCCGTGTAGACGGGGAAGAAAGCGGAACGACGATAACTCTGTTGACTGGCGGTGCAGACCCATGGAAATAAAAAAATTGCAGGGCGCGATCGAGGCCATCCTGTTTTCGAGCGGAGACGCCGTTCCGCTGGAACGGATTGCAGAAGCTCTGGAGCTGGATCGTGCTACGGCGGTAAGGCTCATGAAAAGCGTGATGGATTCCTTTAATCAGTCGGCCAAAGGAATTCGGATCATACAATTAGAAAATCAGTACCAAATGTGCAGCGCCGATGAATATGGTGAAACGGTACGGCGCACACTGGATTTAAGAAGAAATGCGCCTCTTTCACAGGCCGCGATGGAGGTTCTGGCGGTGATTGCCTATCAGCAGCCGGTTACAAAGGCTTTTGTGGAGCAGGTACGCGGAGTGGACAGCTCCGGGGTCATCTCTAACCTGTGCGAAAAGGGACTTGTGGAGGAACGGGGCAGGCTCGATTTGCCCGGCCGGCCGCTGCTGTACGGCACAACGCCCAATTTTCTGCGCTGCATGAATCTTTCCTCCCTGAACGATCTGCCTCCTCTGCCTCAGAGCAGCCCGGAGGATTCGGATGAAGAGGAAGAGAACACTGCGGAAAAAACGCTTTAAGCCTTTTGGACAAAGCATAAAATCGAAGGAGGATACGCGCCAATGACCTGGGTTTGGATTTTACTGGGCTTTCTCGGTTTGTTGGCACTGGCGCTGGCAGCCCGGGTGAAAATCCATTTATCTTTCGAGATGGAGGATGGTTTTTCGGGAGAAGCGCGGTATCTGTTCTTCCATTATCGTTTCCCCACAGAGGAAGCGCCTGAAAAAGAGGCCGAGAAAAAGAAAAAAGAAGAGAAAAAGAAAGGCAAACCAGACAAAAAGCAGTCTGTTCGGGATATAATAAAAGAAAAGGGGTTCACAGGGTTCCTGAGCTTCCTTTCTGAGCTTGCTTCCATCGCCGCGGGCGCGGCAAAGCGGCTGCTTTCACATTTTATTCTGAAGGAACTGAAAATCCGTGTTGTTCTGGGGGCAGAGGACGCCGCCACAACTGCTGTGCTGTACGGTACGGTCAGCGGAGTGGTTTATCCTGCTGCCGGCACATTGGTAACGGCATTTCGGTGCAAACACTACGATGTGCTGATAACACCCGATTTTAACGGGGAAAAGCTCTCCGCACAAATGCTCATGGACGGCAGCGTCCGTTTGGTGTTTCTGATCGCAGCCGGCCTGTACGCGCTGCTGCGGTATGTCAAAATGGTTCTGCGGCAAAAGCGGGAAGAAGGACGTCAGGCCGCAATGGCCGGAGAAGCTGCGGGAAAATCATAACAGAGAAAACTGACGAAAGAAAGAAAAGAAAGAGCGGTGTAATAAAATGAGCGAACATCCCATTGAAGGCATGATGAATACTACCTTAGAAAAGATCAAGCAGATGGTGGACGTCAATTCGAT
>JAEXDU010000090.1 GCA_023401495.1 Bacillota bacterium
TCGGGGTTCTGGCGCAGCTTGATGCTCAATGTGTTCAGGAAGTGAAGCACCTGTTCTTCAAAAATGGAGAAAGGCGGCATATCCTTCTCCAGAGAAGAAAGCGCCCCCGTGAGCAGTACAAAATTCTTATCCTGCGTAGACATCGCTGCACCCCCTGAGCTGCGCCTGCTGCAGGCGGCCGCTGACCAGAAAGTTTTTTCCTAGCCTGCCGCAGGGGCAGTCGTCCACCCCCAGAAAAACACCCTCGTCCTCCGTTAAAAGGCTGTGGCCGGGGTAAGAGCGCGGCAGCAGGGAAAGAACCTGCAGAATTCCCGGTTCGCCCGGCTCGCACAGGGAGAAATCTTCCGCTCTGCGCACGAATACCTCTGAAAGCTCACTGGCATGAAACCGCCCGGCCTCGCACTGAAAAAAGACGGAGCCGGCCTGCTCGGCCATGCCGTAGTAATTGTAAATGCGATGCAGTCCGCAGCATTCGTTTAGGGCACGCTGGAATTCCTCCGGCGGCACGGCTTGATCGAGAAGCTTTTTCCAGCCGCCCCCGTGAATGAGGATTCCGCCCGAAAAATCCAAATGCTCCGCAGCGTCCTGTAGTGCCCGGCAA
Source organism: Bacillota bacterium (assembly GCA_023401495.1). Taxonomy (GTDB): domain Bacteria; phylum Bacillota; class Clostridia; order Oscillospirales; family Acutalibacteraceae; genus Faecalispora. Next base: position 602 of record JAEXDU010000090.1, read on the forward strand.
AAGTATTTCCACACCATAAAGGTGAAGCCGAACAGAAGAAACGGCCCGCCGTTCGCCTGCTCCAGAAATGCGTGGATGGCCGGCAGATCGAGCGTTAAATCCTCCCGCAGGGCAAATACGCGCCGCCGGGCAAAAATAGAAAAACCCAGGATTCCGGCGGCTCGTGCGGAAAGTCCGCTGCCGTGCGCGAGGATGGACGGCTGATCCAAAATCAGCATCGGCAGGCGCGCTCCGCCGATAAAATCCGCGGCAATATGCGCCAACGCGCGCTGCTGGTCGGCGGCGGTCTCCCGATCCAGCTCCACGTGAACAGTCTGGCTGCCTGTGGTGCCGGAGGAGGTAAGGGAGCGGGCGTATTCCTGCTCGGAGGGGACGCTGCTGAGTCTCATGGATTTGAACAGACTGCTGGGGAGAAAGGGAAGCTCCTGCGTGCTGCAAACGGACTCCGGGTGGAACTCCAGCGCGCGCAAAATATTGGCGTACGGCTCACAGTGGGCGCTGTGGTAACAGGTCAGCTCCAAAGCCGCGGGGAAAAACAAGGCTTCCTTTGCCGACTGCGGCAGAGAAAACGGCGGTATTTCCAGCAGATGTGCAACGTCCTTTGTCATAGCAGCTCCTCCAGGCGTGGGTATTGGATTTTCCCGGCCTCGTTTCTGGGGATTTCCGCGATGGGATGTGCGGCAAAGGCCCACGCGGGGAAACGAAGGGTTTCAGACAGATAAGAAAGCGCATTCTGCGCGGTGCAGTCCGGGGATTCGGTGACGAACAGATCGATATGATCGTCGCGCCCCAGGCACGCGAAATCCGCGCCGCCGAACCGCTCGCGCAGCAGGCGCTCGCATTCGTCCAGGCTCACGCGGCTGCCAAACAGCTTTACCATCCGCTTTTTGCGCCCGGTAACAGTATAGCAGCCGTCCGTATCCCGCATGGCGAGGTCGCCGGTAAACAGCATGCCGCCAAAATCGTCGCCCCGCGCCAGATCGAGCGGGCCCTGCGCGTAGCCGAGGGTCACGTTCGGCCCCTCGTAAACCAGCTCGCCTTCCCGGTACGGTTCCGTGATTTCCTCCCCGTTGTCGCCGACCAGGCGGAAGACTCCGCCCGGTATGGGAATCCCGATGGTGCCGCATTTTTCTTCCGCCAGCCGCCAGGGCAGATAGCTCATGCGGGCGGTGGCCTCCGTCTGGCCGTACATGGCGTAAAAACGCAGCCCGCGTTCCCGGGCAAATTCGGCGCAGCGCTGGTGCATCCGGTGCGGCAGCTTGCCCCCGGCCTGTGTAAAATACCGCAGGCTCGGCAGCTCACGCTCAAAGAATCCGGCGCGATCCAGCAGGGTATAGGTCATGGGTACCCCGCTGATGCTGGTGGCTTTTTCGCGCTCAAAATAATCCCAAAACTCCTGCTGGATCACACTGTACTCGCTCAGCAGCACGGTTCCGCCTGTCAGCAGGTGGCTGTGCAGAATCGAAAGGCCAAAGGTGTAATGCAGCGGCAAGGTCAGAATCGGGCGCTCAGAGGTGGAGTTGAGCTCCAGATACTGCGCGATTGCCTCAGCGTTGGAAAGAAGATTGCGCGCGCTCTGGCGCACCAGCTTGGGGCTGCCCGTTGAGCCAGAGGTGGTCAGCAGCAGCGAAAGCTCCGGGTGCAGCTGCGGGCAGTCGGTGCAGTCCGTTTGCAGCAGGGTGTAATCATACAGTGTCTGCACCGGCGTGTATTTGGAAAACGCGCCGGATTTTTTCTGCGGAACCCACAAAAAGCTGGGGCGGTACAGGGCGATCAGGCGGCTTAGAAGCTCCGGGGTCAGCTCGCTGTCCAGAAGCAGGGGCACCGCCTGCGCGGACAAAAAGCCCACATATCCCGCGGTAAAGCCGATGGTGCTGCTGGTCAGGCAGAAGATCAAAGTGCGCCGCACCGGCCATTTCGCCACACGGTTTACGGCAGCCGCGAGCTGAGAATAGGTCAGCACGGCTCCGTTCGGTTCCACCAGCGCGGGGTGCTCCGGCGGATGCTGTTCCAATGGAAAAAACATGGTCAGACCTCCACGTCGTATTTCCTCAAAATCTCTTTTCCTTTTTCATAGCTGTTGAACAGGATGACGTCGGTGGAGTTGATGGAAATATTGAAGGTGTCCTCCATCATGGTGATCATCTCGATATGCTGCAGGGAATCCCAGTTGCCGCGCAGATAAATCAGTGAGGGGAGGTCTTCCTCCGCAACGCCGAACAGCTTTACAAATACCTGATTGTATTGTTCCAAATGAGTCATGGTGTCAATTTCCTCCAGAGAGTGGCAGTGGTGCCTGCCGCCTTTTTCGGCGGCCTGCGTATTGTAGAAAGCGCACCGGAGAGGCCGGAGCCTCTCCGGTGCCTTTGGTGTGGGAGAGTGTATTGTTGAAAGATGTTATACTCCGAAACGGCGATGGTATTCTTCCATCAGCTCCTCCCGGAAATCCGGGTGAGCGATTTCGATGAGCGCCTTCGCGCGGTCGCGCAGGGTTTTGCCCTTCATTTTGGCAACGCCGAATTCCGTGACGATATAGTTCACGTCGTAGCGGGAGGTGGTCACCGCCGCGCCCGCGTCGATTTGCACCGCGATTTTGGAAACGCGTGTGCCGTCCTTTTTCACTAAGGATGACGGCATGGCCATAATGCTCTTGCCGCCGCGGCTGAGGTTTGCGCCGCGCACGAAATCGACCTGGCCGCCCACGCCGGAAAACTGCCGCGGGCCGATGCTGTCGGAAACGACCTGACCCATCAGGTCAACCTGAATGCAGGAGTTGATGGAAACCAGATTGTCGTTCTTCGCGATGACTGCGGGATTGTTGACATAATCTACCGGATACATCGCCACGGACGGATTGTTGTTGACATAATCGTACAAGCGCTTGCTGCCCATCAGGAAGGTGACGACGCACTGGCCCTTGTGCAGGGTCTTACGGCGGTTGGTGATCACGCCGGCTTCCACCAGCTCGACCACGCCATCCGAGAACATTTCGGAATGAATGCCCAGGTCTTTCTTTTCCTTCAGGAACAGCAGAACCGCGTCGGGAATCGCGCCGATGCCAAGCTGCAAACAGTCTCCGTCCTGAATGAGCGAGGCGCAGTGTTCCCCGATGGCGCACTCGGTTTCGCCGATTTTTGCCTGCCCCAGCTCGATGATGGGGTCATCCACCTCTACGATGCAGTCCAGCTCGCTCACGTGGATGAAGCTGTCGCCGAGGGTGCGGGGCATGTTGGGGTTGATCTGGGCGATGCGCAGGTCTGCGATTTCTGCGGCGGGCTTTGTATAATCCACCGAAACGCCGTAGCTGCAGTAGCCATGTTCATCCGGCGGGGAAAGGTGAAGCAGTGCCACATTGGGATGCAGCTCTTCGCGCAGAAGGTCGGGGATCTGCGAAAAATACACCGGGGTGAAATCCCCGCGCCCTTTCGCGATGGCGTCTCTGGTAGACGCCCCTAAAAACAAACTGTTGTGGCGGAAGTTCTCCGCGTATTCGGGCAGGCAGTATTCGCCCTTGCCCATTGCCACCATGTGAACAATCTCCACATTGCGGTAAGCGTCGGCGTTTTTTACCATAGCGTTGATCAATGCGCTGGGTTCACCGGTGGCGTGAGCCACGACCACGCGGTCGCCGGATTTGATATGAGAAACGGCCTGCTCCGCCGTCATCCGCTTTTGCTGATACAGTTCCTGCCAGGACATGTTACGTCACTCCTTGTTGATTTTTTGCGCCGGTATGCCGGCTGGTCAGAAACTCCCGCGCCTGCCTTAAAAGAGAATCGCTGACGCCGGTATCGAGCACGACGCGCCGAATCTGCGGGAAACGGCTTTGCACGGCGGAGGCGATCAGCTCCTCGGTGGTCAGGGAAGCGGACGGGCAGTTGGCGCAGGCGCCTAGCAGGCGAATGGTCAGCACGTCGTCCGTCAGGCTGATGATGCTGAGGTTCCCCTGGTGCAGGGCAAGCTGCGGACGGACCTGTTCTTCCAGCAGGCGTTCGATTTCAGTCAGTTGGGTCATGAAAAACACCTCGGTTGGTTGATTCCGATTTCCCGCCGCCCGAAGGGGTAGCACGGGCGGCGGGTACGAAACCGGAAAACACAAGCAGATTAGTCGATATGCGCGATGGCCTTGGCCAGTTTCTTTTTCGCGCTGATATTGCACTGGCGGGCGATCATGATGCGCTGCGCCTGCGGGGAACCCGCGCCGTGCATGG
>JAEXDU010000115.1 GCA_023401495.1 Bacillota bacterium
GGCAGCACCTATGATATCCGCGATCTGCTGAATGCGACTGTCCAGCTGCGCGACGGTAAAAAAGTCACGGATATGGATCAGAGACTGCTCGAGAGATTGGCGCTCAAAGCGATCCTCCGGAGAGTGGAAGGTACCGATATTGAAAAGCTGCTGAAAGAATATCATGTCATTTGATGTGTCATAATGCAAGTGAAAGCCGCTGTCCTGCGAAGGATCAGCGGCTTTCACTGTTCTGCCTGTCGGACTGCAAAAAAGCGCTGGATTTCTAAAAATCCAGCACTTCTTTTTACAATGTGACAATTTTTCTCATATCTGTATTTTATTCTTGCAAAGAACCCCAAATAATGGTATTATTTACCGGTAAGGCATGATTAAGTGCAAAGCAGGGACGAAGTGCTAGGAACACCTCGCCCCCTGCCTACGGAGAACCGACCTCCATAAGCAACGGCATAGCCGCACCATGCAGACACAGTATAACCCATTTTTCCCCTTTTGTATAGAGGCATGTGGCAAGAATGGGAACTCCACCAACGCGGGAGTTGTGTATTGCACTTGTGATATCGGGCGCTGTGTTTATGGGAGCATCCCTTTTCAGGAATTCCGTGACACGCGCTTTTTTGCTGCCTTACAGGCAAGCCCCGGCACGGGCCGGAGGATGTTCCATGAACATTCCCCCGAATTTTCATGCTATGGCGATGTTTGCAGTTCATCGCCAGTCCCGGCCCTGCCGCCCTTGTCTGTAAGAAGGCCATTTCTGCACGCACTTTGGTGCAGACACTCGGCCATCCCGGCCGAAAGCGCCGTTCCTTTAAGGAACGGCGCTCATTTTTTTGGCAGGTTAAACCTGCATATACGTCGCGGGGCAGTTTAGAGAAAGCCGTCCGCTTCACGCTCCATTCGTCGCGCGTGTGCTGGTTGTTCTCACGCGGAAACGACCTATCATTATGGTTGTCTTTGCGAGTTTTCTGTATGAATTCTGCTGGCGCAGGGAAGCCCCTATGCCGAGGGGGGGGCTTGTTCTTTAGTAAATTGGGCAGATGAGGCTTCTTTTTCTATGGGGTTCTTTGTAATGTACGTGAAAGCGCAGTCTGCCTGCGGGTGCCCCCGCGTGGGGTTTCTGCTGGCGCAGGCTTGCCCCTCGTGCCGGGGCGGGCATTTACTTTCTTTACGTAAAGAAAGTAAACAAAGATTCGCCAAAGGGGAGAGTTTCGATTCTCTCCCCCTTGGAACTCCCTCTCAACGACCAAAGGCTCTGCCTTTGGAAACCGGGAGAAGCTCCCGCTCTGGTTCTTATTCACGCACAGGCACGGCCTGCGCGTGAAGCGGGTGCATAAGGTAAGCTTTAGTGTCCGCAAAAGGTATGAGAAGCCGCTGTGCTGAAAAACGTCTTTTACAAATAGGCAAATCAAGACTACCGTCAGGCAGCCCTACTGCGAGCCAACGAGAGCGCTCTGAAAATGCCCGCCGACAGACGAGACAGCAAGACCTGTTTTCCGATGAAGCTCGGAGAGTGGGCATTTTCATTGGAGCGCCTTACTGATGGCTTTCGGTATTGCGTTCCGAAACCGTTCCCCGAACGGATTCCAAAGGTGTCCTTTGGAAGGTCTTTGCTTACTTTCGTCCTTTCACGAAAGTAAGTGCCCGCCCCGGCACGAGGGGCATGCCCGCGCAAGCGGTAATCCCGCGGTATAGCCGCAAAGAAAAGAATTCGTTCCTTTCATACTAAGATAAAAAAGAAGTATTATCCTTGTGGTGAAGCCAAACTGAAAGACTTTCCTTTTTTAGAAAGAAAAGAAAGAACGGCCCCAACACGAGGGTATGCCCTTTGCCAGCAGAAACCCTACGCGGGGGTATCGCAGAAAAAATTGCACTTTCAAAATCAATGTTGAAAGAAGAATTGTCTACTCCGGTACGAGGCAAGCTGCACCTGCACGCACATCGCAGGAAACCCGCAGAAAAATCCACTCTTTCAATCAACGACCAAAAACGAAATAACTACCCGCCCGGCTGAGATTAGTCTCTGCATCAGCAAAAATTCCCCCTCGGGTGAATCCTTAAAGAAAAATCATTTGAAATTTGTACCATACAAAAAGCGTACAAAAAAGTTCCTTTGATATAAAAAAACGCCCGGCTTGCGCAGAACTCCGCGCATAAAAGCCGCCATATAAAAAACAAAAATTTTCAAAAAATATAGAAAGATCAGAAATCGGGCAGGCTATCTTCAAAGAAAAAATTTCTGTTACTCTTGACAAACACGCACCGAGGGAGTAAAGTGTAGATACACCCCACCCGGGGTATAGGGAGGTGGCTATATGAATCAAAAATATAATGTGACCGGAATGAGCTGCTCCGCCTGCTCCGCCGCGGTGGAGAAGAGCGTAAAAAAGCTGGAGGGCGTGGAGGACGTAAACGTCAACCTGCTTTCAAACAGCATGACGGTTCATTTTGATGAAAGTATTCTCAATGACAGCAGCATTATTTCAGCGGTGGAAAGCGCGGGCTACGGTGCCAGCGTCTTTACCCACGGGGCGGCTCCGGCCGCGCAGAAAACGGTGGACCCGGTTCAGGAAGAGCTGAAATCCATGCGCATGAGGCTGATTGTGTCGTTTGCGTTCTGGATTCCGCTGATGTACCTGGCGATGCACCACATGCTGAAAGAGTGGATTGGCCTGCCGGTGCCGGATATAATCAAAAACGCGTTCCACGGCGCAGAGAATGGGATTCCGTTTGCGTTTACCCAGCTGCTTCTGCTGATGCCGATCGTGTACGTGAACCGCAAATATTTCCAGGTTGGCTTCAAAACGCTGTGGAAGCGCTCGCCCAACATGGATTCGCTGATCGCCATCGGTTCCACGGCGGCGATCGCCTACGGCATTTTCGCCATCTATAAAATCGGCTATGCGCTGGGCATGGGCGATATGATGATGGCCGACCATTATCTGATGGATTTGTATTTTGAGTCCGCGGGTACGATTTTAACGCTGATCACTCTCGGTAAATATCTGGAGGCACGCTCAAAGGGCAAAACCTCCGAAGCGATTTCAAAGCTGATGGATCTGGCGCCGAAAACGGCGGAGGTGCTGCGCGACGGAAAAGAAGTGGAAATCCCCGTCGAGCAGGTCAGAGTGGGCGACATCGTGCTGATCCGCCCCGGAAAGAGCATCCCGGTCGACGGCGTGATCGTGGAGGGCTCCTCCGCGGTTGACCAGTCCGCACTCACCGGCGAGAGCATCCCGGTCGAAAAAACCGTGGGCGATTCCGTTATCGCCGCCACGCTGAACAAAACCGGATTCTTCAAAATGGAAGCGAAAAAGGTCGGCGGCGACACTACTCTGGCGCAGATTATCGAGCTGGTGGAAGAAGCCAGCTCCTCCAAAGCGCCGATCGCAAAGCTGGCGGATAAGATCAGCGGCGTGTTCGTTCCGATCGTCATCGTGATTGCCCTGCTGGCCGCTGTTGTCTGGCTGGTGCTGGGGCAGTCGTTTGAATTCGCGCTTTCCATCGCGATTGCGGTGCTCGTGATTTCTTGCCCCTGCGCATTGGGACTCGCAACTCCCGTGGCTATCATGGTCGGTACGGGCAAGGGTGCTTCCAACGGCATTCTGATCAAATCGGCCGAAGCGCTCGAAACCGCACATACCGTGGGTGCTGTGGTGCTCGATAAAACCGGCACCATCACCGAAGGCAAGCCCCGGGTAACAGATATTCTTCCCGCCCCCGGCATTCAGGAGCAGGAGCTGCTCACCGCCGCCGCGTCGATCGAAAAGCCGTCGGAGCATCCGCTGGCGGAAGCGATCGTCGAAAAGGCCGCCGAGCTTGCTCTGGAGCTTTCGCCGGTCGGGGATTTCCAGGCTGTTTCGGGCCGCGGAATCCTCACCAGCATCGGTGGCGAACCGTACGCGGCAGGTAACCTTGCACTGATGCAGGAGCAGAAGGTCGATACCGGTGCTCTGCAGCAGCAGGCCGAAGCCTTCTCTGAGCAGGGGAAGACCTCGCTGTTCTTCGCAAAGGGCGGCCAGCTTCTCGGCGTGATCGCTGTGGCCGATGTGATCAAGCCCACCAGCCGTCAGGCGGTGCGTGAGCTTACCGCAATGGGCATCGATGTGGTCATGTTGACCGGCGATAACAAACGCACGGCAGAAGCGATCCGCAGGCAAATGGGCATCGACCGCGTAGTGGCGGAGGTGCTGCCGCAGGATAAGGAAGAAGAAGTCCGCGCGATTCAGGAGTCCGGCAAGCGTGTGGCCATGGTCGGCGACGGCATCAACGACGCCCCCGCACTGGCTAGGGCCGACGTCGGCATCGCCATCGGCGCCGGTACCGATATCGCCATCGAATCCGCAGACATCGTGCTGATGAAGAGCGATCTGATGGACGTGGTGACAGCGATTCAGCTGAGCCGCGCAACCATTCGCAATATCAAAGAAAATCTGTTCTGGGCGTTTTTCTACAACAGTATCGGCATCCCGCTGGCAGCCGGCGTGTTCTATGTGCTGCTGGGCTGGAAGCTGAACCCCATGTTCGCGGCGGCGGCGATGAGCCTCAGCTCCGTGTGCGTGGTGACGAACGCCCTGCGTCTGAAATTCTTTAAGCCCCGCCGCCGGTTTGACGGGGAAACAGAAATTTGACAAATCAGAAAGGAAACGGTACTATGAAAAAGTTACTTGCAATTGAAGGAATGACCTGCGAGCATTGCCAGGCGCGCGTGGAAAAGGCTCTGAACGGAATCGAGGGCGTGCAGGCCAAGGTAAACCTGAAGCACAAAGAGGCCACAGTTACCCTCAGCCGCGACGTGCCGGATGAGGAATTTTCGAAAGTGGTGGAGGATGCCGGCTACAAGCTGGTTTCTGTGAAAGAGAAGAAGGGGCTGTTCGGCTGATCCGGCTCCGAATAGGGAGGTGGTAAGGATGCAGGCAGATAGAGAAAAAACGCTGCGGATGCTCAAAACGGCCCGTGGCCAGATCGACGGCCTGATCCGCATGGTTGAGGAAAATCGCTATTGTATCGATATTTCCAACCAGCTGATGGCCACGCAGGCGATTTTGCGCAGCATTAACCGCGAGGTGCTGCACGCGCATTTGACCGGCTGCGTCAGCCAGGCACTGGGCAGCGAAGAGCAGCAGAAAAAAATCGATGAGATCATCGGTGTAATGGATAAACTCTCGAAATAATCGACCCCAAAAGATTCTGCCTTCCGGCAGAATCTTTTTTTATGGAGAATATGCTTTCGTTTCCGCAATCCGGAATTTGCCGCCGATGTCACATGCTTTCCCATATCGTTATATCCCTCGAAAAAAGATTGATTCCTTTTCACCGAAGAGCAAAAAAAACAGAATCGCTGTTTTTGAACTGGGTTGTCTTTCAGGTTGCTCAATATAGAGTTTTGATGCTTTTTCTGAAAAATACAGCAAATTTCGCAAACTGACAAAATTCTACAGTTATTCTTTGATAGCTCGTAATTTCTCCATCTTTTTTCGTTTTTCATGCTTTTTTCATTCAAAAAAAGCACGCATCGGCCGATAATTATAATTAGGTATATTGTAAAAGGTAGAAATCCCTGTCAGTAGCCGAAATACGGGAGCCGGCTATTATTTTTCGACCCGGTTAAATTTTCGCAAGGGAGAGAATAGACGCTGTGAAATCTTTAAAAAGGAAGTTGCATCTTTTCATAATGATACTGGTGCTGTTCACCAACATAATGGCTACAGGAATTACCTGCTGGCTGTCTTACCTCAATTCCATGACGCAGGCCGAGCAGACTTCGTCGTACCTGGCGGAATCCTACAAGCAGTATTTGGGTTCTGAGTTGGGCGAGTACCGGAGAGAGGTAGAGGAGGTTGCGAAATCTGCTATGTTAAGCTCTGCGGATGCGGCGGTGCAGCAGCAGTATTTGCAGGAGCAGGCCAGACAGGAGGGCTTTGTGTATTTCGCGCTGGCCGACAGTCAGGGCAATACACAGCAGGATGGAAACGTGTCACAGGAAAAATGGTTCCAGTCCGCGAAGGGCGGAACGGCCTATATCGCTGACCCGGTTAAAAGCCGCCGAGGCGACGACCTGACCGTGACCATCGGTGCGCCGGCAAGCGGCGGCCAGGTGATGTATGGTGAAATCACATACGACTCGTTTGCGAAAATGCTCGATTCCATTAAGATCGGCGGCGAAGGGTATGCTTTTGTCATCAGTCAGGATGGAAAAACCGTGCTGCACCCCACCAAAGACACGGTAGCGAATCCGGTGGATTACGCCGAAAAGGTCAAGACGGACCCAAGCGTTGAGCCTGTGGCCGAGCTGTACCGGCGTGCAGTCACGGGAGAAACCGGCATCCAGTATACAATTTATCAG
>JAEXDU010000124.1 GCA_023401495.1 Bacillota bacterium
TCTTCAAGATCAGGGATAGCTGCTTTTTATTGAAAAGAATCCCTGCCAAGTTTTCGGTTTGCCTCGAATGTTTATCCAGGCTTACCAATCACCAAGTCTGAATCACAGCTGCCGGCATGTCCTGATTATGGTTATTTTATTAAAATCTGGAAAAAATAACATCTGGTGATTGGAAATGAATTTATGGAAAAAACGAAAAGGGCAGGAAGAAGATTGCCAGCCCAATGAGCAAAAACAGCCGGGCGGCACGGAGCTGGCTTTCTCTTTGGAAGAGAATCTGGCGACTTTCCGCTCTGTTTTTGAATCGGACGATATGATACAGTTCCGAATCCTGGAAAACAAATCGCAGAAAGCCATCCAGGGCTGTGTGATTTATGTGGAGGGAATGATCGACCATCAGATTCTGGACGAATATGTCATCGAACAGGTGATCAGCAGCGATGTCCCCCGTTACACACGCATCGACTATTTGGAAGAACTGCAAAAAAAGGCGCTCCTCGCCAGCAATCTATGCCTCACCCAGGATCTTCAGGAAATCATAGACACGGTGTTGCAGGGAAACGCTGCCTTGCTGCTGGACGGATCCCCAAAGGCGATCATTATTTACTGCAAAAACCTGGAAAGCCGCGCCGTAGAAGAGGCCAGTTCCGAGCAGGCAGTACGGGGGCCGCGGGACGGCTTTAACGAGCAGCTTTTGGTCAACCTGTCCCTGATCCGCAGGAGAATCACCTCCGCCGATTTGAAATTCCAATACAAATATATTGGCCGGGTAACAAAGACAAAGGTCTGCCTCTGCTACCTGAAAAGCGTTGCTTCCGATCAAATCGTAAAAGAACTGGAACATCGTCTGGAGGAATTGGATATCGACGGGATCGTGGATTCCGGATATATTCAGGAGCTGATCAGAGATTCTCCCTTCTCCCCTTTTGACACAATCGGATATTCCGAACGCCCGGATTCCATTGTGGGCAAGCTGCTGGAGGGCCGGGTTGCGCTGATCGTGGACGGCAGCCCCTTTGTCCTGACGGTTCCTTTTATTTTCTCGGAACTGTTCCAGACGCCGGAGGACTACTATAACAATTTTATTTTTGCTTCCTTCAATCGGATGCTGCGTATCTTCGGCGCGATTTTGGCACTGTTTGTCCCGGCGATTTATGTGAGCCTGACGAATTTTCATCAGGAGCTGCTCCCGACGCCTTTGCTGCTCAGTATTGCGGCAGGACGCTACGACGTCCCCTTCCCCACTGTGATCGAAGCCTTTCTGATGTTGATTGTTTTCGAAATCCTGCGCGAGGCGGGCGCCCGAATGCCCACCGCGATCGGGCAAACCGTCAGCATTGTCGGGGCCCTCGTGCTGGGGCAGGCAGCGGTCGACGCGAAATTCATCGCCCCTTCCATGATCATCATCGTGGCCCTGACGGGCATCTCTGCTCTGATGAACATCAAAGCGCAGGGCGCTATTTTGGTACTGCGCTTTGTCTTTTTGATTCTGGCGGCCTTTATGGGGATCTATGGCGTTATTTTCGGTGCGCTGTGTCTTATCACACATCTGATGAGCATCCGTTCCTTTGGCATTCCTTATATGTTGAAGGAAGGCTCTGTCCGATACACCGACATCAAAGATACCCTCATCCGTGCGCCATGGTGGTATATGCGCCTGCGGCCCCAGTTGATCGCATCCAAAAACAGAACGCGTATGAATCGGCATGCAAAGAAAGGAACGTAAGATGACCTGCAAACGGAAAATCATTGCTTTGCTGCTCATTGTTCCGCTGCTCTCCAGCCTGTGCGGATGTTGGAATTACCGGCTGCTGGAAGACATGGGAATCGTAACGGGGATCGCGATCGACAAGGGAACCGATGATAAATATGAGCTCACAATGGAAATTGCGGACGTCAAAAGCGGGAAAGAGCGAATGGTGGATTCTCACATTATTCATTCCTTTGGCAACACCATTTTTGATGCCGTTCGGGACGGTATCTCCATCATCGGGAAAAAATTATACTTTAGCCATACGCAGATCATTATCGTCAGTGAAGAGATTGCCCGAGAGGAAATGAATCACGTAATGGACTGGATGAACCGGGACTCGGAAACCCGCACCGATATTGAACTGTTTGTGGCGAAAGGAATGCCCGCAAAGGATATTTTCATGGTGGAAAACTCCAAGGATAACATTTTATCCTTTACTATGGAGTCGATGATCGAAAATGAATCCAGCTTATCCAAGGCCAGACAAACACAGACCTGGAGGTTTGCCAATGACCTGATTTCTCCGGGCATTTCCCCGATCATACCCGCTGTGATGCTTTGGAACGACAGCGAAGAACAGACTCCCATGGTTGAAGGAACCGCGCTGTTTCACGATTCTTCCTTTGTCGGCTTTCTGGATGGAACCGATACCAAGAATCTTCTTTTTGCGCAGGACAGAATCGAAGGGGGACTTTTGACCTTTCCCCTCTCTTATCAGGGGGAAAAAATATCCGTTTCGCTGGAAATCTTTACGAACCAAACAAGGTTCGAAACCATCTGGACAAACTCGGTTCCGGAAATCAACATCACGGTCAAAACGGTTGTGGCTCTTGACGAGCTGCAGGGCACGCCCGGTGAAATTGACGAGAAACTAATTGTCACCCTGGAACAGGCCGCTGAAACGTATTTGAAACAGAATATTGAGGCGACGATTCATCTGGTTCAGAATCAATATGGCTGCGATTCTTTCGGATTCGGAAACTATATTTATCGTACTGAACCTCAGAAATGGAAAAAAATAGAGCCTGACTGGGATACGATCTTCCCCAAAATCAAAGTGACCGTATCCCCCAAGGTCACGATTAAAAACAGCGCGAGTCAGCAGAAAACGATTTTTGGAGGTGCCGGTTAGTGTTTGCTCTGGTTTTACTTGGGTACGCTTTCATTGTGCTGATCGATACCGTCCCCATTTATAAAGACGGGACCCGCAGGGAATTCTGGGTCTCCACCGGTCTTTTGGCTGTTTCTTTGATTGTGGCGGTTTTGTTCTCTCTGGAAGTCGATCTGCCCAGCCCTGCCGATCCCCTGAAAGAGGTTGTTACCAAAATTTATGGCTTGTAACGCGAGGATGATCTATGAATCAAGAACGCATCACAAACCTCCAGCTTTTCAGCATGGTTGTATTGTTTATCATCGGCAGCGCTTTGATTGTCGGGGTAGCGGCACAGGTTGAAATCGATAAATGGATTGCCATTCTGATCGCTTCGGCTGCGGCCGTGCCCACGCTGATGATCTATATGAAGCTGCTTTCCCTGTTCCCCGGGAAAAATCTGTTTGATATTTTGATCATTGTCTTCGGCAAATGGATCGGACGGCTTTTTGTTTTACTGTACACGTGGTATGCCTTTCACCTGGGTGCTTTAGTACTGCGCAATTTTGGGGAATTTGTAAACATGATGGCAATGCCGGAAACCCCTATGCTCATGCCGATCCTGTTGATGGGGATTTCCTGTATTTGGATTGTCAAGGAGGGGATCGAAGTGCTGGGCCGCAGCGCCTTTTTCCTGTTTCCCATCATCATTGCCATTCTTCTGATTGTGATGCTGCTGTGTATTCCACAGATGAACACACAATTTTTAACGCCGATCCTGGCGGATGGGTGGGCGCCCGTATTCGAAGGTGCTTTCTCCACCTTTGCGTTCCCCTTTGCCGAAACTGTTTTATTTGCCGCAATTTTTTGCTGCCCGCCAAACAAAAAAACTCCCTATAAAGCCTTTTTAGGAGGTCTGCTTACGGGGGCGGGCATTATTCTGGCTGTCACCATCCGGAATCTTCTGGTTCTGGGAGCCACCTTAAAGCAGCATCCTTATTTTCCCTCTTATATAGCCGTGGGAAGAATCCGCATCGGCGATTTCTTACAGCGTATGGAGATCACGGTATCGATCGTTTTCGTGGTCGGGGCGTTTGTCAAAATCAGCGTCTGTCTGCTTGCCGCCAGTACCGGAGTCAAAAAACTGGCCGGTCTGAATCATTACCGCCCTGTCGTTATGCCGATTGGCATACTGATGATTCTGCTGGCAAACGGAATCTATAAAAATACCGTAGAAATGGTAAAATGGGCCTTTGATATTTATTCTTACTATGCGCTGCCGTTCCAACTGTTTATTCCGATTTTATTGTTGGGAGTCGCCCTGATTAGTAAGCATAAGGAGAAGAAGGCCAATGCGCGGCCTTCTTCTTAATGGCATAACACAGCGGATGATGAATCATACAATCTGGATTTTCCCGCAGACGAATCAGCGCCCTTATTAAGATTGATGCTTTTGCGGGTATGGGCCTTCTAATTGAAGGATAAAGTGATAGAAAGGGAGAAGGCTCTGCTCTTCTCCCTAACAGGCAACCAATTGTTTTCTGTCGCCTTTTCCCATGCAATGATTGTTCATAATTTTGTTTTATAATGACCCTGTCCCCATTTGAATCGGACATAGCACACTTTCATAAAATATAAAAGTAAATTATTCCGTAAATTATATAATTTGTTTGAGGTTTTTTGAGTTTATTTGTAGCTCTTATTTTATCATAAAAGCTATATAGCGGCTAGCGGCACAATTTTTACACCGGCAGTATGATTCGGTACAATTTTTGTCAAGCTATATAAAAATCAATAACATGCCATAGAAGAAGCTCTATGCAAAGATCAAGTTTTTTGTATTAGACAAACATATCTCTTCCTGCTACAATAAATAAGATTGTTTAAATTGTAATTTTGTTTCTCTGCCAGCTTTTGATCTGAACGTTTGAAAGCATGGGATCCCAGCTTTCAGACATTTTTTCAAGGTCATTGGACTGCGTTTTTCCCAAAACTGAATCCAATGATAGAACTGCAGAGTCAGTTATTCTTCATCGTGCCAGTTCTTTTGGCACCGTTCTTAATGCCGATTGATTGAATTACTCATAAAAAAGCGGCGTTGTTTCGTGAATAAACAACGGAACGCGCTGTGAAAATTGTGATACAAATGAAAGGAAGATTCTCATGAAATGTCTCATTATTGACGCTGTCCATAGCTC
The DNA here is from genome assembly GCA_023401495.1 of Bacillota bacterium. Lineage (GTDB taxonomy): Bacteria > Bacillota > Clostridia > Oscillospirales > Acutalibacteraceae > Faecalispora. Next base: position 5,042 of record JAEXDU010000124.1, read on the forward strand.
CATTAAGGAAGAGCTCAGCAAGTACATGCAGGTGGATACCCACATGCTCCCCACCCAGCAGGAGCTGGCCAAGCTGATTCCCGATTACGATGTGCTGGTCATGCGTGTAGACCCCGCCATCAACGAGGAAATTCTGGACGCCGCCAAGAACCTGAAGGTCATTGGTGTTTGCGCTGTCGGCCTGAACCATGTCAACATGGATGCCGCCAAGGCAAGAGGAATTCAGGTATTCAACGCACCCGGCCTGAACGCCAACGCCGTAGCAGAGCTGACCCTCTCTAAGATGCTGGATGTCGCTCGCCACACCATTCCCGCCGACGCCGACGTTAAGGTAAACAAAAACTGGGACAAATATAAGTTTGTCGGCAGCGAGCTGAGAGGCAAAACACTGGGTATTCTGGGCTTTGGCCGCATCGGCCGCCGCGTAGGCGAACTGGGCCGTGCTTTCCTGATGAACGTAGTGGCTTACGATCCCTTCCTGAAGCCCGAGGACTTTGAGAAAGAGAACGCCAAGGGCATGGATATTGATGAGCTGCTGAAGGTTTCCGACTATGTTTCCATTCATATTCCGCTGACCCCCGACACCAAGAATCTGTTCAACGCAGAGTCGATTTCCAAGATGAAGCCCGACGCTGTCGTGCTGAACATGAGCCGCGGTGGCATCGTCAACGAGCAGGATATGTATGAGGCCCTGAAGGCCAACAAAATCGGCGGCTATGCTACCGACGTAATGGAAAATGAGCTGGCAGCCGGCGGCCTGGTTGAGGGCGCTACCTTTGATTCTCCCTTGTTCGAGTGCGATAACTTTATCGTTACTCCTCATCTGGGTGCTCAGAGCTTGGATGCTTCCCGCGACATCGGCGTATTCATTACCGCAAAGCTGAAAGAAGCTTTGAACCTGAACTAATCAGTGTAATCACTGAATCTATAACTATTTCAAAAAAAGGTCGCCCATAAAGGGGCGGCCTTTTTTCCTGATTATAATTCGCTGTAGCCGTCAGCCCACAGAAACACTGGGTTTTCTGCGGAATGACGGCTATCGTTTTTCTTTCTGAAAGCAGAAAAGGCAACAAACGAGCTATCTGAGCAGCGGGCCCGCTTCTACCAAACCGATTCCCGCGGCGCCGGGGCCGGAATGCGCCCCTACGACAACTCCCAGATCGCTCCTGTAGATTTGTCCGGAAAAGGACGCCGCTTTTCTCAGATAATCGACGGCGTAATCGGCATCCTCAGAAAATTCCGCGTTCTGAACGGTGACAATCAATTGGCTCCAATCGGAAATTCGCGAAATCGCAATATCCATCATGGTTTTGAGCGAATTTTTTCTGCCGATCACGGCCTTCACCGGACGGACGGCGCCATTGATAAATTCACACACCGGCTTGATCTGGGCCAGCTTCCCCAAAAAGGCGGTCGCTCCCCCGATCCTCCCTCCCGCTTCCATATATTTTAGATTGTTCACGACAAACAGCGTGGTGATGCTGCCCACCGCCTGATTCACCCTGCTGACGATCTCCCGAAAATCTTTACCGCTTTCTATCATTTTGGCAATTGCGATTTCCAAAGAGGCCTGTCCGCAGGCACAGGTATTCGAATCGATCACCTCAACCTGCACGTCTTCATGCTGTTCGATAAAAACATTCTTCGCCAGAGAAGCCGTTTGAAAGCTGGAAGAGAGCTTGGAGGATATGGTCGTCACAATAAAATTTTTGGCGCCCTGAATATACCGTTCCTCCAGCGCGGCCAGCCAATCATTCACATTGGGCGCAGCGGTTTGAGGAACATCCTCGGGGTTCTTTTCCATATGCTCATAGAACTCGCGCGCACTGTAATCGATATTCTCACAGTAGTAATCCGTATTTTGAAATTTAAAGTAAAACGGCACCTCTTTCATTTGATGCTGCTCTACGACCTCCCGCGGAAACCCGCCAGAGGAATCCGCAATAAAACATACTTCTTTACTCATGTTATTCTTCCCATCCATTCATCGGGTTTTGATTTGCCGGGCCGCACCCGCTCAGCATAATACCACATCGCTTTCAGTTGATTGGCTGAAAGCGCATCAGGTAATATGTACCGGAACACCGTTGACCTCAACGCCGTCTTCCGCACGAATCATTATATATTTTATGCCGTTGATGACACGCGTTTCTACCAGATGATCCGTACTTCCGTTCACCTGAATCTTTATGTTCGGCGCAGTTACCACCAGCTGGCTTGTTTCTACCAGATTTTTCGGGCTCAGATTGGTTTCGGGGCCAAACTGCTCGTCAAACTGCTTTTCAAAGCTTTCAATATGCTCTTTAGAGACTCCATGCGTCTCAAGAATCCGCGCGACGTGACCTTTGGAAACAGTCAGCGGGATTTCTTCCTTATTGGCCTTGTGCTCCTCAATCAGATTTTTCAGCTGCTCCTGCACGGCACATACGGTGTCAAAGTCGCATTCGCGCTCAAGCGATTCGCATAAAATGCTCTGAAATGTTTCTTTCTGCTCCGCGGCAGGCATGGGAACGTTGCAGTGAAACATGGTGTCGACAAATTCAGCATAGGTTTCGGAGCTGTCCTGAACATAATAAAGCGTACTGTAAATGTTGGCGCTCCGGTCATCGAATGCCGGGAATAAAAACCCGAGCTTTGGCGGGGAAACAGCCCAATCCGTTTTGCAGTTGCGGAACGTGTTTTCGTTTACATAATATCCAAGCACCGGTTTGGTCAGCTTTACGGGACAAATGCTGCACAAAATATAAGAATACACCTCGGTAGAATTATCGTCCTGTGTTTGTCCATCTTTGGAGCGAAACGGAACGTCATAAGTATCATGGGTCAAAAGAATGAGATAATTCTCATCCAGTGCAATAGAAGCAATCACATTTTGAAAAAAGCGGTGTATGACGTCCTCATCCTTCAAAGAAGAGTCTTTCAGCGCCATCAACAGGCGGTGTTCTTCACTGTCGACCACCTGCTGTGTGGAAAACTCCATATTGATCAGATTCTTGTTCAGAGTACCCGAAAGTGTTTTTTTCAGGATAGAGATAAAATTTTCTGCCTCCTCCTGAGGCATCAGTGCGACGGACTGATTAAATTCAGAAATGATTTCTCCCTTGGTGTTTACGTAGCATCCACGTATGCTCCGAATATTATTTTTTTCTGTCCGAAAACGGCGGCGGATTTCTGAAACTTCTTTTTCATTCATGATAAACCCTCACAAATTCTTTTGCTGTGATTCATTTTGCAATCGAATCCTGCGAAACCTTTGCGGCTTTCCTTTAGCAGAAAGCCTCTTGGTTATAACAGTTTTTACTTTTTCTCGTAATCAATACCATACCATATTTTTTTCCAATTTTGCAACCTTTTTACCGGATTAGCAATCCATTTTTTGGCAGGACCTATTTTAGAAGAAGAAAAGTTGCATTTTTATGGGCAATTGCACTGTTCTTTTGCAGACTTTGCTCTACCGAAGAACTGGTGATGGACAATTTCTCTCTGGTGCAGGAAGCGGATAGAGTCAATGATAGCGGGGTCATAGCAGAAGTGAAGGATGATGTCACAGATAGTAAGGGGCTTTTATCCTACCGCCACTTCTCATACAAATCGGTAATTGGGTTACCCTCACCACAAAGATTACAGCTAAAAGCGGAACACCGCTAACGATAGATTCCCGTAGTGTGATCCACGAAATAAAGGTCTGGCCCGTAACCCTACTCTGCTTCGGAGTAAGGTTACGGGTCAGCTAATAAACAATGGAGTCAGCCATCTCGAGATGTCCAGGTTCATCTGTACCGATATCCGTCAAAATAGCGCTTCCGATCCACCGCTTTGCCGGTGGATCGGAAGCGCCTGATTTTGTTATGGATCGATCGAACTTGCTGTGCTCGCCGGGCACTTATCCCCAGAAAGCGCGGAGATCGTGATCCTCCGGGTAATGCCCGTACGGGCCCTTCATGAAATGCTCATGCAGTTTGCGCATACGGTTAAACCCATCATGGCCGCACATGCCCCGGAGTCTCGCAACCCATTCTTCGTTTCTATCGAAGTCGGGATCTTCGCCTGATCCGGCCTTTTTCTGAAGCTCGTCGATCATACGGGCCAGAAAATCGCTCAGGACAGTTTTTTCATCGTCGTTCAGAACGTCCCATACGTCGCTTAAGCTTTGGCATTCGGCCACTTCTTTCAAACCGAGTTCCGTCAGCTCTACGGCCTTGTCGTCGGAGCTATCGATGGGTTTGATTGCGATATACCCCTTTTGCTCAAGCCCCAGCAGCAGTTCTTCCCCAGCGGGCATACGGCGGCCCAGCATTTCGATCTGTTCTTTCATTGTCATTTCCGGGTGCGCCTTGATCAGCATCAGCAGTCTTTTGCGCCAGCCATCCGGTCCGCTCGCCTGAAAGCTGCGGAGCCGTTCTTTGAGGAGCAGGCGGGTAACGCGGGAAAATTGTTCATTCAAAGCAAAATCCTTGTCATTCATAGTGTAAATCCTCCTGAAAATTTTTAGTTTGGTTTGATTGAAATCCTGATGATGGAATAGGTCAGCTCTGCTCACTTGTTCTTTTCGCTTCTGGCAAAGAAAAAGGTGCCGATGATCAGGCACACCACTGTGATCGCAATGATGGCGATGAGCGTGACGGCGGGGTTAAACAGCACCACGCTGTCATACTCCGGCGTTCCGGCATACACAACGGCGCGCACAAGATCCAGACAGTAGGTCATCGGCATCAGACGGCTGATGACAAACAGCACGCCGCTGGAATTGTTGATGGGGATAATCGCGCCAGACAGAAACATTTGCGGCATGGTGATCAGCATGACCGCCAGATTGGCCATCTTGTTGCTCTTAATCAGCCCGATTACGATCATGGCGAGCGCGCCTGCCGACAGGCACATGAGCGGAGACAGCGCAAGAACGGCCAGAATCTGTGATACTGGCAGCGTGATGCCCATGATAAGCCCCACCACCAGAGTGCCTATCAGACTGACAATTGCCCCGAAAGACGAGCCGATGATTTTTCCGATCACAATAGAATAACGGGAGACGGGGGAAATCATCATCTCCTGGGTAAAGTCGGTGAAGTGATCCTCCACCAGCGAAGAAATGCCGGACGTTGTCGACATGAACAGCATGTTGACGAGCATGCCTACCAGCATGAATTTGCCATAATTAAAGCCAAGCCCGGCCGCCATGTTCTGCGCAAGGCTGCCGCCCAGCATCCCCATCATCAGAATCGGCATGGCCAAACTCATAATGATCATGCCCGGCGACTTAAAGAACAGCGTGATGTCCCTTGCCGCGATGGTAGCCACGGCGTTGAGTTCCTTGATGGCCCTCGATTTGATTTTCGGCTGCTGCAATACCAGCTCGCTCATGCTGCCCCGCCCCCTGTTCTCATCAGATATTCCACATAAGCATCCTCGAGCGACGGCTCCTGAATCTTCAGCACCGTAAGCTTTGTCTCAAGCCGCGCAATGATATCCTGCGCTGTCCTGTCCTGATAAGGAACAATGATGTGGCCGTCAACGTGGTAGCTTAAACCCATATTCGTAATTTCACGGATCAACCCGTCCTTGTCCTGTGCGTCCACGACGAGCTCCTGTTTGAGAAGGCTCGACTTCATTTCGTCCGGCGAACCGGTGATCGCGATTTCCCCGTGGTTAATGATGCAGACCTTATCCACATTCTCTGCCTCGTCGATGTAATGGGTGGTCAGAAAAACCGTCGTGCCATTCTGCTTGCGCACGTTGTCGAGGTACTCCCAGAGGCTGCGCCGGCTCACTGCGTCAAGCCCCTGTGTCGGCTCGTCGAGAAACAGGATTTTCGGCGTATGGATCAGGCTGCGGATAATTTCCAGCTTGCGCTGCATTCCGCCGGAAAGCTTTTTGATCGGCTTAAACAGTGCGTGCTCGATGCCGACGATCTCGGCAAGCTCCATGACGCGGTTCCGGTATTCGGCGGGCATCATTTTAAAAGTAGGCCGATATCCGTACATGCCGTAAAGACAGGCGTGAAAGCGGATGTTTTCCTCTGCAGAGAGCTGCGGATCAAGGCTGGGCTGCTGGAAGATGATTCCCACTTTATCCCTTACATGCTGCGCGTCCTTTTCCACATCGTACCCCGCGATCGTCACGCTGCCGGATGTTTTGGACAGCGTGGTCGTCAGGATGGAGATCGTCGTCGTCTTGCCCGCACCGTTGGGGCCGAGAAACGCAAAAAACTCTCCCTCGTTCACATGAAAGCTCACGCCTTTTACCGAAGGCTCCTTTGCTTTTTCATACTGCTTCACAAGCTCGTTTACCGTAATGATAGAACTCATACCATTCCCTCCGTTGCATACGAGAGAGATGATATATCGGATCTATCGGCTTCTTTTTCCGAGAACTCCCGAATCATGCGGCCGATCGCGCGGCACACCAATACGATGATCGAGAACATAAAAAACACCTCCGTTTAATTTATGACCTCATTCTACAGTCATAAATTAAACGGAGGATAAATCGAACTTAAACGCAATGTAAACGAGACGGTTTTATTTTTTCAGGGGCAGCGTTACGGTAAAGGTGCTCCCCTCGCCTGCCTGGCTTTCCACTGTCACTGTGCCGCCGTGAAGCTCCACGATTTTTTTCACAAGCGACAATCCGAGTCCGCTGCCCCCCTGGGCGCGGTCACGGGCTTTATCGGCCTTGTAGAAGCGCTCGAAAATGTGCATCCTGTCTTCCTCAGAAATGCCGGATCCGGTATCAGAGATTTGACAAACCACGCTCTCCCCGTCATCTATCAGCGTGACATTGATTTCACCCTGCTCGGGGGTAAATTTGATCGCGTTATGGATCAAGTTGATCCATACCTGTGTGAGCAGACCCTCATCGCCGCTGTAAGTGGTTTTCCCGAGGGACAGAGAAAGGTCGATGTTCTTTTCCTCCCATTGTGGCTCGAGCATCAGGACGGCGTTTTGAATCTGTTTATCGAGTGAAAAGGATGTGATGGTAAGAGGCTGAGCGTTGCTCTCGAGCGACGACAGTTTGAGGAGGTTGTCGCTGAGTTTGGAAAGACGCCCGGCTTCGGTTTCGATCACATCGATATAGTGTGCGCGCTGATCGGCAGTCAGTCTGTCGTTTTTCAGAAGCGCCGCAAACCCACGGATTGAAGTCAGCGGAGACTGAATTTCGTGGGACACGTTAGAAATAAAATCCTGCCGCAGCTTCTCCATCGAACCGAGTTCCTGCGCCATTTTATTGACGCTTTCCGCAATCTCAGCGAGAGGATTGTGCTCATCCACCGGGATCAGCACGTTAAAATCCCCGTGCGCGATGCGGTTCAGGGCTTCAATGGTACTGTCCAAATATCTGTTCCGTTTATCCCAATGGCCGTCTTTGTGGTGCCGCCTTGTGTGCACGACCGCCAAAATTCTTGCTCCAAGCGAGAAAATGCACAGACCGAGCAGCCCCGTGATGACATGCGTCCAAACTGCAGCGGGGCGGCCGGTAAAGCGGAAAATCAGTTCCGACAGTCCAAATCCCGCGGCAAAACAAACTGCCAATAGAAGGAACCCCAGCAGCATGCCCCGAATCCATCTTGATCTGTATCTTCGATTGTCTTCCCGTCTCATTTTTGCACCTCTAACCGGTAGCCAAGTCCGCGGACAGTTGTAATCTTAAACTGGTACTGCTCTGCGGAAAAACGCTCGCGCAGGCGGTTGATATGCACGTCCAGGGTCCGCTCATTTCCCTCGAAATCGTAGCCCCATACATCCTCGATGAGCTGCTCACGCGTGAAGGTCTTTCCGGGGGAAGAACCCAGCTTGAACAGCAGCTCAAATTCCTTCATGGGGATGTCGCTTTGCTCTCCGCCGCAGAACACGGAGTAACTGTTTTTATCCAGCGTCAGCGCGCCGATCTGGACAGTCTGCGAAGCAGCGATTTTATAGCGTCTGAGCAGCGCCTTGACGCGCAGGACAAGCTCTGCGCCTTCAAACGGTTTTGTCAGATAATCGTCTGTTCCAAGCTCGAACCCTTTCACCTTCTGGCTGATCTCGCCCTTCGCCGTCAGCATCAGGATCGGTAAATCCCCGTAGTACCGGCGTGCATAACCGCAAAACTCGAAACCGTCCATTTCGGGCATCATCAGATCGAGCACACAAAGATCGATTTTCGTTTCACTCAGCTTTTGCAGCGCCTCCCGCCCATTCCGGGCCTCCTGTACCGAGAAGCCTTCATTATGCAGTAAGGTGCTCACGAGCTCCCGTATATATGGATCATCATCAATGACTAAAATGGCGGCCATGAACGCGCCTCCTCTCCGTCTTTCTATTGCTTATAGTATACCAATAATGTAAACGCAGAGTAAACCGGGGCATTTCATCGCCTTTAAGAATCTTTGCCTGAACCAGTGCGGAGGAAGCATAGTGGAAAACGATATGCGGGTGGAAGAACATGCAAAGCACCATTTATCAGACTGGTCAGATTTCAATCCACGCCCCTCGCATGAGGGACGACAATCTGACTGCGATTGAGTATATCCGCAATTTTATATTTCAATCCACGTCTCTCACACGAGGGATGACTAAGCGCCTATGGATTTTCTCACCGACTGGATTAACATTTCAATCCACGTCCCTCGCATGAGGGACGATAAGAAAGCAAGCAGAGGATTTCCAGTGATCATCGTATTTCAATCCACGTCCCTCACACGAGGGACGACTAAAATTGGACACCACGACGAGCAGTACCCCAGAAATTTCAATCCACGTCCCTCACACGAGGGACGACCGAGATCGACGCCTTTTTTCGTGAGTTTGATAACGATTTCAATCCACGTCCCTCACACGAGGGACGACCGGGTTGCCGATTATATCGACCTTTTCAAAATTGATTTCAATCCACGTCCCTCACACGAGGGACGACAAAATCAGAAGGAACAGACAAGTAATACCTACCAATTTCAATCCACGTCCCTCACACGAGGGACGACGCTTACTTGGGATGATGTTGATCTTGACGGCCTGAAATTTCAATCCACGTCCCTCACACGAGGGACGACATTGATGGAGCAGGCAAAAGCCCTGTATCTGGAGGATTTCAATCCACGTCCCTCACACGAGGGACGACAGCAAGGCTTTTTTCAGTTTCTGCCATTTTCGCAATTTCAATCCACGTCCCTCACACGAGGGACGACTGCCCCCGCCGCTGACGATGACGATCCCGCAAAATTTCAATCCACGTCCCTCACACGAGGGACGACAAAACTCTACCCATTAACACAAGTAACACAGGCCATTTCAATCCACGTCCCTCACACGAGGGACGACGCTACGGATTTTAAGAGAGTTTTTCGATCGATTTTATTTCAATCCACGTCCCTCACACGAGGGACGACTCCGCACGGCCGCGACACGCTCTTTCCTACAGGGAATTTCAATCCACGTCCCTCACACGAGGGACGACTTTCCGGAGGGTGGTTTTCTTATGCCGTTTTCGATTTCAATCCACGTCCCTCACACGAGGGACGACATCGTTATTGATGGGATCGAAAAGGCGGTTACACAATTTCAATCCACGTCCCTCACACGAGGGACGACGGCCATCAAGATCAACATCATCCCAAGTCAACGATTTCAATCCACGTCCCTCACACGAGGGACGACGAACGAGGAATCTTTTGTGGTGTGGGCCAAAGGATTTCAATCCACGTCCCTCACACGAGGGACGACTCAATAATATATCCTTTAGTTCGTCATCAAAAGATTTCAATCCACGTCCCTCACACGAGGGACGACTGCTGCAGGACATTGAATTGTCCGGATTTGACCCATTTCAATCCACGTCCCTCACACGAGGGACGACCCCTGCAGGAGGAAATCAACACCGCCGAGGCTATATTTCAATCCACGTCCCTCACACGAGGGACGACGTGACAAACTCCTTGATATCGCGCTCCAGTTTAATTTCAATCCACGTCCCTCACACGAGGGACGACTGCAAAACAAACAAATTTAACGGAACGATCTTTATGAAAGCTTAGTAATCATTTACATCAAAAAAAAAACAAATCGCAGATTAAGAAAGCTTTCCAGTACAAATCGATCCCATTTCATGCGCGAATCTCCCGCGGATTTGATGTGCGCTTGGGATTCGCGTTAAAATGCCATCAGATCTTCCGGGTTGTATGTTTGTTTCGCTCCGTAATGTTCAATACGATTTTTATAATTGTTTCCCAGATGATAAATCCGCAGGCTGTCTTTCTTTTCGTCCATAACAGTAAGCAGCTGGCTTTTCACAATACATAATTCCGCAGGGGATAAAAGGCATTCAAACACGGAGTTTTGCACGCGCTGCCCGTAATTTACGCAAATTTTCGCAACCTTGCGAAGCCGCTTGCTGCCTTTGGCATCCTCGGTATTCACATCGTAGGTGATCAGGACAAGCATTGTCTACCTCCAGAGAAACGGTGGGTACTCGTCAATATCGCCGCGAATATATTTGGCCAGTAGCATTGCCTGCACATACGGCAGCAGTCCCCACTCTACCTTCTCCTGCAAAAACGGATGGACGATTTCTTCTTTCTTTTTCTGCTGCCACAGGGATAAAAACTTCTTTCGTCCGTCTTCCGTCAGCAAGATGCCGCCGCTTTCCTTTTCCACGAAATCCCTGCCGGAAATGCTTTTTTTATTGATGCTTGTCAGCACGAAGCGGTCGGCAAAAGGGGCGCGGAATTCTTCCAGCAAATCTAACGCAAGAGAACATCTTCCCGGCCTTTCCGTGTGATAGACGCCGGCATACGCATCAAGGCCGACGGCCTCCAGCGCGCTGACACACATGGATGTCAGCAGGCTGTAAGAGAAAGAAAGCATTGCGTTGACATTGTCCATAGGCGGGCGGCGGGAGCGTCCCCGATAGAAAAAATCCTCTTTTTGCTGCAGAATCATCGCATCGAAAACAGAGAAATACAGGCTGGCGCACTCTCCCTCCAGTCCGCGGAGCGTATCGGCGCCTGAAGCGCGGTAAGCATTCACCTTTCCGTTTTGAAGGGCAGCGCCGACCTGCGTGAATTTTTCGGTATCGATCCGCAGGGCATGGTCTCGCACGGCGCGGCTGAGAACCGCTCCGCAGTTCGCGAGCTTTGCAGAGATGATATTTTTTGCGATGGTCAGCGAGCGCTCCGGATCGTCACAAACCCGGTACTGCTCGCGGCGCAGAAGGATATTCCCATACGATTTCCCGGTCACCTTGGCCAGAAATCGTCCGCTCGGCTTTAAAAAGACGAGGGATTTATTCATCTCGGCACATTTGCCCATCAGCGCCGGGCTGGCGCCGACATACCCAAAGGCCATGATGCCGTCGATCATGTGCAGCGGCAGGCGGCCGAGCGTATTGCCGTCGCTTTGTACCACAACATTTTCACCGTCCAGGGCAAGGTAGGCGTTTTCCGTTGTGATGTACAGCGTATTTAAAAGCTTTTTCATTGACCCGCCTCCCCGGTTCCAAGAGTGCTGTCCAGATATTCGTGAACGGATTTGATCCTGCACAGCTTCGGCAGACAAAGATTTTTCAGCGAGCAGGCATTGCAGCTTTTCGTAAATTTCCCCTTGGGCACATACCCACGCTGAAAATAGCCGTGCATTTCGGCAAACATGGCCCGAACCCGCTCTCTTAATTCTTTCGTGATTTCCACACGCTGCCGGCGTTTCGTCTTCCCATAGAAGATGGCCCCGGCGGGGATTTCGCAGCCGAGCATCTCTTCCAGGCAAATGGCCTGCGCCGCCAGCTGAAGGATGTCGATGTCGCCGTCTTTCGGCTCCCCGTGCTTATATTCCACCGGATAAACGGTGTAAAGCCCAGTTCGGCCGTGCAGCGGGATTCCATTGGCAGACTGCCGGAATTCAACGATATCACATTCGCCGCTGGCGCCCAGACTGCGGGAAAAAACCGGCATCCCGCGGGACAAAAAGACGTCTTTTCTGCTTTCGGAAGAATAGCTGTCATGGCAGTTCGCGTGCAGCAAATCTCCCTCAACCGTGCGAAGATTTTCTTCCCAAAGCTGTTCAATATGGATTAGCGCCCATTGCCGGCGGCAGAACGCAAAATGCTGGATTCCCGACAGCATCAGAAAATCTTCTTCCTCGTATCCCGTCATATCCCGTCGATGACGTTCGGCGCAAGGCCGTCCAGCGGCAGGAGCGCGATCTCGTAATCCTCCGCGCTCTTTGGGGAAGCGACTCCTTCCTTCAGCGAAACCTGCACCGAATCATGTACTTTCGCGGAGGAATACTGGCCGATCTTGTTGTTATGCTGCCACCAGTAAAGCCGAAGCACCTCCATGCTGCCGTCCGGCCTTGCGGAAGAGCTGTCGTTGATGAAAAGCGTGCGCAGGCACTCCTTGATGGTATCGGCATCCTCCTGCGTAAATCCTGTTTTTTCCGCCAGCTGTACATTGATCGCGCCCTTGATCTGATACAGCCCGAATTCCACCATATGCTTCGAGCCCATGGTGTCGGAGCTTTTCTTGCCGTCTTCGGTCGGCTCACTGTTTACGCTCTTGGTAATCTGCATGCTGTTGATATCCACCGGAGAAACGCTGACCGCCTGGCGGATCGACACCGGGCCGCGAACGCCGACCGAAATGCCGTCCTTGTCCTTCTCCTTACTTCTTTTATACGCAAACACCTGCCCGAACGCCCTGACGTCGAACCACTTGGCGCACGCCTGCGCGGCATAATCCTCCTTAGAGGAATAC
>JAEXDU010000126.1 GCA_023401495.1 Bacillota bacterium
GCGATGCTCTGCGGCCTTGCCATTCAGGGCATCATGAAGCTGATCGGCCTTGGCGAAAGTGTAGACAAGAAAACCATTAACCGCATTGGCGGTACCTGCACGGATTACCTCGTTTTCTTTGGATTTGTCTCCATCAGAGGCGCCGTCATTGCTGATTACTGGAGCATCATCCTGATTCTGTCGATCTTCGGCTTTATCTTCTGCAGTTTCTCTCTATGGCTGGTTTCTCCCAAGGTTTTCCTGAGCAGCTGGTTTGAAAAGGGGATTTTCCAGTGGGGCATGTTCACAGGCAATGTGGCGTCCGGCGTGACACTGCTGCGCGTCATTGATCCCCAGGGCGAAAGCAGAACGCTGGAAGATTACGGAATTGCCAACATCCCCTTCTCCTGGATCGATATGGTGCAGATTTCTCTCTACCCGATCTTACTGGGGTTGGGCTATACCTGGCAGGTAGGGCTTGGCCTTGTGCTCCTCGGGTTTGTCACGATCGGCATTTTAAGAGCCGTCGGCTGCTGGCATAAAGCATACATGGGTGGCGGTGAATACGAAAAGATTCTGGCTGCCAAAGAGGCGTCAGCGCCAAATACTTAATATTAAGAGCTGTAACCATTCATTTTCTGTAGGTGTGATACACGGGATTGGGCCTTCGGTTTTGCGTTGCCGAAGGCTCATTCTCCAACTATTTAGATTTTGGACAGGAGGCTGAGTTTCGGGACGGTATCAGCCGCTCCATCAGGCGACAATCCTTTGATTTTTTTCACAAGTGAACGAAATAAATTCCCGCGTGAACAGCAAAAGCGATATACAACAGTGTGCCTCTTCTATTGCAAATAACTCCCAACACATTTATAAAAGGGGGATATCGGACGCAATGATCCAGAAAAAGCAAAAAATATGGGGTGCTATATTCGTGACAGCAATACTCGTGACGGCAATCGTGCTGCTGCAAACAAATAAGCCTTCTGTTGCGGACAGCGCTGTTACCACTTCGGAATTTACCAAATCTGTTCAGCAGGCGACCAATGAAGCCGGCATTTCGGTATCTTTGGCAAACCATTCCGATGCGAAGCTTACCAGAGAAGAAGCGGCACTGATTTTGCAGAACGCTTTGCATCTGCCCGACAAAAGCGAATCCTTTCAGGACGTCGCGGATGAATGCGGATATGCGGGCGCAATCGGCGCTGTTGCCGACACAGGCATCCTCGCCGGTGTCACCAGTCAGAAATTCGGATATGGAGAGTATTTGACGCCGGCACAGCAAAGTGAAATGATTTCTCGGCTGAAAACGTATTACGCCGACCGGCAGAAATCCTATACTTCCTTTCAGGCTGCGGCGCTGCAATTTAATCCGGTCATGCACGATCGCGATGGGAATGTCAAAAATCTGTGCGCAGAGATCGAAACGCTCTTGGAGCAGGGCGTTAAGCTCGTGGTTGCGCCTGAAATGAGTACGACCGGGTATGGATATCAGTCGCGCAAGGATATTGCGCCTTATGTAGATACGCTTCCCGGGCACGCAACCGATGCGATCAGCGCATTGACCCAAAAATATCATGCGTATGTTGTGTTCGGCGTGGCTGAAAAGGATGCAAAAACCGACATCTATTATAATTCCGCGGCTCTGGTGGGGCCCGAAGGTTATATTGGAACCTATCGCAAAACGCACCAGTGGGAAACCGAAGAACACTGGGCCGCCTGGGGAGACAAGGGCGTCCCTGTTTTTGCGACCGAACTGGGCAATATCGCCATCAACATATGTATGGACGCCGCTTATTTTGAGAGTGCGCGTTTGGCCGGGGTGAACGGTGCGGACATTCTGGCGTTCCCGACAAATTCTTCGGCACAGGCGGTCAGCGCACTCCCGGCGCGCGCGATACAGAACGGGATGTATATCGTCAGCGCAAACCGCTCCAATACGGAGCTGGGGTTTCATATGATCGGCTCCAGCGCTGTTTGGAGCCCGACCGGGAAAAAATTAGTGGAGGCTCCGTTGATCGCCAGTGAAAAAGAGGATGTCGATGCGGCAGCGGCGTACATCGCAACGATTGATCCGGCACAATATCAGAATGCGAACAAAGCACTGTTGATGCAGCGGCATCCTGAACTTTATCAGAATTTGATGCTGCGCGTCGGCCCGTGGGATTATACGAAATCTGCCGAGAGCAAGCATGTCAATGCGGTCGCGCTGCAGTATACGCCCCAAGGCAGCGAAGAACAAAACAAGGCTGCGATCCAAAAGCTCATGGAGAATGTTTCGGCTGTCGATCTGGTTGTTTTACCAGAATTATCCCTGATCGGAACGGTCAGCGGAACGCCGAAAGCCGATGCAAAGCAGGCCACGGAATTCGCCTCCTCCCTTGCGGTAAAATACGGCACGGCGGTCATCATTGGCGCGGTCGAGGAGAAGGATGGAAAGCTTTACAATGCATCTGTTTTGGTAGACGCAGCCGGTAAGGTTGCCGGCACTTATTACAAAACGCATTTGAGCGAATCTGACCGCAAGTGGGCAGCGGCAGGCGATGATATTCCCGTATTCAGCGTGGACGGCATCGGTAAGATCGGCATG
>JAEXDU010000150.1 GCA_023401495.1 Bacillota bacterium
CTGTTGCCGTTGAAATCGCCGCCCGCGACAATCTCGCAGATATCGGCGCACTGGTCGGCCACGCGTTCCATATCCGTCAGGATTTTCAGGCACGCCGCGATCATGCGCAGATCGCCCGCGATCGGCTGCTGCAGGGCGATCAGGTTCAGGCACATTTTTTCGATCTGATGCTCCTGAATATCGATCTGTTCATCACTCTGCGCCACCTGCTGGGCTTTTTCCAGATCCAGCGTGCGCAGGGCCTCAATCGTTTCCAGCAGGCGGCCGTCCACGTCGTTTCCCATAGAGATCATTTCCTGCGCAAGCTCCTGCAGCTCGCGCTCAAACATTTTCCTCGCCATCTATTCCTCTCTTTCCGCCGCAGGCCGCCGGCGCTTGTCTCTTTTCATAGTATCAGACCGGCCTGGAAAAATCAACCGAAACGGCCCGTGATATAGCGCTCGGTGCGCTCATCCTTCGGCTGCTCGAACATCAACTTGGTTTCGGTGAACTCTACCACCTCGCCCAGCAGAAAGAACGCCGTCCGGTCTGAAATGCGCGCGGCCTGCTGCATGTTGTGGGTCACGATAATCACCGTGTACTGGCCGCGAAGCTCATCGAGCAAATCCTCGATTTTCTGCGTGGAAATCGGGTCGAGCGCACTGGTGGGCTCATCCATCAGCAGAATGTCGGGGTCTACCGCAAGTGCGCGGGCAATACAAAGGCGCTGCTGCTGGCCACCCGAAAGACCGAGAGCCGACTTTTTCAGGCGGTCCTTCACCTCGTCCCACAAAGCGGCGCTGCGAAGCGACTTTTCAACGATCTGGTCGAGCTGACCCTTGCTCTTGACTCCGTGTACGCGCGGGCCGTAAGCGATATTGTCATATACGCTCATGGGGAACGGATTCGGCTTCTGGAACACCATGCCGGCGCGCCGGCGCAGGAGGTTGACGTCGGTGCGGGGATCGTAGATATCCTCCCCGTCGATGGAGACCTTTCCCTCGATACGGCAGCCGGTGATCATATCGTTCATGCGGTTCAGTGTTTTCAGGCAGGTAGATTTTCCACAGCCGGACGGGCCGATAAACGCCGTGATCTGATTTTCGGGGACTTCGAGCGAAATCCCGTGCAGCGCCTGAAAATCATTATAAAACAGATCCAGATTTTGAATCGAAATTTTTGTCGCCATATTTGTTGCCATAAATTATTCGGTTCCTTTCTGCAGAGTTTTCGATAAAAGCCCTGCCAAGCGATTGAGCAGAAATACCAGAATCAGCAGAACCGACGCCGTGGCAAAGGCGATGTTCATGGCGTCGGGAGTGGTGGCCTCACGGGCCGTCTGGTACAGGTGCAAAGTCAGCGTACGGCCGCTGCTGAAAATCTGCTGAAAAAAGCCCTTGGGCATCTGGTACGCAAGGCCCGAGGTAAACAGCAGAGCGGCGGATTCGCCGACGATTCGCCCCATGGCGAGGATGACCGCCGTCAATACACCCGGCATGGCGCACGGCAGTACAATCCCGAGAATCACACGCAGCTTGCCCGCGCCGAGCGCAAACGCTCCCTCTTTATAAGAGGACGGGACCGAAATCAGGGATTCTTCTGTGGTGCGCACGATCGTGGGCAGAATGCACAGCGTCATGGTCAGGCAGCCGGCCAGAATCGAAATCTGCAGCCGGAACAGGATGCAGAACACAGTATACCCAAACAATCCGAACAAAATGGACGGAATGCCGGAAAGAATCTCGGTAGTAAAGCGGATTGCCTTTACAAGTTTGCCCTGCTTTGCGTACTGCGTGAGATAAATCGCAGAGCAGATGCCGATCGGCGCTGCGATCAGCAGAGTGATCACGACAATGTAAAGCGTATTGATGATCATGGGCAGGATGCCCTTCAAATTCGCTTTCGTTTCGGAATACGGGGTGGAAAGGAACTGCCAGCTGACATAACCGAGGCCGTTCACAAGAATATAGCCCAGAATACCGATAAGAACCACCACGCACAGAAAGGCTGCGCCGTTGATCAGCAGTTTCAAAACGACGTCCATGGGCTTGGAACGGCGGTTGTAAAGGGATTTGCCTTCCATGACAAAATTCGCGTTTGAAGCGTTCTGCTCCAACACTCCGGATTTATTCGGCATGAATCTGCACCCCTTTCTTCGAAATATAGTTAAACAGCAGGTTGACAATCATAATGAACACAAACAGTACCAGGCCGATGGCGAACAGCGCCTCGCGGTGCAGGCCAGACGCATAGGACATTTCCATCGCAATGCCGGTGGTGAGCAGGCGGACCGTGCCGAGCAAAGACGGCATGTTGGCCACGTTGCCGGCCACCATGATGACCGCCATCGTTTCGCCGATGGCGCGCCCCACACCGAGAATCACACCCGCCAGAATTCCGGATTTTGCCGCAGGCAACGTCACCTTGAAAATGGTCTCTGTTTGCGTGGCGCCCAGCGCCAGAGAAGCCTCACGGTAAGCGCGCGGCACCGCCCGCAGGGAGGTTTCCGTCACGCTGACGATCGTCGGCAGAATCATGACCGCCAGAATCAGAATGACCGCCAGCAGGCTGTCGCCGATCGTATGCTCCGGGAACATGTTCCGGATCACCGGGACGACCACGAGCATTCCGAAAAATCCGTAGATGACGGACGGGATACCCGCCAGCAGTTCCACAGCCGGACGCACCAGCATGGCCAGCCGGGGGCTTGCCGTTTCAGATAAAAACACCGCCGTCAGAATTCCGACCGGCACGCCGATCACAATGGCTCCGGCCGTACCGGCGATCGACGAGAGGATCATCGGCAGAATCCCGAAGATATCGGACGCGGGCCTCCAGCTTTCCCCGAACAGGAACTGTACCGCACCGATCTGCAGAATCGCGGGCAGACCGGCGGAAATAATGTAAACCGTCAGCAAGATCACAGAACCGATGGAAACACAGGCAAACACCTGGAACACCGATTCCGCAAGCCGCTCCGTGCCCTGTGTGCGCAGCGCCAGAATGGACGATACAAACCCGCCCAGCAGCGTGCAGAAAAAGGGCCATAAAAACCGCATTTCAATCTGGCTGACATTCAGGCTCGTCACCGCAGTCTGAATCGCCCCCGAAGCCGCCATGACGAGCAGCGGAGAAATACCGGACAGCAAAAACAGCAGACCGGCTGTGATTGGTTTCTTTTTCAGTAAGATCAAGACAAACCCGCCTGCCGCACAAAGCAGGCCCAGCACAATGCTGACCCGCACTGCCAGGGGGATGGTGACAAGACCGCTCTGCTGCGGGCCCACCACCCAGAATCCTTTTACAAACGCCAGCTGAATTCCGCTGACGGTATATTTTAATC
The DNA here is from genome assembly GCA_023401495.1 of Bacillota bacterium. Classification (GTDB taxonomy): domain Bacteria; phylum Bacillota; class Clostridia; order Oscillospirales; family Acutalibacteraceae; genus Faecalispora. The sequence continues at coordinate 3,323 of JAEXDU010000150.1, forward strand.
CACGGAACACAAAGGTGATATACGGTAAAAAGAAAGATATAACCATTACCGCTCCCAGCCCGGCGGCGATCCACCGGTATACCGCGTTGCGCCTTTTCTCCCGCTCCCGGCCCTCCTGGCCGTCCATCGTACGCTCCATTTGCACCCTCCTTCGCCTGATGCCAAAACAGCCCGGGGTATCCGTACAGATACACCGGGTGCTTTTGTTTTCAATCAGGGTCAGTCATTTATTTGATTACCAGACCGGCGTCTTTGATGATCTGCTGTCCTTCGCTGGAGTCGATGAACTCGAACCAAGCTTTTACCAGTTCGTTATCGCTGCCCTTTTTGTAGATTTCAATAAAGGGTCTCTGGAGCTTGTAAGTACCGTCTTTGATGGTTTCTTCCGAAGGCTTTACATTGTCGACAGTGACAGCCTTTACGGACTGGTTTACGGAATCCAGAGAAACATAACCGATTGCCGCGGGGTCACTGCTGACCTTGGAAATCACTTCACCGGTGGAAGAAAGCTCAGCCGACAGCTTTGTTTTCTCTTTGATGTTCAAGATGGACTCGAAGCCGTCGCGGGTACCGGAGGTTGCTTCACGGCCGATGACGGTGATCTTCTGATCCGCGCCGCCAACATCCTTCCAGTTGCTGATCTCGCCGGTGTAGATCTTTGCGATCTGCTCGCTGGTCAGAGCGTCAACCTTGTTCTCGGGGTTGATCGCAATGGCAATACCGTCGATCGCCATCTCTACGATTTCGAAGTCGGCAGGTTTTTCCTCGTCCTTCAGGTTGCGGGAAAGATCGCCGATCAGTGCGGTACCGTTGTTGACCGCCTTAACCGCATCACCGGAACCCGTGCCGCCTTTTTCCACAGTAACCTGCGGATATTTCTCCATAAAGCCTTCGCCCAGCGCCTGGCATACCTTCGCCATAGAAGTAGAACCGTTCAGTGTCAGCTTGCCGCTCAGGGATGCGGTGGACTCTGCAGTGGATGTCGCAGACTGCGCAGGTGCGGTGGACGATGCATCACTTTTTCCTTCAACTGTGGAAGAACAACCTGTCGCCGCGGTGGCTCCCACCAACAGCATTGCAAGCAACGCCATCATTTTTTGTTTCATATTCTTATTTCCTCCTGAATTTGTCAATTTCTCTTTTGCACATTCTTATCTTAAATGACGATTGTTAAGTTTAGGTTAAACGCGATTTAGAAGTCGTTAAAAACGAAAAAGAGATTGATTTTTGGTAAGGTTCCTTTTAAAGCCAATTGATCTGTCCCTAAAAAAGGAAAAGAGGCTAACATTTGTTTTTGATTTTTGAAGCATTTGACAAATAACCAACTTGTATTTATAATATAAGTTGTTACTTGACAGGAATGACCAATTTTCACTGCCGGTCATTCTCAATCGCTTACGATTATTTTCAGAAAAAGGAGTGAGAGCATTGTTGAAGCAAGATACCGTAAACGTAGGAATTGGATTCGCCACGGGGCGAAAGAGCTTTCGAAAGGTTTTGAAAACCAACATACTGAGCTGGCAGGAATGCGGACTGACACAGAATCCGAAATTCAACCTGAATCTGTTTGTAGCGTATGACCTGAAATATGCGAATACCAAGGTAACGGACTACACCAGCATTCCTCCATACCTGCTCAAAGACCTTGACGGCACCTTTTTTCTGGGGAAGACAGCGCTGGCCCGCGAAATCCGCAGCCTGGTGCGCAGCGGCGTTCTGTCGCCGAAAGAGGCGAACCTCTTCTTCTGCGCAGGCTACGCAGGGCAGCGCAACACCGTCCTTTACTGGGCGATGAAAAACCGAATGGATTATCTGTTGTTCCTGGACGACGACGAATACCCTATGGCGGTTACCAACACCCGCAACTGGGCCATTTGGAGCGGGCAGCATGTTCTGCTCTCTCACCTGCAGCAGATGATGGACACTGGAGCCAACATCACCCACGGGCACCACTGTGGTTATATTTCACCGATCCCGTCCATAGAATTCAGCAACTCGCTGACAAAAGAGGATTTTCGGACTTTTATTGAAGCGATCAGCAACGATATCATCAACTGGGAGTCGCTCGAATCGCTGATGCAGCAGGGCGGCGTTACTTACGCGGACACTGCCATACTGACCAGCAACAAGCCGCAGGAGGTTTTTCCGGTCAATCGCTGCAAATTCATTTCCGGGTCCAATTTGTGCATCAACTTAACGGACAGCGCCCAGGTCCATCCCTTTTACAATCCGCCCGGGGCCAGAGGCGAAGACACCTTTTTAAGCACCCTGCTGGAAGACAGCAAAGTGCTTCGCATCCCCTGCTACACATTCCACGACGGCTTCTCCGCATACGATCACCTGATGGACGGCGTGCTGCCGATTCGGCTCAAGCCCGTCTGCGCCGACCTGGATTTCGTAACCGACCGCTTCTGCCGCGCCTGCGTGGGCTGGGTGCGCTACAAGCCCCTGCTGCTTTACCTTACACAGCGGGAAAACTACGAAAGCCGCATTGAGGAAATGCGCCGCCAATTGGCGGCGACTCTGCCGAAGCTGGCCGCCTATTTGGGCCGTGAGGAATTCCTGAGTATTGCGGACGAGCTGGAACGGTATCATCAAAACGTAGAGCTTCACGCCCGGCAGTTCCAGCAGACGATTGAAATCTGGCGCAAGCTGGTTTCTCATCTGGAAACCGAACGCAAAATGCAGGGATTCCCCGCTCCGACAAGCAATCTTCCGGCAGCCGATTCTCTTCGCAATGCACTGTAAAAAATGAAAAACCTCCCTTTGTCCGTCAAACGGCAGACAAGCCGTATCCTGTGACAAAAGGAGGTTTTCTCTTTGATATGAAAACACCGTCTTTCTGCAGCCATAACAGAAAGACGGTGTTTTATTCAGTTTTCGCCTTCCAATAGCTGGAGCCGTCCGCCTTACGGCACAAAAGACCGCAATCGATCAGCTCTCTTCTGATCAGAAAGTAATCCCCGAACGTATGCGAGGCTTCGCAGATATCGTTGACCTCCCGCTCGGTATAGCTGCGCTCCGGCTCAAATTTCTGCGCCAGAACCTCCAGCACTGCGAACCGCATGCTGCTTTTCTGGGGCAGCTGTGTAATCTTTCCCTCAGAATTCAGGAAAGGTGCAATCTTTTTATTCTGTTCCAATGCTTTCCCTCCCATCGTCCTCTTTTTCATTCCAAAGCTCCAGCAGAGCCGAAACGTCCTCTGAAAATTCGCGCGGCGTCTGCGTTTCTTTCTTCTCGATTTCTTCCAATATCTCAAAAGTGAAGCCGGCGGCTCCGTAACGCTTCCAGGCCGGCGACATGGCTGCTTCAGGGCACAGATTGGTGGTGCACTGAAATGCGAAGCGGTTTTTGGCTCCCTGTAAATTCGCGCTCGCGCGAACCCAGCTTTCGCCCGCCTGATCGCAGCGAATTCGATAGACCCCGCCGATCTGCTTACTGTTTTTATATTGGTTCTTCATTTCTTTTCTGGATGCTTCCTTCATCTTTTTCCCTCCGTATCCTCGCAATGCACCCTGCTCCCCGCAGGTCAAATTCACCCAGCGGTACAGGATCATTGTAACGCGCCTTGTCTCGCAGCGCAATCAACGCTCCGTAGAGTATGCGCCGAACAGGGGCAAAAAATCAAAAAATGGGGCCTCTTTCCTTCTTGGAAAGAGACCCCGGAAATCATTCAGCTTTCATTACAATCAGATGAGAACATCCTCCAGCTTGCGCTTCGGAACATAATGAACATCGTTTTCGTCGCGGTAATAGGCGACACTCTCGCCTTTTTCCGCTTCCGTCAACACGATGGTTTCCTCCGGCTTACCAACGGCAACGATCAACATCGGAATCATGTGAGCAGGCAGGCCAAGTGCTTCCCTCACCGCATCGGTGGAAAACGCGCCCAAAATGCACCCGCCAAGCCCCATCACCCGGGCGGAGAGCATGATCGTCTGGCAGACGATTCCCACATCGCGCACGAAGCCCGGGCCAGCCGCGGCGACCTGCGTATCGTGGCAGACCACGACGAACGCGGGCGGACAATGCCCCTCATGCGGCAGGTGAAGCCCTTTGAGTGCACCGGCCCACTTGGTAAGCGACTGCAATTTTGCCACCTCGTCCGGCTCAAATACCAAACGGTAGCGCAGGGGCTGCATATTCATGCTGGACGGCACATACCGCGCGCAGTCGACAAGCTCTTCGAGCTCCTCACGGCTGACCTTGCGGCTTTCGTCATACCCGCGCGTACTGCGGCTGCTTTTCAGCAGGTCTTTCCATTCCTTGAATTCCATGAGTCATTCTCTCCTTTACCGGTTTCTGCTTCGGCCCTCAGACGAAAAACGGACGGCTGCAAAAAGGCCGTCCGTTTCTTGAAAACACGTTTGGCAGGATCGGGCAACCCGCAATGCGGCACCCATAAAAGTCCGCTTATTCCGGAAAGGGCGTTAGAAGCAGCTTTCCGGCTCCGGACAAAAACCCCGGATCACGCAAAGACAACAACGGCCTGTTTCTGCTTGATGCGCGGCAAAACGGTTTCGAGCACGCGGAAGCTGTGATTGAGATCTTTCTGCTCCAGATAAGCGGTCGCCATATCCTGGCCGATCACAAGATCCATGTTCTTTTCGTCGGAAGCGACCAGCACTGCCTGATCCGCGCCCAAAACCTGGGATTGGTAAAGGCGGCCGCCCACAAGCCTGGAAATCCGGTCGGCTTCCAGAAGCCCGGTTCCCGGCTGCAGCCTTTGCAGCTGCATGAAAAGACGGGGGCTCACCACAAGTGCATAATCCCCGTAGATGCCCTTTTCCGCGAAATAAGCGATCCCGGCGGCGATATCCTCAAAAGCGTTTTCGCCGGTGCTCCAGTCCTTCTTTTTGATTCGATTGGCGCCCGATACGGTCAGAAGACCCTCATATCCCAGCTTTTCATTCCCCAAAAAGATGAGCTTGTCTTCTTTGATGGCACATTCCTGCGCCGCCTTGGCCGCTCTGGAAAGATCCAAAGGGAAAGCGGATGCTTCCGCGCGTTCCAGATCCCTCGCAAGCAGGGTAAAATCCGCATAGACCATCGGGATCTCAACAAATTTTCGGCCCCTGGTCGTGATCAGGCCGTCCGTTTCCGTTTCTTCCACCGCGTCAATGTCGTCGAGAGCGACATCCGCAACGCCGGCGCCAAGCGGCCCGAACACAGAAAGAAATCTTCTTCCGGTCAACATTTTTCTCGCCGACGCTACGACGGCAGCGTCAATTTTTTCCCATAATTCTTCCGGCAACGGGGAAGACTCTCTGGATAAGTAACTCATTGTCAAAAACCTCCTTCAGCGATACGTTCAGGATTTGTCGAGCAGGCTGCCCACGGTTGCAGGCGCGGAAAAGCCGGAATCGGATTTGGTCTCGGGAACGGCAATCCCCAATTCGCTCAGCATTTCGCGAACCTCCGCTTCGCCGGATGCGAACAGCTCCGCTTCCTGAGGATCCAGCGTGCGCAGCAGCGTCATCAGCTCGCCGATGTGGGCCTTTTCCTCATCACGGATATCCGCGAGTACTTTCTTGGCGATTTCTATATCGGTTGCCTGAACGTGCGCATCATACAGATAAATTGCTTCCAGCTCGCCCGCGATGTCCAAACGGAGCGCCTGAATCAGTTCCTCTTTGTTCAGTTTACGGTCGACATTCCCTTGAAATGGATTTGCAAAAGCCGGCATGTGTATCATCCTCCTATCAGTTTTTGCTGACAAAGCTGTCATCGGTGTTTTTTCAACGAATCACCTGCATTTGGCCGTGATCCATCCGAATAGATTCTGCATAATGAACACTCAGTATCCATTCATAATTTTGTGTTTTTATTCTAGCACTGAACTTTTTATCTGTCAATCATTGCGCACCTTTCCGGCCGATGGCTGCAGCGCGATAAATTTTTCATTTCACTGTTGAAAAATTGAAATTTTACGCGGCGCGTGGTATACTGTCAAAGTATTTTCAACACTATAGTTAATTCAATTAAAACGTGCGAATCTCTTCCCCTGCCACAGACGGGGGAAGAGATTGCCGTGCCTGTAGCATACTATTATAAAGTTCATTTACTATACTGGACAGACGGAGGAACCTGACTTGAGTGACTATCGATCTTTGATTCAAAAGCGGAGAACCTTTGCGATTATTTCGCACCCTGACGCCGGCAAGACAACGCTGACCGAAAAATTTCTGCTGTACGGCGGAGCAATTGCGCTGGCCGGTTCGGTAAAGGGGAAAAAGAACTCCCGGCATGCGGTTTCTGACTGGATGGAAATCGAAAAGCAGAGAGGAATTTCCGTTACCTCCTCCGTTCTGCAATTTCAATATGAGGGATACTGTATCAATATTCTCGACACCCCCGGGCATCAGGACTTCTCGGAGGATACGTACCGCACGCTGATGGCGGCGGATTCGGCCGTGATGGTGATCGATGCCTCGAAGGGCGTTGAGGCGCAGACGAGAAAGCTGTTCAAGGTATGTCTGATGCGCGACATCCCGATCTTTACGTTCATCAACAAGATGGACCGCGAAGCGCGCAACCCCTTTGACCTGCTGGAGGAAATCGAGCAGGAGCTAGGCATCAAAACGTACCCGATGAACTGGCCGATCGGCTGCGGCAAGGAATTCAAGGGCGTGTACGACAGAAACAGCAACCAGATCATTTCGTTTCGCGGCGACAGCGGCAAGCACGAGGCCGAAGCCACCGTTTCGGGCCTCGATGACCCCGGCCTGAAGGATTTGATCGGGCCGTACCTGCACGAGCAGCTGTGCGACGACATCGAGTTGCTTGACGGCGCAGGCTATGAGTTCAATATGGACGCCGTGCGCCACGGTCGGCTTTCTCCCGTGTTCTTCGGTTCCGCTCTGACCAACTTCGGCGTGGAACCGTTTCTGGAGGAGTTCCTGCGCATGACGAGCTCGCCGCTGCCGCGCAAAACCACCGACGGCGAAGTGGACCCCTTTGACCCGGATTTTTCCGCCTTTGTGTTTAAAATTCAGGCCAACATGAACAAGGCTCATCGCGACAGAATCGCGTTCATGCGCATCTGCTCCGGCAAATTCGAAAAGAACATGGAGGTCCTGCACCAGCAGGAAGGCAAAAAGATCAAGCTGTCACAGCCCCAGCAGATCATGGCGCAGGAGCGCGAGATCATTGAGGAAGCCTACGCCGGCGACATCATCGGCGTGTTCGACCCGGGCATTTTCTCCATCGGCGATACGCTGTGCGCGCCCGGCAAGAAAATCCTGTTTGAGGGCATCCCCACCTTTGCACCGGAGCATTTTGCCCGCGTGCGCCAAATGGACACCATGAAGCGCAAGCAGTTTGTCAAGGGCATGTCGCAGATCGCGCAGGAAGGCGCCATTCAGATTTTCCAGGAGCTCGAGGGCGGCATGGAGGAAGTGATCGTAGGCGTCGTCGGCGTTCTGCAGTTCGATGTGCTGGAATACCGCTTAAAGCACGAATACAATGTGGATATCCGTCTGGAGTCTCTGCCGTATCAGTATATCCGCTGGATTTCGAACGACGCTCTCGACCCCAAAACGCTGACGGTGACCTCCGACACGAAAAAAATACAGGACCTGAAGGGACATCACCTGCTGCTGTTCACAAGCGAATGGAACATCCGCTGGGCGCTTGAGCGCAACGACGGCCTGGAACTGACCGATTTCAGCCGCGGATAACTCAGCATCATATTTACCAAAAGTCAGACCCGCCTTTTATAGGCGGGTCTTTTTGTATGAATACAGGTATTAGTTACAACATTTTAACCATAAAGGGGTTGAAAAATAGTGGAATCAAGGATATTATGTAATCAAAAGTTATTAATCATTGATAAATAACTTTTGATTTTAATGAACAAGCTTATTTATATCATTGCCAATCGGGCCGGATATCCGTAATAAAAAAATCGATTTCAGAAAGCGTGATGCCATAAATTTCGTTTCGCGTGTTTGTTCTTTATACGAATAGCTGCTGAATGCGGTGTTTCCTTTGCGTAAAGTAAGAGACAACCGCAAACAATCAAAACGGAGGATGAAAATAATGAAAAAGTCAAAAAGAGTATTGAGCCTTGCCTGCGCAGCCGTTATGCTGAGCGCAATTGTAGTCCCCGCAAGCGCGGAAACCTTTGCGGAACAACAGGGGTATTCCATTGCTTTGACCAGAGAATCTACGGACGTCCAGCAATTGCAGGTGAGAAATTACAAAATTTACAATTATGCTAAAGTGCCAGCCGGAGGAAGTGAACGGTCTTTGGTTTCTGGAAAAAAAGCCGGACAAACTTCCAGATTGGCGGAAAATGAAGTAACCAAAATATCCAACTCCGATGAGGTCTATTATCATCTCGAATATAAGCACAACGATGTATCTGATGAGTATGCCGCATATGAAGGCGAATTTGATATGGAATATGACTACAGTAACTACGACAACGGCTTTAAAGGCACTGTGACTCTGCTTGCACGGAATCGAGCAATCAAAAACACAGCAGTTGTTACCGGAAAAATCCAGTTTAATTAACGAACGGAGTCAGTTTCAATCCGCATGGATTTTTCCATGTGGATTGAAATTCTTTTTGGGAGGAAACGATGAAAGCAACAGACCTTTCTTCTATTTTTAAAATTCAACTTCGGTTTATGATGAACCGAAGGCGGTTTCATTTATTGGTTATTTTTATTACAGTCATCATCACGTTGTCTTTTTTAGAAAACTGTTTTCGCTACTATGGATTGGATATCGGCGTAATTCCTTCCGCCGCCACAGGCTGGATTGGCCGAGTACCGAGAGGAACCGGAACGGTTTGGAATTTATATCTTTTTTATTCTTTTCTGAATAATTTCCTTTTACCCTTTGGCGCGTTAGTTTTTGCGGATTTTTATTTGACCGATCAAAAGGAAGGAATTTACCCGCTCCTTATCACACGTTCTTCTTCTGACACATACCACCTTTCCGGTGCCATTCTTTGCTTTTGCGGCCCGTTCGTCATCATCTTTCTTTCTTTTATTATTTCACTTCTGTTATCCTATACTGTCTTTCCCCTACAGTCGATGACGAATGTGTTTAGCTCGACAAGACCACTCTTAGACTATTTGTTCCCGACGAAGAACATTGTTTTATTTCCCGAACTGCTTTATTCCCATCCATTGCTCGCAAACTTATTGTATATCCTGTACAATAGCCTGCTGGCCTCCAGTTGGGCCTTATTTTCTTACACGCTGAGCCATTTTCTGCGTTTCAGCCGCCTGCTGATTGTGATTCTTCCCATTCTTTGTATTTTAATCTTTGGGAATGCCGTCGATTATTTTCTTCCGGGGTCTCCAATGGAGTATTATCAAAATCCTGTTGCGCACAGTGCTACAAGATATCTGGGCTTTTTTGGGGGGTATGTTTTGGTACCATTGTTTCTATCTGTCGTTGTAATCTGGATCAGGCTGCGCAAAAAGAAGGTGGATGAGCTGTGAACTATTTTTATCGGCTGTTCTGGCGGCAAAAGCTGACATGGTTTTTATTGATCGCTTTATTGGCTGTTTCCATCGGCGAAGCATATCTGTACGTTTATGACAATTGTATTTCGCATCAGGAAATATTTACGGAACTCGAAGGAGACGCCTTCTTTATCTACTATAGTTTTTTTTACTATAAAGCAATGGCTTTGATGCAAATTCCCACATATGCTCTGTGGATTTACGCAGTGACCCGTTTTTCAATGGACACCAAATACTGCACACGAACGGAGTCCCGCTCAAGCTGGCTGCTGCGGTATCTTCGTTTGTCCGCCGTTCTGGCAGTCACTTATCTGGTCATTTTGAATATTCCCGCCTTGATTGGCGCTTATATTGCAGGGGGTGTTTTCTGGGCGGTATTTCCCTACTACCTGTATAGCTTTATTTTAGAATTGATTTTGCATATGACCTTTTCACTGATCTATTTTCTCGCTTATTTATTGTCTGACAGCCCGGTCGTTGCCTTTTTGGCCCTTGTTCTTTACGGCACATGGGATTCTTTTTATGGATTTTTCGAGGTTAATAAATGGAACTTACCTGACCTGAATCTATTCATCGGCTGGGGACGGGCAATTACCGATTACACGTTATGGATGGAAAAACGAACCCTAGATTGGTTTGCTTTCTTTCTGCTGGCCGGCATTTTCCTTTTGTTCTTTGCGTTATGCCGGTTCGTGGTACGCCGCAAAGACTTTTTAAGTGTGCAGGAGGCGGCACAAAAAGCATGACGACTGCCAGAATCGAAAACGAAGGAGAGAAGGATATGAAACAGATTACGGTAACCGATGCAGCCAAAACGCTGAAAAAACGCCTGGTACTCAACCATATTAATTTGGAGCTGGAAGAGGGCGGAATTTACGGTTTTTTTGGTCCCAACGGCTCGGGTAAGACGATGTTGTTCCGCGCCATCTGTGGATTGATTTATTTGGATTCCGGCTCAATTGATGTATTCGGATTAAAAGTAGGAGAAAAAAGGTTCCCAAAAGATTTGGGGCTGGTTATCGAATCCGTTGGATTTTGGAATGAATTTACCGGATTTGAAAATTTAAAGTTTCTGGCCTCGATCAAGCAAAAAATCGGCGATCGGGAAATCAATCAGGTTCTGGAACGGGTCGGCCTTGACCCCAAAGATTCCAGAAGCTATAAGAAATATAGTCTGGGCATGAAGCAGCGCCTTGCCATCGCACAGGCTGTGATGGAGCAGCCCCGGCTTCTGGTGCTGGACGAGCCTACGAATGCTTTGGATGAAGACGGAATTCAGGCGGTACATCAAATCATCCGCGAAGAAAACCAGCGCGGATGCACCATACTGATTGCAAGCCACAACAAAACAGACTTAAATCTTCTGTGCCAAAAAAAGTTCAAAATGGCGGAGGGCCGTTTGGAAGAGACACCGACGGAACAGGAACCTCCGCGAACAGAGGGCACAGTATGAAAAAATACAGTTGGGTCTTTCTCTGCCTATTTTTGTACCTCATCTGCATCGGGGCCGGAGTTGCAACCCGAAATTCTTATACCGATATTTGGGCAGAGGTGCCTGCACAGCCACAGGATCGGGTAAAATATGTATTTCACGAAGATAAAGACGCTTACTTTACCGCTTCTCCGCAATCCATACTGGATCAAGCGGCGATTATTGTATCGGCCACCGCCAATTCCGAAGGAAAAAACAGCGGCAAAACCTTTTTAACCGAAATGACAGTCAACAAGACCTACAAAAACGATGGCGGCTTCACCGGAAACACCCTGATTGTCTGTGAACCGATTCGACTCAATAAAATAAAGAGCCAAAAAGACGGAGAACCGCTTTATACCATGGAAATGCTGCAAGGAAGCGGACACCGCGCCAGAAGCAAAATTGTACCCGGCAAAAATTACATCCTGTTTCTAAAGGAGTTTCTTCCTAAGGGATACCATACCGAAATACCAACCTATACCATGGTAGAAAGCCCTTATGCGAAACTGTCTCCGGATTCAGCAATTACAGCGGAGCAATACGAAAAGCCCGTCCGGCCTATCGACTATGAGCAATCAAAGCAATATGAAATATTATTGCAGGACAAAAATCAAATAAAACTCTTTTTTGACACAAAGAAAAAGATTTTATCTTTATTACAGTAATTGATTACTAAGCAGAAACACCGCTCTGATTCCCCTGTATATCAGGGAGAAATCAGAGCGGTGTTTCTGCTATGCGGCTTTCTCGGCGGCCTGCGCCAGAGCGGTTGTTCGATTGCGTTTGGTAACCCCCAAAAACAGCAGGAGCAGCGCCGTGGTAACGAGATCGGCCACAGCCTGCGTGTACAGGATTCCTGTGACCGCGAACAGGCGGTCAAACAGGAACAGCAGCGGCAGAAACGCCAGCCCCTGCCGGAAAATACTAAATACAAATCCTGCCTTGCTGTACCGGATGCAGAGCAGGTACACCGTCGCCATCGACTGAAAGCCATAGGTGAAAAACAGCAGGCTTCCTGCGATCAGCGCCTGAACGCCCACCGAGATCACCTCGGCGTCGTCCGAAAAAGCGGACACAATTCCGCCGGAAAAACCGATCTGTACAATGGAAATCGCGAGACCGCCCAACATGCCCCACAGATACGCCGTTTTGGTCGCCTGCCGGATGCGGTCGGGCCGGCACGCGCCGTAGCAATACGAAATAAAGGTCTGGTAGCCTCTGGAAAAACCCGTTACCGCCAGTGTTGTCATGCCGATCACCCGATTGGCGATTCCGAGCCCCGCCACCACCGCGTCGCCATACGGCGCAGCGGCAATGTTCGCGGCCGCCATCGAGATGCTCTGGAACAGGTTGATGCACAGAAGCGGCACACCGATTTTCAGAACCGGCTCCAGAATCCACCACTGAAAGCGCACCTTGCGGAAGTCGAGCTTTAAATAGCTTTTGCCGCGCAGATAATACTGTGCCAGAATGCAGAACGCGGTAAACTGCGCTACCGCCGCCGAAGCTGCGGCCCCGCGGATTCCCCAGCCGAAGCCGAACAGAAAAATCGGCGTGAGCACCACGTTCAGTACCGCGCCGGTCATCTGGGATATCATGCTCAGTGACGCGTTGCCCTCGGCCCGCACCAGATTGGCAAGACAAACCGAGGGAATATGAAACAGAAACGAGAGCACCAGAATCCGCCCGTATTCAAGTGCGAGCGGTAGAACGCCGGAGGAAGCACCCATGTGAACGAGCAGGATCGGCATCGCCGGCAAGAGCAGCTGCGTTATGACGCTGAGTAAAATACAGTAAAATATGGTGGAGGCGAGCACCGTCTCCGCTTTCTCCTTCTCCCCGGCACCCAGCAGCTCGGCGATATAGGCTGCCCCGCCGTTGCCGAACAAAAGCCCGATGCCCGGCATAATCAGAACCAGCGGATACACAATGGAGATGGCTCCCATGGCCTGCGTCCCCATCTTTGCCACAAAAAAGCTGACGGCCAGCTGATAAAAGCCCGTTACGGAAAGCCCGACGATCGTCGGCAGCCCCAAATAAGCCAGCGCCTTACTGACCGGCGCGCTCTCCATAATTTCAAGTCTACGATTCATTTCCTACCCTTTCAAACGGCTGATCGTTCAGCGCTGCTGCGCATGGAACACACAGCGGATTCCCCTGGTGCGCGGCAGGACAAAGCACTGGTTGCAGCTGATGCACCGCGCCCTCTCCCCCGAAAGCAGACGGGGGATCAGATCGCCCTGGCAGATCAGCGGCCGGCTGAGCGAAACCATCGGGATGCCGGCATCGATCACCTTGGCGATATCCTGCAGCGAGCGCACCCCGCCAACCAGAATCAGCGGCATACTGAGCTGCTGCTGCATCCGCGCCGCCCTTTCCAGATAGTATGTCCGCTCGTTGGCGCTCTTCTTTGTGAAATCGCAGCCCGAAAGCTCTGCAGCGGCAACCCCAAGCGATTCCATCTGCTGCAGATAATACAGCAGGTCCTCTTCATATTGGCGGTCGTTTGCCTGAACGTTGCTGTTGATTTTCACGAGAATCGGGAAACTTTCGGAGGTAGCACGCCGCACCGCCTCGATGATCTCCGCACAAAAACGGAAGCGGTTTTCAGCGGAACCGCCGTATTCGTCGGTTCTGTTGTTCATCATCGGCGTTAAAAACTCGCCGAGCAGATAATCGTGTGCCATGTGAATCTGCACGCCGTCGAACCCGGCCTGATATGCGCGGGAGGCTCCCTCGGCAAAGCACTCTCGGATTTCGTCCATCTCTTCCCTTGTCAGCGCACGCGCGAGGCGGCCCTTGGAATACACCCGCTCCGACGGGGCCACAGGCTCCTCCACATCCGCGTTGCCGCCCGCGTGGTTCAGCTGCGCGACGATGCAGCCTTCTTCCATGTGAACCACATCTGTCATCCGCCGCATTCCGGGCAGAAAGCGCCCGTCGTAGATGCCGTTCTGCGAGGGGGAGGCCTGTCCCTGCGGGTGCACATAAAAATGCCCGGTGATGATCATCCCCACCTCATGCGATGCGAACGTGCGCATGATCTGCAGCTGGCGTTCGCTCACGGTACCGTCCTCGTTCTCCACGCCGTCGCGCGTGGCGGAACGCACCAGATGATTGCGCAGCTGTAAATTCCCCAGCCACATGGGCTCAAGCGCTTCAGAGTAGCCCATGCTCTTGGCGATCATTTCATAGGTGGGCAGCTCTACCTGATAGCGCTTGCCCAGGCGAACCACCTCAAACAGAAGCTCATTGATTTCGGATGGGCCGCCCTTCTGCAGATCCCTCTGCATAGAGGTCGTGCTGTCCGGCGCGGAGTGATCCAGAATCTCGAGATTTTCCTGAACCACATCGGTGGAAAACGGAATTCCCATCGCCTGCGCAAGCTGGCCGATCTCCCCCACCAGGCTGGCAAACACCGCTCTCTTTCTGGGATTTTCGCGAATCTCGCCCATGGTATTCTGAAAGAACACACCCGCGGCCGCCATCGGCGAAACACAGGAAAATTTTTGAAACGCGTCGCGGATGATATTCGTGGATACGATCACATCGATCCCGCTCTCGCGCAGATCACTTTCAATGTCATAGAAAATATCGGGGCAGCTTGAATCGCGGTTGCCGTACACAACACGGAACAGCGGACCCTTCTGCGTGATTTCGCCGGGATCTGAAATATAGGACACGATGTAAACACAGCCGTCTGCCACCGTAAGACCCGGCATGCGCACTGCCAGTTTTCCGCCGGTTCCGTACACATTTAAAATCGGTACGATCATGGTATCCGGCCGTGCAACGCGGCGGAGGAACGGACAGACTTCATCCATCGAATACCCTTTGACACATACAATAATCACATCGGGACTATCTTCGTAGCTTTCCATATCGAACGCCTGCACATTCTCAATGTGCAGCCGTCCGCGCAGTTCAGAATCGACTACCAGCCCGTTCTGACGGATCGCTTCCAGATGACCGCCCCTGGCGATGAAAGAAACATCCTTGCCGCTCGCGGCCAGAAATCCGCCGATCGCGCCCCCTGTTCCTCCTGTTCCTACAATCAAGTACTTCATGGAAATCCCTCCGGTGATAAAATGACGCCGGCCCCGAAGAGCCGGATTTTTAGCGATTTTTCCTTATCATAGCACCTTTTCCGACTCTTTGCAAAGCGCCCCCACTTACCGGATGACAACGATTGTCTCTTCCCTGCTGATGGCGGGAAGCGACGCCTGTTTTTCACTTTTTCATCGCGGATTAGAACCTGCTACCAAACGGGGATGCGATTCCGGAAAAAGAGCGGGACGGGATAGTCCCGCCCCGCTCTGATCTAAAATCTGATTGCTGTCTTGCGCGGAATTACGCTTTGGCATTCCTGGCCGGTGCAGAAGAGGTAGAGCGAAGCTGGAACTGAGACACCAGCGATTTCATCATCTGGGCCTGGCTGGAAAGCTCCTCGCTCGCCGCCGCGCTTTCTTCCGCCGTGGCAGAGTTGGTCTGCACCACCGCAGAAATCTGATCCATTACCGTAGTCAGGTGATCTACCGCAGTGGACTGCTCTTCGGTAACTTCCGCGATCTCGCGGTGCTCTCTCTGCGTTTCTGCCATGCTCTTTGTCACGGCCTGCAGGGCATCCAGCGCTTCTCCCACCATTCTGGAGCCTTCTGAAACCGCGCTCAAAGAATCCGAAATCAAAGCGGAAGTGCTCTTCGCGGATTCCGCGCTCTTCGACGCAAGGCTGCGAACCTCGTCCGCAACAACAGCGAAGCCCTTGCCGGCTTCTCCCGCACGGGAGGCCTCAACAGCGGCGTTCAGCGCCAGAATGTTCGTCTGGAACGCGATATCTTCAATTGCCTTTACAATGTTGCTGATCTGAGAGGAGGTCTGCTCAATGCGCTTCATGGCCTGCACCATGCTCTGCATTTTGTCGTTGCACTGACCAACCTCACCCATCGTCTGGGTAGCCCACTCACCGGCCTGAACCGCATTCAGGGCGTTTTCCTTCACCTTGTCGGACAAATGGTGGATCGCCGCGGCCAGCTCCTCAATGGAAGCCGTCTGCTCCGAAGCACCCTGCGCCAGATTTTGCGCCCCGTAAGAAACCTGCTCGGATTCATTGGACACCATACCGGCAGATTGGTTGATTTGGCTTAAGGTATCGTTCAAAGAAAGCACGATTCTCTCAAAATGGTCGGACAGCGGCTTGAAATCTCCGCGGTATGCATCCTGCGCTTGAGATCTCACATTGAAATTCGAGCGCGAAAGAGCTTCCAGCAGCGAAACGAGATCTGAAATAATGGCGCGCAGATTCGAGACAATCACTTCTGTCGCGTCAGCCAGGCGTCCCGTTTCGTCCTTGGTATGTATCTGCGGCACAGGAGACTTCAAGTCGCCCTCCGACAGCGCATATAGGCGATCCGCACAAATCGAAATCGGTTTTGCAATTTTACCCCCAATCCAAAAGGAAACCACAACACCTACCAGACAGTACACCACAGTCAAAATAATGATCCAAAAAATTTCGTCGGCCCCGGATTTGATTACCAAAGTACTGATAGTACCAAAAGATACGCTTAGCAAGACAATAATTGCCAATAGAATTGAGGCGATTTTGAAACGGATGCTTTTCATCATAAACCAGCTCCCTTAACCTGATGTTGTGGGGGAAAACCTCCATATGTAATTCGTTCCGATTATCCTTGATATAGGCTTTCATGCACAAGTCGACAAAAAGGATAGAAAAAAATAGAACTTCATTTAGTAATTTCGTCCCTATTGCGAAAAAATTTAGTGATTTTGAAAAAGAAATAATAAAAACCACTTTAAAAACACAAGATTTTATTTATTGACTAATTTTTAAGATTTCATTTTTCGCATTACGCCGAATGGCTTGACGAATCGTCCATTTTCCGCTATAATTTCGAAGCAAGTATGCTTTCTAATATCCTGATCAAATATTTCCGGGTGTGGCGCAGCTGGTAGCGCGGGTGGTTTGGGAACTGGCGCGAAATGAGCGCAAAATTGAATATCGGGGTGTAGCGCAGTTGGTAGCGCGCCTGCTTTGGGAGCAGGATGCCGCAGGTTCGAATCCTGTCACTCCGACCATTTCCCCTTGAAAAGCCGCCTGTTCAGGCGGTTTTTCTGCGTTTTTGGTTAGGATTTTGGATTGCTGTCCCAAATTGATTTGCCCGGTTTGGGACGAGAAATAGTTTACGGCGGCGGGATTTTTCCCGCCGCCGTAAGCGCAAATCCCTAACCCATCCCTAACGGGGTCAAAAATTCGATATTAGGTGTTTGGTTCGATGATTACGTTGTGGAATCAGAGATTTTTCGTTATAATGATGGCAGTCCTAAAACTGATAGCAATTGCAGAAGTTTACCTTTTGTGAGTGAGGTAATTATGAGTTTAACTGAAACCAGCCGGTTTATCAGTTTGATACTGCGGCACAAACCAGAGACCATTGGGATCATGCTTGATGAGCACGGGTGGGCCAATGTCGATGAGTTGATTGCCGGCGTGAACACGAGGTATCCGCTGGATATCACAACACTTGAGGAAATTGTAAGTATCGATGACAAGCAACGCTACTCCTTCAATGAGGACAGGACGCTGATCCGCGCAAATCAGGGGCACTCCATATCTGTGGATGTTGAATTAGAGGAGACAGCGCCTCCGCAATTTCTTTGGCACGGCACGGGTGAAAAGTACACGCAGTCTATCGAGGCTCAGGGGCTTCTTCCCAAATCACGTTTGTATGTCCACCTGTCCATGGACGAAGCCACAGCACACAGGGTTGGTTCCAGACACGGTAAGCCTGTCATTTACCGTGTCCTGAGCGGCGCCATGTTCAGTGACGGATTCAAATTTTACTGCTCAGTAAACGGAGTGTGGTTGACAAAAGCCGTCCCTGCAATATACCTTCAAAACTACTCGCATTAAAATTGAATGAACCAGATGATAGGCGTGGAGGGCACTCAGAATGAACAGTGATAAAGTCTATAAAATGCGTTTTGCAAAGATTTACCCGCTTCTTGTCAATAAGGCCCTGAAAAAGGGGCGAACCCAGAGCGAGGTGGATGAAGTCATCCGTTGGTTGACAGGGTATGACCAAACAGCATTAGAAACCATTGTGCAAAGCGATATTGACTACGCCGCTTTTTTCCAAAATGCCCCCACGCTGAACCCCAATCGAAAGCTCATAACGGGTGCGGTCTGTGGAATTAAAGTGGAAGAAATCGCGGAGCCTTTGATGCAGGAGATTCGCTATCTGGACAAGTTGATTGACGAACTGGCCAAGGGAAAGGCGATGGAGAAAATTTTACGTAGGTAGGCGGTTTGCGTGCTTGTTTCCGCACAAAAATCTAATTTACAGGAGCCGTGAGTATGGGGAAACGAACCGAGCGTTCTAAAAAGACATACGACCAGATGGCGGCGGGGTACGACACCTCGCCTGAGGGCTATTACACCAAACCCCACAAAGCGGAGCTAATCAAGCAGGTCATGCTCCGTGACGGAGACAGCGTTTTGGATGTCGCCTGCGGCAACGGCACACTCTTAGGTACGCTTTCCAAGAAGGCAAGCATCCATGCGTTCGGCGTGGATTTGTCCGAAAACATGATTGCCGCCGCCAGAGAGCGCCATCCAGACTGCACCTTTGTGGTAAGCTTCTGCGTCCCCCTTCCCTTTGAAAACGAAAGCATGGATGTCATCACGGTGTCTTGCGCATTCCATCATTTTGAGGACCCCCATGCCTTTGCGGGTGAATGCATG